>NZ_JAGHKN010000100.1:0-957 GCF_023093475.1 Methylobacterium sp. 37f
GCAACCTCTGGACGAGGTTGGCCTTACCCCTTGATGACCCTGCCTGGCCCTTCCGATGCGCCCTTCGCCCTCGTGGTCGACGACGACGCCCTGATCCTGATGGATGCTACCGATATCCTGGAGGATGCGGGCTTCGCGGTGCTGGAGGCGATGAACGTGGCCCAGGCGATCAGGGTGCTCGACGAGCACCACGGCAAGGTGCAGTTGCTGTTCACGGACGTGCAGATGCCGGGCGATGGTGACGGTTTCGACCTCGCGCGTCGGACCGCCGAGTTGTGGCCGCACATCACCATCGTCGTGGCCTCCGGCCACGTACGACCCGAACGCGGAGACCTGCCGGACGGGGCGACGTTCATCGCGAAGCCCTTCAGTCCCTCGGTTGTCCGGCACCATGTCCGCAATAGGTTGCCGTCGGAAAAACATCCCGAGTCCCTCAAGAAGTAGCGGCGGTCTTGGGCTGGCGCCGAGAACCACCACCTATGGGGGCGTAGCACTCTGGACGAACCGCTCCCGAACGATCCGGCCATCGTCGCACGGAGACGCTCCAGAACCTTCGAATACCATTGTGCGGTGAGGCGTTTAACGGCAGACCGCTTTTCGGTCGGCAGTAGGCCGCAACAGCATCGGAAGTCGGCTGGAGGGCCATGGCGGGAGGCAACAAACAGGTCGATGGACTTCGCCGGCACGAACTGGCGAGCTACGACATCCTCGACACGCCCGCCGAGACCGAGTTCGACGACATCGTCAGGGTGGCGTCGGAAACTTGCGGCATGCCCGTGTCGCTGATCTCGCTCCTGGACGGCGAACGCCAATGGTTCAAGGCCGAGACCGGCTTCGGACGGAACGAGACGCCGCTGTCCCAATCGATCTGCGCCTACACCGTGCAGCAGGACGACGTGTTCGAGATCGAGGACCTGACCCTCGACGCGCGTACGTCGGACAACCCCCTGGTGACCG
>NZ_JAGHKN010000101.1:0-945 GCF_023093475.1 Methylobacterium sp. 37f
GGTCATGCCGGCGTCCATCGCCGCCTTGATCGCATCGGCCGACCACCGCCGCCCCGTCGTGTTGAACTGGTTGGTTTTATTGATGAGTTCGAAAGCCCTCGCGAACCGAGCCGAACCATAGGACACCGGGAAGACCGAAACCTCAATCTCCAGCGTAGCGAGGAACACGGATCGGGGCAGCGTCGCCCGGGCTTCCTCGCGCACGACCTGGGATTGGATCATCTGCGTTCGACGGCCCGACTCGTCGGTGATGCTGGCGACCTGGGTTTCCGGTGCCCACGCGAGTGTCCGCCGGAGATAGAACGGATAGCGGCCCAGGACCCGTATGCCAGGATAGGCGTGGGCCATCTCGGCGCGCTCGACCGGGTTGTCGTCGACGTAGACCACGGAATGGGGGAGCACGTTCACTGCGCGTAGGATCGCAGCCATGTTCTCGGATTTGGGAGTCCAATTGATCCGTACGACGGCAAAATCGTCGAGCGACATGTGCGATCCGAAGATGCGCGGCCAGATCGAGCGGATACGGGCCTCGTCGTTCTTGCTGATGATGCCGAGCATCACGCCGCGCTTTTTCAGGTGCATCAGCGTCTCGATGATGCCGAGGGGCCACCCTTCGATCATCTCGGGGCCAATCACCGCGTCGTCGCCGCTCACACCGCGCCAGAGCGTATCGTCAAGGTCGACGACCACCAGCTTGACGGCATCGGCCGCCCGGAGGGTCCGGTAGGACGCAGCAATTTCCTGCCAGAGCGCGCTCATAAATTTCGGAAGGTCGGTGTGATAGTGCTCATAGACGTGAGCCATCGGCTCGATGCGGACATCCTGATCCGAACCCATCGGCATGAGCGAGCTGTGGGTGAACCAAAAGACCCCGTCATCCTGCGCATATCGGCGCCCCAACGAAGCCGAGACCTTGTCGACGTCGAGCAGGTAGACGTTGGCGTA
>NZ_JAGHKN010000102.1:0-759 GCF_023093475.1 Methylobacterium sp. 37f
GGGGTCGGGCGGGCGGGCGGTGTCGCCCGCGGGGGCGTCGGCGTGGCGGAGCCGCGCTGCGGAGTGCGCGCGAGGTCCACTTTCTTCGATGCTTCGTTCGATGCCATGGCGCCAACAACAGGGAGATCGGCCCGAGCTTCGGGAAAGCGCAATGCGGCGGCTCCGGAGGGAGCCAGCATCAACGGCCTTCATCGATCTCGGAAGGCGACCGCTCTAACGCAAGTCGCCGGGCTTGTCGACTACGCCCGACCGGACTTCGCGGATGAACGATCAGCTCGAAGGAACGGGGATGGGAGGGTCGACTGGTTTGACGCGGCCAGTTGGCAAAATCCAAGTGGCAGGAGTGGAGGGACTCGAACCCGCAACCTCCGGTTTTGGAGACCGGCGCTCTGACCAGTTGAGCTACACTCCTACGCGAGGGACAAGTCCTTCGCCGCGGCGCTGCTATAGACCGGTCGCCGTGGCTCCGCAATGGTCAAACTGCGCGGTCGACAAAGATCCTTCGCCGTCTCGATTGCAGGCAGTCGGCAGGTGCCGACGCCGGCTAAAACGCGCACGGCGCCCCGGACTAAAACCGGAGCGCCGTACTTGGCGTCATATCAGGCGGCCGCTCGGGCCGACCGGATCAGGACTACTCGTTGATGGCGGCGACGACGCCGGCGCCGACGGTGCGTCCGCCTTCACGGATGGCGAAGCGCAGCTTCTCTTCCATGGCCACCGGCACGATCAGGGTGACGTCCATGGTCACGCTGTCGCCCG
>NZ_JAGHKN010000103.1:0-751 GCF_023093475.1 Methylobacterium sp. 37f
TCGTTTTTAAGACATCAGGCATCCTCAGCGTCTGGTGCATGGCAGGCGGGGCGGAACGCTAAGAGGTGAGCCCCGCCTGCGCCTGGATCGCGGCCTTTACCTTCGCCAATCCCGCCGCCGCGATGTCGGGATAAGGACAGTCACGCGCCGCATCTCCGGCTCTGCGACGTGCTGTGTGCGGCTTCGACAGTAGCGACCCAGCGGCAATCGCCTCGAAGTAGGCGGTCCAGTATCTTGGTCCCATCGTACGCACCCCGCTCGATGATCCCTGTGATGTCGACGGCATGAGCTTTCCCCAGCGACCAGACGCGAAAGGCGTCTACATCCTATCGGACTGGTGAACGTCGTCTCAACCGTCTCGATCTCCTGATTCGATGGCCTTAACCGACCCGGAGGGCGATGACGTTCGATCCGGGTTCGCCGTGACCCACGAAGCGCCGTGACGGCCTCGGCGGGATCGGTGTCAGGATCGCGGCCGACACAGGCTGTAGCGTCGTCCCCAGGTCCAAGGCGTGCTGGAAAGCGTCAGCCACCACGGCCATCCGGTTGTTCGACGAGGCCCACGACGAACAGGAGCGGCCGGAAGCGGCGGTAGTGCGGCGTGGTTCACATTGAAGGAAGCTCCTGGGCGGCCGATGACATACACGCTTCACCGCCTCGCCCCCGGCAGCTACGATCTCATCCTCAACGGCGAGATCGTCGGCAGTGTGGTGCGTGCGGCCTCAATCGATGGCGGCGCCCCTATCTGGCA
>NZ_JAGHKN010000104.1:0-744 GCF_023093475.1 Methylobacterium sp. 37f
TAGAGCGTTTTCCACGATCCCTGAGTCGTTGCGGCGAGGTGAGCGTTGATCCCTGAAGGTTCGTCAGGGAGATCGCCATGGCCCGTGCCTACAGTCACGATCTGCGCATTCGCGTCCTGGACGCAGTGGGCGCAGGTCTGTCCCGCCGGGCCGCGGCCCTGCGCTATCGGGTCGGTATCGCCACGGTGATCCGCTGGGCTGCGCACGCCACGAGGACAGGGGAGACGCGGGCTCAGCGTCAGGGCCGTCCACCTGGCTCCAAGCTCGACGAGCACGAAGCCTTCCTCTTCGCCCTCATCGATGAGAAAGACGACATCACGCTTGCCGAGATGCAGGAGCGCCTGCGTACCGAGCGCAGCGTCTCGGTCGGATTGGGTACGCTGTGGCGTTTCTTCGCCCGCCGGGCGGTGACATGGAAAAAAAGTCGGCGCATGCGACCGAACAGGATCGCCCCGACGTGGCCGCATCCCGTGAGGCGTGGTTTGCCGCGCAGCCTGACCTCGATCCCGAGCGCCTGATCTTCATCGATGAGACCGGCCTTTCCACCCGTATGGCGCGCCTGCGCGGTCGCTGTGCTCGCGGTCAGCGCCTACGCTCGGGCATCCCGCATGGCCACTGGCTGACGACGACGTTCGTTGCGGGCTTGCGCATGTCGGGGATGAGCGCGCCCATGGTGCTCGACGGGCCGATGACGCGAGACTGGTTCCTGGCCTATGTCGAGCAGGTGCTCGCCCCAACCCTCAG
>NZ_JAGHKN010000105.1:0-729 GCF_023093475.1 Methylobacterium sp. 37f
GAGGCCGAGGCGCTCGCCGGTGTAGCGCCCCGCGCGGATCGGGCGCCACCAGGACTCGTTGGCCAGATACCAGCGCACGGTCTCCTCCAGCGCCTGCTCGAAGTCCTTGGTCGGGTGCCACCCCACCTCGGCCTCGGCCTTGGACGGGTCGATGGCGTAGCGCCGGTCGTGGCCGGGCCGATCGGTGACGGAGGTGATGAGCCGGTCGTGGGGCGCGTGCTCCGGGCGCAGGCGGTCGAAGGCGGCGCACAGCGCCTTGACCACGGCCAGGTTGTTGCGCACCGAGCGCCCGCCGAGCAGGTAGGTCTCGCCGAGCCGCCCCTTCTCGAGCACGGCCACGAGGCCGCGGGCATGGTCCTCGACATGGATCCAGTCGCGCTCGTTGAGGCCGTCGCCGTAGACCGGCAGCGGTTTGCCCTCGAGCGCGTTGAGGATCATCAGGGGAATGAGCTTCTCGGGGAAGTGGCGCGGGCCGTAATTGTTCGAGCAGTTGGTCACCAGCACCGGCAGGCCGTAGGTCTCGTGCCAGGCGCGGGCCAGGTGGTCGGAGGCGGCCTTGGAGGCCGAGTAGGGCGAGCGCGGATCGTAGCGGCTGTCTTCGGTGAAGAAGCCGTCCGGCGGCAGCGAGCCGTAGACCTCGTCGGTGGAGACGTGGAGGAAGCGGAACCCCGCCCTGGCCGTGCCCGAGAGCCCGTCCCAATGGCTGCGGGCGCCGTCGAGCATCACCTG
>NZ_JAGHKN010000106.1:0-640 GCF_023093475.1 Methylobacterium sp. 37f
TGAAGAAGCCGTCCGGCGGCAGCGAGCCGTAGACCTCGTCGGTGGAGACGTGGAGGAAGCGGAACCCCGCCCTGGCCGTGCCCGAGAGCCCGTCCCAATGGCTGCGGGCGCCGTCGAGCATCACCTGCGTGCCGACCACGTTGGTGCGGATGAAGGCGCCCGGATCGGTGATCGAGCGGTCGACGTGGCTCTCGGCGGCCAGGTGCATCACGGCCTCGGGCCGGAAATCGGCGTAGAGGGCGTGGACCGCCTTCGGGTCGCAGATGTCGGCTTCCACCAGGCGGTGGCGGGGATCGTCGGCCAGGGGCTGGAGCGAGATCGGATTGGCCGCGTAGGTCAGCGCGTCCAGGGTGGCCACCTCGTGTCCGAGATCCTGCACCAGGTGCAGCACCAGGGCCGATCCGATGAAGCCGCAGCCGCCGGTTACCAGGATGCGCATGGGATGAACGGTCTCTCGTGAAGTCGGGACGGGCGGACGATCGGGCGGTGCGGCGCTGTCGTATCCGGCCGCGTCCCCCCCCTGTACAGGCTTCAGAAAAGCGGCGGAAGATCGGCCAGCCGTGGGGCGATCCGGTCCTTGGCCGAGAGCTGCGCGTCGGCGTCCGTCACCGGCCAGTCGATGCCGAGCGCCGGATCGTTC
>NZ_JAGHKN010000107.1:0-638 GCF_023093475.1 Methylobacterium sp. 37f
CATCCTGATCCGAACCCATCGGCATGAGCGAGCTGTGGGTGAACCAAAAGACCCCGTCATCCTGCGCATATCGGCGCCCCAACGAAGCCGAGACCTTGTCGACGTCGAGCAGGTAGACGTTGGCGTACTGCTGAATCGTCCGGCCTATATGCCGGTTCAACTCCTCGACGAAATACATCGTGTTGCGCAGATCGTACCTGGGCAGAAGGCGTCCCGTCAGGTCGGATTGCGGCACCATAAGATTGCACACGAGGGTCGGGATGCCGTGGGCCAACGTCCACTTGAGATTTTCAGCAACGTAGTCGTCGATCATCCGACACGCGTGCTCGAATACGCGGTGATGGCCCGCCTCGTCGTCATGGTCGAGCGACCAAATTGCATTCGCGGGAAGAAGGCCGCGGAACGGGATCTGCAGAACGATCAGGTCATAATCTGGGTTCATCCGCACTTTTGGTGCTGACGGAGTCAGATCTGGCTCTTGAGCGTTGATCCTCACCATGACCGAGGAGGCGTCGGATGCTGATCTCGAACCCGTCTCTACCGACAATGCCCGATGGGTTGCACGTCGATGAACTGACGCTCGATCCGTCCGGACTGTTGCTTCTTGCCCGGACCACCGCTGCGCTGGGCGTCTGTCC
>NZ_JAGHKN010000108.1:0-607 GCF_023093475.1 Methylobacterium sp. 37f
GGCTTCGGACGGAACGAGACGCCGCTGTCCCAATCGATCTGCGCCTACACCGTGCAGCAGGACGACGTGTTCGAGATCGAGGACCTGACCCTCGACGCGCGTACGTCGGACAACCCCCTGGTGACCGACGGACCCGAAGTCCGCTTCTATGCAGGAGCTCCGCTGCGAACTGCCGACGGCGTCGCCCTCGGGGCGCTGTGCGTGCTTGATACCAAGCCCAACAAGCTGACGCCCTCCCAAGCGTTCGTGCTTCGCACCCTCGCGCATCAGGTCATGACGACCCTGGAGCTACGCCGGTCCCTGCGCCAACGTCGTGAGACCGACCGGCGCAACACGGCGATTCTTGAGAGCGCCCTCGACTACGCCATCGTCTCACTGGATCTCGCCGGCATGGTGACGAGCTGGTCCCCGGGCGCCGAACGTATCCTCGGTTGGGACGAGGCCGAGATGCGTGGCAAGCCCGCCCATGTCTTCTTCACTGACGAGGACGTCGCGAACGGCGTCCCAGAGCAGGAAATGGCCTTGGCCCTGCTGTCCGGGCGGGGCGCCGACGAGCGCTGGCATGTTCGAAAGGACGGCAGCCGGTTCTGGGCCAACGGCGAGATGA
>NZ_JAGHKN010000109.1:0-607 GCF_023093475.1 Methylobacterium sp. 37f
GGCTTCGGACGGAACGAGACGCCGCTGTCCCAATCGATCTGCGCCTACACCGTGCAGCAGGACGACGTGTTCGAGATCGAGGACCTGACCCTCGACGCGCGTACGTCGGACAACCCCCTGGTGACCGGCGGACCCGAAGT
Source organism: Methylobacterium sp. 37f (assembly GCF_023093475.1). Classification (NCBI taxonomy): domain Bacteria; kingdom Pseudomonadati; phylum Pseudomonadota; class Alphaproteobacteria; order Hyphomicrobiales; family Methylobacteriaceae; genus Methylobacterium; species Methylobacterium sp. 37f. The sequence goes on from NZ_JAGHKN010000109.1 coordinate 141, forward strand.
CCGCTTCTATGCGGGAGCTCCGCTGCGAACTGCCGACGGCGTCGCCCTCGGGGCGCTGTGCGTGCTCGATACCAAGCCCAACAAGCTGACGCCCTCCCAAGCGTTCGTGCTTCGCACCCTCGCCCATCAGGTCATGACGACCCTGGCGCTACGCCGGTCCCTGCGCCAACGTCGTGAGACCGACCGACGCAACACGGCGATTCTTGAGAGCGCCCTCGACTACGCCATCGTCTCACTGGATCTCGCCGGCATGGTGACGAGCTGGTCCCCGGGCGCCGAACGTATCCTCGGTTGAGACGAGGCCGAGATGCGTGGCAAGCCCGCCCATGTCTTCTTCACCGACGAGGACGTCGCGAACGGCGTCCCAGAGCAGGAAATGGCCTTGGCCCTGCTGTCCGGGCGGGGCGCCGACGAGCGCTGGCATGTTCGAAAGGACGGCAGCCGGTTCTGGGCCAACGGCGAGATGA
>NZ_JAGHKN010000010.1:0-149759 GCF_023093475.1 Methylobacterium sp. 37f
GGGCGGGGAGGGCTCCGAGAACAGCGAGGATGCCTTCCGCTTCGTGCTCACCCGAGACGAGTTCCTCGAACTCTTCCTTGAGGACCTCGAACTGCCGGATCTGGCCAAGCGCCGCCTCTCGGTGGTGGAGACGGAAGGGCTGCGACGCGCTGGCTACACAACCTCGGGCTCCCCCGCCAACCTCGCGCTGACACGCACCCTCCGTAACTCGATGTCGCGCCGCATCGCCCTGAAGCGGCCGAAGCCCGACGAGATCGCGGCCCTCGAAGCGCGGATTGTCGCCGCGCCGTCAAGCGATCCCGACCTGCCTGACATGTTGCTGGCTCTATCTGCTCTGAAGGAGCGTACGAAGCGCATTCCTTACGTCGATCCACTCGACCTCCGCTATCGCCGCTTCGAGCCGTATCCCCGCCCGGTGGCGCAGGCAGTGATGTTCTGCCTTATGGATGTGTCGGGTTCGATGACCGAGCATATGAAGGACTTGGCCAAGCGGTTTTACATCCTGCTTCATATCTTTCTGACCCGGCGCTACCGGCACGTGGAGATCGTTTTCATCCGCCACACCGACAAGGCGACCGAGGTGGACGAGGAAACATTCTTCGGATCGCGCGAAACCGGCGGAACCCTGGTGTCCTCGGCGCTGGTCGAGATGAAGCGCGTCATCGCCGAGCGCTACGACCCGAACGACTGGAACATCTACGCCGCGCAGGCCTCCGACGGCGACAACGTCTCCAGCGACGGCCCGACCTCGACCGAACTCCTGCGCGCCCATATCCTGCCGGCCTGCCAGCACTTTGCCTACCTGGAGGTCGGCGACGAGAACGGCCCTCGGGCCGGCTTCGTCGAGCACCGCACCACCCTGTGGCGCACCTACGAGGGCTTGGCGAAGACGGGCGCGCCCATCGCCATGCGCAAGGTCAATCACCGCCGCGACATCTACCCGGTGTTCCGCGAACTGTTCGGGCGCAAGGACACCCGGGCGGAAGCCGAGGCTTAGGCGCCCGCGTATCGCCACACTGGCCGCGCGGGACAGTCACCCTCCAGGAAGGCGTACATCGCATGGTCGGCAGCATTATCCGCCCCACGCCCCAGAATATCTCCGGCGGGCAGGAGCCGCTCTTCACCGGGAACGATTGGGACTTCGACACGATTCGGCGCATCCATGACGCCTGCGAAGCCGAGGCGAGGGACCTCGGCTTGTCCTGGTATCCGAACCAGATCGAGATCATCACTGCCGAGCAGATGCTCGACGCCTACGCGTCGATCGGCATGCCGCTGTTCTACAAGCACTGGTCGTTCGGCAAGCACTTCGCCCAGCACGAAGCCGGCTACCGGCGTGGGATGATGGGACTTGCCTACGAGATCGTCATCAACTCGGACCCGTGCATCTCCTACATCATGGAGGAAAACACGGCGACGATGCAGACTCTGGTCATCGCCCACGCAGCCTTCGGCCATAACCACTTCTTCAAGAACAACTACTTGTTCAAGCAATGGACCGATGCTGAAGGCATCCTCGACTATCTCGACTTCGCCAAGGGTTTCATCTCGCGCTGCGAGGAGCGCTACGGCCATGCGGCAGTGGAAGCCGTGCTTGATGCCGCTCATGCGCTGATGAGCCAGGGGGTCCACCGCTACCCGCGAAAGAAGCGACCTGATCTCGCTTCCGAGCAGCGCCGCGAGCGCGAGCGCGCTGAACACGGCGAGCAAATCTACAACGACCTTTGGCGCACCCTGCCGCAGAAGGTGTCTACCGGGCGCCCGGATGCGGCAGCGGAGCGACGCAAGGCCTTGCTCGAACTCCCGCAGGAAAACATCCTCTACTTTCTCGAGAAGGCTGCGCCCCGACTGCGCCCTTGGCAGCGTGAGATTCTGCGCATCGTGCGCCTCGTGGCTCAATATTTCTATCCGCAGCGCCAGACCAAAGTGATGAATGAGGGCTGCGCCACCTATTGCCATTACCGGATCATGAACTCCCTTTCCGAGAAAGGTCTGATTGGGGAGGCAGCTTATCTTGAGTTCCTGCAGTCCCACACCAATGTCGTGCGTCAGCCAAACTACAATGAGCGCGGCTATAACGGCCATAATCCTTACGCCATCGGCTTCGCCATGATGCAGGACATCGCCCGTATCGTGGAGCAGCCGACCGAGGAGGATCGAGAGTGGTTCCCAGAGATCGCCGGCACGGGCGACGCGATGGCGACCCTGCGCGACATCTGGGCGAACTATCGCGACGAGAGCTTCATCGCCCAGTTCCTGTCGCCTAAGCTCATGCGCGACATGCGCCTATTCCACGTTGTTGACGATCCGGACGAGTCGGAGCTCTACGTCGAGGCGATCCACGACGAGCGCGGCTACCGCAGGATGCGTCGCTCCTTCGCCCGGCAATATGATGTGGCTTGGCTAGATCCGGACATCGAAGTGGTGGACGTCGACCTCGAAGGCGATCGGCGCCTCATCGTGCATCACCGCGCTCTGAACCGCATCACGCTTCAAAAAGACGATGCCAAGCGGGTGCTGCAGCACTTGGCCGATCTCTGGGGCTACGATGCGGTTCTGAAAGAAATCGATCCGGCCAACGATACAGTCCTTGTGGAGCATCACGCCACCGCAAGGCCGATCTTCTTCTAAGCTCATGCCACTAACACAACGAGAAGCGATTTTTCGACTCGGGCGACAGCGTTTTGCCCAAGGTAGGTTGGCGAAGCCGACGAGGCGAGATAGTCTATTCCCATGATGAATAACGATCTGCGCGAATCGCGTGCCGCTTTGATCCTCCTCGCCGCGGCCGTCGGCTCAGTCCTGATCTTCGGGGCAGTTACGGTTCTGATCCAGCTTTGACGAGCGCAACCCTTCGTCTTAATGGGTCCAGGGCGCCGTTCTGTTGAACTTGAAGTTGTCCGAATAGGACAATCCTTTACGCAAAATCGGTTTCTGCGGCTCCTCGACCCGGTAGGAGAGACCTGAGCGGATTGCGTACGCTACCGCCTCTTCCTTGCTTTCGAATTCGAGATGAACCTGTTGCAGCATATCTGACGAGCCGGTCCAGCCCATGAGTGGGTCCGTTTCGCGTGGCAAGGTCTGATCGAACTCGATCACCCAAACCTTCGCACGCGCAGTTCCGGACTGCGTCGGATCCTTCGCGGGTTGATAAATGCGGGCGCTCGACATCGGATGGTCCAACTCCGGAAAGCCGCGGCAAACGAATGGTCGGGGCGATAGGATTCGAACCTACGACCCTCTGGTCCCAAACCAGATGCGCTACCAGACTGCGCTACACCCCGACACGCTTGCGCGTAGAGGGGACGTACGGTTTCGAGACGGAAATGGCAACAGGTGCCGAACAGGATGTCGGCGATGAGGCTCACCAACTGACCCGTTCCCTGGAGGAAACGAAAAACGTCGGTCCCCCGCATGATGCCCCTTTGGCGATTGATGCTGCGGGCAACCGCGGGACCGAGTACCGACCCGAGATGTTGCTGAATGCTTCGGTAAGACTGCCCGTTTCCTGCCAGGATTCAATAACCAGAAAAACGCACCTTAACTCACTGGTCATGATAATCGCAATCGAAGGACCAATAGAGGTCGGCGCATGCTATGGAATCTCTAGCGAGGGCATAGCGATGATTTTGATCCTACTGGCAGCCATCAGTGGAAGCGTGTTGACGATGGCGATCTTGCTGCCGCAAGGCATCTGGACTGCACTAATCTGTGCTCCTTTGATGGGAAGCCTCTTTGGTGGCGTGGCAGCCTTCGTGCTCATGGCGCGGCGTGGCGAGGATTGGGCTACCGGAACCGGCTTCGACCAGAGCAGCAGCGACCAGACCGACGCGATGGTCAAATCTCTGCGTGAAATCGCCACGAAGGGTCGGGTTTCTGGTGAGATGATGCAACAGGCGAATACCGCGGGCGGGAAAGATTCCAAGGCAGCATAACAAGCAGCCTTGGCCGGTGGGAGTTGGACCTACACCATTCGAGAACGACACGGATCCCACCAACTCTCGGCTTGGTGGGATCCGTGTCGTTCTCGATTTTTCCGTTGGGTTGCTGCCTGGCTTGGACGTTTAAACCCTGAGCGAATGACGGTTGTCAGCCTTCGCCCGTCTTCAGATCACGAAGGTGATCCCGAGTTTCCGTCCATCGCGCCAAACGACGCGGCAGCGGCGCGGCTTGGCGTAGGCGGACATCATCAGGGTGAACTGATCCGGCACGGCTGCAGGTGACTCGACCTCAATCTGCGCACCAGTCTCCGACTGATTCCAAACAAGGCAGTCAATTGCAGAGGTACCAACGTCCAGTGCCAACGAACCGATACGGAAAGCATCCGAGCGCCGGGCCGCCCGACGATTCTGCTCCACCCTACGTCTCCCGGCTTAGTGTCTAAAGGCAGTAGACGCGGCGGACGTTAACGATTCTTCGTCGAGACCGCGGAAATCCACCTACTGGCCTCGAAGGTCAGACGCGCACATCGACAAGGCGACTCTGCCCAGGCACCTCATCGTCACCTCTCGGATCCAGGCTCTGCTGAAACCGCTCAACGACAACTGAAACAGTTCGCGGCTCGGTCTCGTGGCGGAGAGCCGCGGTATTTCGGACATCGTGCAGGATCTCTGTGGCTCGGATGAGACCCACTTGCGTGATGGGAATGGTGATTGCCATAGGCGTCGATCCTTCGAAAAATTTCGATGGTCTCCGCTTCGTTACGCCAGGATATCGAGAACTTGGCGTTCCGAATCGATAGTCGACTTTAGAACTGCCGTATTCAGACCGATATTCGCTTGTTCTTGAATGAGCTGAACAGCCGTTGTCGAAAGATCGACCTGGGTTGCACTCGGCAGGCTGGTACCGAAGGTTGATATTCCCTCGGCCGCAGTGGCGTAGCGCTGTGTTGCCGCCAGAAGACCGCCGCTGCTGGCCGAAATTGCGCTGACCATTGCTTCCTCCTCGCATCACAAGTAAGGCAAGCATGAAAGCTCTGAATTTATCGTTCTGCAAATACATTGCATTGGATAGACCGAGCGCCGGTATCCGCTGCCATGCGAGAAGCTTGACCTGACGCTGTGGGAACACCACGTCCCCGACGGGCGCGATCGGTCCCGCCCGTCGCGCGCCTGCCACGGAGAGCGCAATGATCGATCTGTATTACTGGCCGACCCCGAACGGCCACAAAGTGACGATGTTTCTTGAGGAAGCGGGCCTTTCCTACACTCTTCATCCCGTGAATATAGGCAAAGGTGATCAATTTAAGCCGGACTTCCTGAATATTTCGCCAAACAACCGAATGCCGGCGATCGTCGATCGTGAGCCAACCGGCGGCGGACCACCGATCTCGCTCTTTGAATCCGGCGCGATTTTGCTTTATTTGGCCGAAAAGACCGAGCGCTTCATCGCCAGTGATATTTCAAGCCGCGCAGAGGTCCTGCAATGGCTATTCTGGCAAATGGGTGGTCTCGGACCGATGCTCGGTCAGAACCACCACTTCACCCAGTACGCGCCGGAGACCGTGCCCTACGCCATCGAACGATACGTCAAGGAAACCAACCGACTTTACGGCGTCCTTGATCGGCGCCTTGCAGACCGCTCCTTCGTCACCGGGGCGGATTACACCATCGCCGACATGGCATGTTATCCGTGGATCGTACCGCACGAGAAACAGCGGCAGTCCCTGGAAGATTTCCCGAATCTCAAGCGCTGGTTCCAGGCCATCGCCGAGCGGCCGGCAACCAAGGCTGCCTACGCTCGGGCCCCAGAGATCAATCCTGACTTCGGTAAAGCGCTGAGTGAGGATGCCAAGAAGGTCATGTTCGGCCAGACGGCGGCGACGCGAGGATAAGAGCCGTCAACGCGTGAGGCTGTCGAGCGGCACGGGGGCGGCATGCGGACGCGTTGCCAACATACCGTCCAGAAGAGCCAGGACCTCGGCGCGGCCGCAATTCGCAGCCGGTTCGAAAGGTGTCCAGGTCTGGGTGAAGTCAAGTTGCGCGAAAACGTCCCGATAGCGTCGTAACTCTTTCGTGGTCAGTGGCACTCCGCGCACGAAAGCCTTGTGCGCGGAAATGGTGAGCGCCTTACGAAGATCGTGCGGATCGAGTTCGAACTTCAGCGCGTCGCCGCAGAACACGATTTTTCGTGCTCGATCGAAGAGGATCGCATGGCCGTCGAAATGGCCGGCGGTCCGGTGCAGTTCTAGGCCGGGGAGGGGCTCCAGGAAATCATCGTAGGGCCAGGAGACTTGCAGGGCGGCACTCCAGACAAAATCCGCCGCAGGCAGGCAGAGTTCGGGGTCGAAGCGATCCTGTAATTGCACAAGCGCCCCGTACGCATGCGGATGGGACGAGGACAACACCTGCATTCCTCCGAGGGCAGCGATGTGCTGGAGCGCCGCCTCGCTGAAGACCGGACAGGCCTCGAAGCCCATGTTCCCGGTTGGCGTTTGGATCAGGTAGGCGCTGGGACCGATCCCGGAGACGGGATCATTCCAAAAGCGCCAGATCCCAGCCTCGAGTTCTTCCCAGTGACAGGGGAATCGGTCCTGGGCCTCGCGTTCACTCCAGAACTGCCAGCCTTTCTGTGGCACCACGTGGCGCGCGTCGAGGCACATCGGGCAAGCCGGTGGCTTCTCGAAGTGGCGCTGCCAAAATCCACAATTGTCGCAGGTGTAAGCTGGCAGATCGAGGGCGCCGGCGAAGGGCAGATATCCGGGAGACACGGGACCGTCGCTCTCGTTGGCGGCAAAGGCCGCGGGTAGCCTCAGGCTGAGGCATCGGCATATAGGCCAAAGTCGGACCGTGGCCATACGGCCGTCCGCCTGAACTCGACCGGAGGATCATGCCTGTTCCCAATTTGCCGCTCGCGCATCGACCCGTTCCGAGCCTTGCCTTCGACCTGACGCGCCTGATCACGCGGCTGCGGCACCCGAGCCCGAGCGGGATCGACCGGGTGGATCTGGCCTATGCACGCCATTTTTTGGGGCAGGCCGGTGAACGCTTCGGGTTGGTCTCGACCCTTCTCGGACCGAAGGTCCTCAACAGGGAGGATGCGATCCGAATCGTCGATGCGGTGACAGAGGGCTGGGTCGAGGATCTCAATGCGCTCCAGGACCCGATCTATCGCCGATTGGCTTCCGAGCTGAGTGACAGCCCGACGGAAATTGGTACGAAGCAGACGGCGCGCAGGCAGAGCAGCACGACACGGCGCCGCATCCAGGCTGAAACGGCAGCGACCGTGTTGCCCGCTTGCGGACCCGACATACTGCCCCAGGGCACGATCTATCTGCACACCTCGCACCTGCGCCTCGACAAGCCCGAGCGTTTCGACTGGCTCTACGACCGCCGCGATATCCGTGCGGTCTTCTTCGTCCACGACCTGATCCCGATCGACTACCCGGAATACGGTCGGCCGGGGGAAGCGGAGCGGCACCGGATCCGGATGGACACCATCGCGCGCCACGCCTCGCATGTGCTGGTCAATTCGCGGGATGTCGGTGACCGCTTCTCCCGATACTGTGAGGCACGTGGCTTACCAAAACGGTCCGTCACGACGGCCCTGCTCGGCGTTGAGCCAGTGTTCCAGCCCCTCGGAGAGGGGACCTACGGAATTCCCCATCGACCGACTTTCGTCGTCTGCGGCACGATCGAGCCGCGTAAGAATCATCTCTTGCTGCTGCATCTTTGGCGCGACCTTCACGAACGCCACGGCGCGAACACGCCACGCTTGGTGCTCGTCGGCCGACGGGGTTGGGAAGCAGAGAACATCATCGACATGCTGGAGCGCTGTCCCGCGATGGCGATGCGCGTCACCGAAGTGAGTGGCCTGTCGACCCACGGTCTCGCGGCACTCCTGCGCTCTTGCACGGCGCTGCTGATGCCGTCCTTCGCCGAGGGGTATGGGCTTCCCATCGTGGAGGCGGCAGCCAGTGGACTTCCCGTGGTCGCGTCGAACCTTGCGGTGCATCGCGAGATCGGCGGCGAATTTGCACACTTCCTGGATCCCCTCGATGGTCTCGGCTGGAGACAAACCGTGGAGAACCTCGCGCAGCCGAATTCGGCAATGCGTCGTACCTTGGTCGAACGGATGGCGGGCCGGTCTCTGCCCACCTGGACAAATCACTTCGCAACGGTCGAGGATGTGTTGGCGCGGGTCGTTTGCGGTCCTGACGTCTGACGAATAAGAACAGGCGTCACCCGGGGTCGCCGGCACTGGCAGGCATCAGACAGGGACCGAACGGATGAAGGTTGTCGGCTTGGACCGGGATACGATCAAGGCCGGCTTAGCCGACCGATCGCTCCTGTTGATCGATGTACGGGAACAACACGAGTTCGATCAGGGACATATCCCTGGATCGATCACGCATCCCCTCTCGACTTTCGACGCCGCAGAAATCGCTGACTTGGTCGTACGCGACGGCCGGCGTCCGGTTTTTTCCTGCATGTCGGGCGTGCGCTCCGTCCACGCTCTGTCCGCGGCGCAGCAAGCCGGTCTGTCCATCGAGGAACATTATGCCGGCGGTTTCAAGGATTGGGCCAGCTCAGGCGAGCCAATCGAGATCTGATCAGAATCAGTTCGAGCCGAAAGATCGTCCAGCCGAACATCTGCATTCCGCTGATCATGTGTGGCAGCGCACGACATGCCACGCGCCGTACCTCTAGCTGGCGCATCGTAGGGAATAACCATATGCGCATGCGCTCGCTCTTCCGACTTCTTCCGCTCCTCGGCCTCGTCGCGACCACCGGCGCCGGACCAGCCCTGGCACAGGCGCCGGGAGGGCCGCCGCCGAAGGTCACCACCGCCAAGCCGGTCGTGCGTGAGATCGTCGAGACCGACACCTATACAGGCCGCTTCGACCCGGTGGACATCGTCGATGTCCGTGCCCGGGTCACTGGTTACCTCGATAAGGTAAATTTCACGGACGGTGCCACGGTCAAGAAGGGCGACCTGCTCTTCGTCATCGACCGTCGCCCCTACAAGGCTGCGCTGGATCAGGCGCAGGCTGCACTCGTCTCGGCGAAAGCGCGCCTGAATTTCTCGCAGACCGACCTCGACCGTGCGCAGACCCTGAGCAAATCCGGCAACATCTCTGAACAGGTCACCGATCAGCGCCGTCAGGCCTCGCAGACCGCGCAGGCCGATGTCGACAGCGCCGATGCGCAGTTGCGCCAAGCCCAGCTCAACTACGACTTCACCGAGGTGAAGGCACCGATCTCGGGCCGCATCAGCCGGCGCCTGGTCACCGAAGGCAATATCGTCATCACTGATCAGACCCAGCTGACGACGATTGTCTCCCTCGATCCGATCTATTTTGGCTTCACGGTCGATGAGCGCTCGTTCCTGAAATATCAGGGTAGCCTCGGTATCGGCATGGGCCAGACGCAGAAGGGCAAGGGCGTACCGATCCTTGTGGCGCTGACGGGCGATGAGAAGCCGACTCGCAAGGGCACGCTCGACTTCGTGGACAACCGCGTGGACAATGCCACAGGCACGGTCCTGCTGCGCGCTACGGTCGAGAACCCGGACGGCTTCATCAAGCCGGGTCTTTTCGGCGTGGTCTCCCTGCCGGCAACGAAGCCCTATCAGGGCATCTTGCTGCCCGACGAGGCAGTTTCAGCCAACCAGGATAAGCGCATCGTCTATGTGGTTGCCGATGACGGCACGGTATCGCTGCGCGAGGTCAAGCTCGGTCCGAAAGTCGATGGCTACCGAGTCATCCGCGACGGCCTCAAGGGCGACGAGAACGTGGTGGTAAACGGCGTGAGCCGCGTTCGTCCTGGCGCGAAAGTCACGGCTGAAGCGTCAACTCTGCCGCCGAGCAAGACCTGATACGCATCCCAATGCGATAGGCCCCGGCCGTCCGCGGCCGGGGAGCGGCCAACAGACCGCGGACGAAGAAACGGTGCCGCCTCGGACCCGCGCGTGCGGTCCGCTTGCGGCGAGAGGTTCAAGCGATGCGTTTTGCCCACTTCTTCGTCGATCGGCCGATCTTCGCGTCGGTCACGTCGATCGTCTTCCTGATCCTCGGTTACGTCGCCTACCTGGCCCTGCCGGTGGCGCAGTATCCGGAGATCGTGCCGCCGACGGTGACGGTGCGCGCGAGCTTCCCGGGCGCCAATGCCGAGACGGTTGCGGCGACCATCGCGACGCCGATCGAGCAGGAGGTCAACGGCGTCGACAACATGCTCTACATGACGTCGCTGTCGACCAATGACGGCAACATGCTGCTGACGGTGACCTTCAAGGTCGGCACCAACCTCGATATCGCCAACGTCCTCGTCCAGAATCGGCTCTCCGTCGCTCAGCCGCGTCTGCCGCCAGACGTACGCAACCTCGGCGTCACCGTGCGCAAGGCGTCGCCCGACCTGATGCTGGTGGTACACCTGCTGTCACCGAAAAAGACCTACGACCAGAACTACCTCGCCAACTACATCTACCTGAACATTCGCGACGAACTCCTTCGCCTCGACGGCGTCGGCGACATCACGATCTTCGGCGGCAACGAGTACGCCGAGCGCGTCTGGCTCGACCCGAACAAGCTCGCTGCCTACGGCCTGACCACCTCGGACGTCATCACATCCTTGTCCGAGCAGAACGTGCAGGTGGCAGCCGGCGCCCTGAACTCGCCGCCGGCCGCCACGGGCCAGGCCTTTCAGCTCATCGTGCAGTCTCAGGGCCGCTTCCAGAGCCCTGAGGAATTCGCCGACGTCATCGTCAAGGCCTCCGATGGTCGACTCGTTCGCGTGAAGGACGTGGCGCGCGTCGAGATGGGCCAGAAGGACTACACGACCAATTCGTTCCTGAACGACACGCCGGCCATCGGCATCGGTGCTTTCCAGCGACCCGGGACCAACGCGTTGGATGCAGCGGCATCCGTGCGCAAGGTGATGGACAGCCTCAAGAAGAACTTCCCACCGGATATTGAGTACCGCATCGCGTACAATCCGACCGAGTTCATCGAGGAGTCGATCCACGAGGTCTACAAGACACTCTTCGAGGCTGTAGGGCTCGTGGTCATCGTGGTGCTGGTGTTCCTCCAGAGCTGGCGCACGGCGCTGATCCCGGTCATCGCCATTCCGGTCTCACTGGTCGGCACCTTCGCCGCCATGTCGGCCTTCGGGTTCTCGCTGAACAATCTGACCCTGTTCGGCCTCGTGCTTGCTATCGGCATCGTCGTCGACGACGCGATCGTGGTGGTGGAGAACGTCGAGCGCAACATGGCGGAAGGCTTGTCGCCTGGCGACGCCGCCCACAAGACGATGGATGAGGTCGGCGGCGCGGTCATCGCCATCGCGCTCGTGCTGTCGGCGGTGTTCATTCCCACCGCCTTCATCCCCGGTATTACCGGCCAGTTCTACAAGCAGTTCGCGCTGACGATCGCGGCGTCGACCATCATCTCGATGTTCAACTCGCTGACGCTCTCGCCCGCGTTGTGTAAGCTTCTGCTGAAGCCCCACCACGAGCACGCGAAGCCGAAGTTCTTCCTCTTCCGCTTCGTCGCCTGGCTGGCGGACATGTTCAACAAAGGCTTCGACTGGCTTTCCAACACCTATGGCCGGATCATCTACGGTCTGACGAATTACGCGATCGGGTTGATCGCCATGATGATCGTCTATGCAGGGGTCATCGCCGCGACCCTGCATCTCGTTCAGACCACGCCCACTGGCTTCATTCCCGACCAGGACCAGGGTTACCTCATCGGCGTGGTGCAGTTGCCCTCGGGCGCCTCCCTCGACCGTACCACCGCTGTGGTGAACCGGGCGGCGGCGGCGGCACGCAAGATCGAAGGCGTGACCAACACCGTCATCATCGCGGGCTTCGATGGCGCGACCTTCACCAACACGACAAACTCGGGCGTGATGTTCATCACCCTGGCGGGCGCCAAGGAGCGCGCGACGCAAGGACGGAGCGCGGCGGTGATCACCAACGAGGTGATCAAGGCCACCGCCGACATCCAGGAGGCCCGCGTCATCGTCATCCCGCCTCCGCCGGTGCGCGGCCTCGGTCAGGGCGGCGGCTTCAAGATGCAGATCGAGAGCCGACAGAGTTCGGCCATCGGTCCGTTGCTCGGCGCCGTCGGCGAAGTCCTCGGCAAAGCAAACCAGAGCAACGACGTCCAGCGGGTGTTCACCACCTTCGGCAATGATACTCCGCAGCTCTATCTCGATATCGATCGCACCGTGGCGCGAATGCTCAACGTACCGCTGTCCAACGTCTTCTCGACCGTGCAGACGGCATTGGGAGGCGCCTACGTCAACGACTTCAACACGCTGGGCCGCATCTATCAGGTTCGCGTTCAGGGCGATGCGCAGTTCCGCGTCTCGAAGCAGGACATCGAGCAGCTGAAGGTCCGCTCCTCCACCGGCGCCCTGGTGCCCATGGGGACGCTGGCCACGATCCGGGAGATCACGGGTCCGCAGATCGTCCAGCGCTTCAATCTGTACTACTCGGTCCCGGTCCAGGGGACGGCCAAGCCCGGCATCTCGACCGGTCAGGCGCTCGACGCCATGGAGGCCATCGCCAAGGACACGCTGCCCGATGGCTACTCCTATGACTGGACCGAAATCGCGTATCAGCAGAAAGCCGCAGGCAACACGGCGATCTATGTCTTCGCCCTCGGTGTTCTTCTGGTGTTCCTGGTACTCGCGGCACAGTATGAATCCTGGGCGTTGCCTCTCGCGATCTTGCTGGTGGTACCCACAGGCGTGCTCGCAGCTTTGTTCGGGGTGCAGTTGCGAGGGCAGGACAACAACATCCTCACCCAGATCGGTCTGATCGTGCTGATCGGTCTGGCCGCCAAGAACGCCATCCTGATCGTGGAGTTCGCGCACCAACTCGAGGAAACCGAGCGCAAGGGGCCGGTGGCTGCCGCCGTGGAAGCTTGCCGCCTGCGCCTGCGCCCGATCCTGATGACCGCCTTCGCCTTCATCCTCGGCACGGTGCCGCTGGTGATCGCCACGGGCCCGGGCGCCGAGATGCGTCAGGCGCTCGGAACCGCCGTGTGCTTCGGCATGATCGGCGCCACGGTGTTCGGCCTCTTCCTGACCCCGGTCTTCTACGTGGTGATCCGTAAGCTCCTGATCTGGATCGCGAAAAAGCGCGGGAAGGATCCGCACAACACCACGCCGGACAAGCACGATCCGCACACGGCGCCCTCCCACGCCTGATACGACCCGACAGCCCGGACGCGGATACCGCGCCCGGGCTTCACGTTAGGGGTTGCGCCCCGCAGACCGGAAAGCTAAAGACCCCTCAGCCCGAAAGGGCCGTCGGAGCGTAGCGCAGCCCGGTTAGCGCACTAGTCTGGGGGACTAGGGGTCGGAGGTTCGAATCCTCTCGCTCCGACCATTTCCCCGCTCGGCGACGCCGCAGATTCTCCCCCCAAACCGGTCTCTCGTATACCAACACCGTTTCGTCGACGTCGCGAAACGCGGGGGTATGCGTTTCGTCGCGGTCACGAGGCGTGGTGGATGACAGATCCGCGCCCACTACAACCCTGGGGCGGAACCCCGGGGCGCGGCGTTGGGTTCGGCTCGGGTGAACCGGAGCCGAGCGCCATGACGAGTGCCCCCACCAAGATCGTGACCGTCGCGGACCTGATCGTCGACACCCTCGACCAGGCCGGCATCCAGCGCATCTACGGCATCGTCGGCGACAGCCTGAACGCCCTGACCGAATCGCTGCGGGCGCGCGGGACCATCGATTGGGTCCATGTCCGGCACGAGGAGGTGGCGGCCTTCGCGGCGGGGGCGGACAGCCAGCTCTCGGGCAAGCTCGCGGTCTGCGCCGGGTCGTGCGGACCGGGCCACGTCCACCTGATCAACGGCCTGTACGATTGCCACCGGACCCGCACCCCGGTTCTGGCGATCGCGGCGCATGTCCCCACCGCCGAGATCGGCTCCGGGTATTTCCAGGAGACGCATCCGGGCGAGCTCTTTCGCGAGTGCAGCCATTACTGCGAGATGGTGGGCGACGCCTCGCAACTGCCGCAGGTGCTGGAGAACGCCATGCGGGCGGCGATCGGGATGAGCGGCGTCGCCGTGGTGATCATCCCGGGCGACGTCGCGCTGATGGACGCGCCGACCCGCGGCGTCGCGCCCAATGCCGGGCTGATCCCGCCCCGGCCCATGGTGCGTCCGGCCGAGCCCGAGCTGAACGCCCTGGCCGACCTGCTGAACGGCTCGGAGCGGATCACCCTGCTGTGCGGGCGCGGCTGCGCCGGGGCCCATGCCGAGCTGCTCCAGCTGGCCGAGGCCCTGAAGAGCCCGATCGTCCACGCCCTCGGCGGCAAGGACGTGGTCGAGTACAACAACCCCTACGACGTCGGCATGACCGGGCTGATCGGCTTCGCCTCCGGCTACGCCGCGATGATGTCCTGCGACACCCTGCTGATGCTCGGGACCGACTTCCCCTACCGGCAGTTCTACCCGAAGGACGCCCGCATCGCCCAGGTCGACATCCGCCCGGGCCAGCTCGGGCGACGGTGCAAGCTCGATCTCGGCCTCGTCGGCCATGTCGACGACACCCTGCGGGCGCTGCTGCCGAAGCTGACCCCGAAGACCGAGCGCAAGCATCTCGACGCCGCCCTGAAGCATTACGCCAAGGCGCGGGAAGATCTCGACGACCTCGCCACCGGCGCACCCGCCAAGGGCTGGTTCGGACGCAAGACCGGCCCTCAGCCGATCCACCCGCAATACCTGACCAAGCTCGTCAGCGAGGCGGCCGCCGACGATGCGGTGTTCACCGCCGATGTCGGCACCCCGACGATCTGGGCGGCGCGCTACCTCAAGATGAACGGCCGGCGCCGGCTCATCGGCTCCTGGGTCCACGGCTCGATGGCCAACGCGATGGCGCAGGGCATCGGCGCGCAATCGGCCTATCCCGACCGGCAGGTGGTGTCGCTTTCGGGCGACGGAGGCTTCGCGATGCTGATGGGCGACCTCCTGACCCTGCGCCAGCAAAAATTGCCGCTGAAGATCGTGGTCTACAACAACGGCACCCTCGGCTTCGTCGAGATGGAGATGAAGGCCGCCGGCTACCTCGAGACCGGCGTCACCCTGGACAACCCGGACTTCGCCGCCATGGCCCGCGGCGCCGGCCTCCACGCCGTCCGGGTCGAGGACCCGGCCGAGCTGGAGGCGGCCGTCCACGACGTCCTGGCCCATCCCGGCCCGGCCCTCCTCGACTGCGTCGTGGCCCGCCAGGAACTCTCGATGCCCCCCAAGATCGACGGCCAGCAGGTGAAGGGCTTCAGCCTCTACGTGCTCCGCGCCGTGATGAGTGGGCGCGGGGATTCGGTGCTGGATCTGGCGAAGACGAACCTTTGGCGGTGAGGGCAGGGGCTGCCGAGCCGTAGGAGAAATCGGATGGGTGTCTCCAAGCACATCCACACCCACCGGTTTCCGGACCGCCTGCTTTTAAGCAATGAACAGCCTTGTTTAAATTCGCCCAAAGCATGTAACAGGGCCAAACATCGTTTTAATCCGCAAAAATATTGAAATTCGAACTTTATTTTTGCAAAGCCATCCAATTATTTCTGCTGGAAAGAACGTGAGATCAACGAATTCCATATTCTGACTTTTGAGGCCTGAAACTTTCTTGGTTAACGATACGTAACCTCCAAGCTGCCGACCTGCGAGCCGCACGTGCATCTCAGGCTGCGAGCAAGGGAGAAGACGTAATGGCTACGATCAATGGCGATGGCGGCAACAACTTCCTGAATGGCACCGAAGAAGAAGATGTGATCAACGGCCTGGGCGGCAACGACACGATCGACTCGATTGATCGTCCGGAAAATATCTTCGCGGGATCAATCAATCCGAGGCGCGACCTCGTCAACGCTGGCACGGGAGACGACTTCGTGACCGGCGGCAAGCTGGATCAGCTTGATGGCGGAGAAGGCAACGACTTCTTACTTCTCAATTTCAATTTCAATGGTCCAGTTGCCGGCTCGGCTCAACCAATATCGTTGACCCTCGATGCAGATGGAACTGGCACGGCATCTGACGGCACCTTCATCACCGGCTTTGAGTCAGTGAACTTCAACCTGTCCGATATCGGCAACAACGTCGTGAACACCGGCAACGTCCAGGCTCAGATCACGGGTGGAAACGGGAACGACACGCTCACAACGGGATCCTCGGACGACTTCGTATTCGGGGGCGGCGGCAACAACATCATCTCGACCGGTAGCGGCAATGATACGATCAGTGCCGGCTCGGGGAATGACACGGTGCTCGGCGGTGATGGCGACGACACCTTCGGCGTCAACGTTTACACCGACGGCAGCGACCAGGTGAACCTTGGGGCGGGAAATGACACGGTCCGTTTCGATCGCTTCGATGGCGGCACCGGCAACGTCCGGCTGACCTTCACTTCGGCTGAAGTTGGTAACGGCAACACCAATGACGGTGGAAGCGCGGCAAACCAGGATGGGGGCCTTGCTGTCCGTGTCCAAGCCGAAGATGCGGACGGCAACCTTACTGGAGCGGTTTCCCGCTACGATGATGAGGGCATGACCTTCGTTGCCGGAACGCAGGGGGTCACCTTCGATGTCCGTGACCTCGTATCAGGTGCGGCGCGCGGCAACACCTTCGAGGGCGTCGTACTCGGAACCAACGGGAACGACGCACTGACGTTCTTCCCGCCTTTCCGCGCTGGGCAGGACTTCTACTACAACGCAGGGCAGGGCGATGACACGATCACCGCCGGGGCTGGCAACGACTTCCTGGTCGGTGGTCTCGGAAACGACCAGATGTTTGGCGGCGGTGGTAACGACACCTACATCGTCGACTCTTTGCGCGATGTCGTGACCGAAGCAGACAGTGGGGGTACCGATACCATCCTGACAGGCTTGGGTCGGTATGTACCTGCAGCGAATGTCGAGAACCTGACCTACACCGGTCAGGGGAACTTCACCGCCGTCGGCAACGACCTGGACAACCGCGTAACCGGCGGCGGCGGCAATGACATCATCCGCAGTGGCGCCGGCAGCGATACGATCATCGGCAACGGTGGTGACGATACCCTCGACGGAGGTACAGGTATCGACACGATGGTCGGGGGTGCCGGTAACGACGCCTACATCGTCGACAATGTTGGAGACGTCGTCGACGAGACAGGCGCGACGGGCATCGACAGCGTCGGCAGCTCAGTGAGCTACACGCTTGGTACCAACGTCGAGAATATGTCCCTCATCGGCATGGGTGCCATCAACGGCACCGGGAACGAACTCGACAATCGGGTCCTTGGAAACGACGCTGCAAACGTGCTCGTTGGTGGCGGCGGAAATGATCAGCTGATTGGGGCTGGCGGTGACGACACCCTACGTGGCGGCACAGGCAATGACTCCCTGAGCGGCGGCTCCGGCAACGACATCATTGCGGGTGATGCTGGAAACGACGTCATCACAGGTGGTCTTGGTGCTGACCGCCAGGGTGGCGGTGCAGGGGATGATACCTTCGTCATCGATTTTGGCGACTTGGCCATACGGGGCGCTACCGATCTGATCGTGGACTTTCAGGGCGCAGGCCAAGCCGGGGGCGATGTGATCCGCTTCAGCGGCTTTGCTGCAGACTCGACCCTGGAACTGGTTGGCACCTCGGGCAACGCGCGGGTGTACGAAGTGCAGGACGGTGCGGGTGTGTCCGAGGGACAGCTTCTGATCAGCGCAGGTGGTACGCTGGGTCAGGTGCTCACCACGAGCGACTACGCCTTCGCCTGAACCTCGGAAGGGACCCGGCTTGGTCCGGGTCCCTTACTTTGGAGCACCCGGACGCAGAACAGCAACGTCCACTTCGCCAATCACCCGCTCAAAAGTGGATCAGCAAGAACCACCCGACCTTGTCGGACTCTCTGCGCCCTCAGTGATTTGAAAGTGGATCGACACAGGGTTTGCCAAAGATCGGCCCGCCATCCGCGCGAAGACCGGGCCGGGTGGAAAGCCTCAGTCCGCTTTTGAGACGGTCGCATAAGGAGTTGCCGTCGGATCACAGGATGCGAGCCCGGTCAGGAGAGCGATTGTTTTGACCAGCCCGTTCTTTGTCGAAACGCTTTTGCAAAGCACGGCAGAGGCCGAGCCGGACCGTGCCTTCGAGTTCTGGCAGGACTCGATATCGGCACTGAGCGGTGTCGACATCTGGGGGGCAAAGCAAGCGCGCGCAGGGTGATGTGTCGACGTCCCCAGCCTTCGATGACGAACTGCGCCTCCTTGACCGTTCGGCGGCCTGAATTATTGAGGCAAGTCATTCATATCTTGGATGATCCTGTACCCGATCAACTGTACCAACCTCTTCAAAGTCAATGTCGGTCAAAGCACCAAGCTCGCATTGAACGTTTCGTCGCTGAACGGCAGGCGGAAGCGAATCGCGATGACGGTGTCCTCGACGCGGACCACGGTGGCGAAGCGCTTGCCCGCCGTCACGGCGGCGCCGACGATGGCGGCGGGGGTGGCGCGGAAGAGCTGGATCTTGGCGCCGGTCCTGGACAGGTCGAGGATTTCGCCGTGCAGCATTTCACCGGGGGCGATCGCGTCGTCGGCGAAGCGTACCTGCACCTCGCGGTGTTCCGGCACCAGGCGCAGGGCCTCGCGCTGCTCGGTGGTCCATCCGGCCCGGGTGGTCTTCCAGGCCAGCCGTGCGGTGATGCGCTTGCGGCGCTCCTCGTTGAGCGTCGGGTGCAGGGTCAGGCCGTCCGGGTTCCGCGCGGTGATCCGGCCGGGAACGGCGCCGATGCCGTCGAGATAGCACACCGCCTCGGCGAGCAGCTGGCCCGGGGCCTGGGTGAACACGGTCAGGGTTTGCAGATCGTTGGCCTGCGGATCATTGGCGTGTCGATCGTTTGGCTGCGGATCGTCGGCTTTCAACTCGGTGAACTGCGCCGTGCAGGCGAATTCGGGGCCGTCGGCGACCATGATGCGGCCGGACAGGATCGTGGGTGCGTCCATGGATCGGATGTCGCCAGAGGGGAGGAGCGGGGCTCGGCCGCACCGGCCGGGATTTCTGGGGGAAATGAGACGCGTGCGGAAACCGAAAATCTAGCCGAAATCTTGCCGGCGGTCCTATTTTCGAACCGGGTTTCCTGTTCTTGGGCCGGCGCTCATCAGGCGGGTCGTCCGACCGGTCACGATTCTGGTCCCGGTCACGGGTGTAGTCCCGCTCACGCTGCGGCCCGGGCGCGGTCGGCCCGGAGGAAGTCCCGGGCGGCCTCGGGGGTGAGGGGCTGGCTGAACAGGAAGCCCTGCACTTCGCTGCAACCCTCGCCGCGGACGCGTTCGAGCTGCTCCGACGTCTCCACCCCCTCGGCCACGATGGCCATGCCGAGGCGGTCGCCGAGGCCGACCACCGCGCGCACGATGGCGGCGGCGTCCGGCTCGGCGATGTCGCGGATGAAGGTGCGGTCGATCTTGATCTCGTCGAACGGGAAGTGGCGCAGGTAGCTCAGCGACGCGTATCCGGTGCCGAAATCATCGAGGGCGATCTTCACGCCCTGCGCCCGCAGGCGGTGCAGCGTCGCCACCGCGGCCTCCGGGTCCTTCATCAGGGCGCTTTCGGTGACTTCGAGCCTGAGCCGGCTGGCCGACAGCCCGGCCGCGTCCAGCGCCTGCCGCACCGCCTGTTCGAGGCCGTCGCGCACCTGCACCGGCGACACGTTGACGGCGACCCGGATCGCCTCGGGCCAGGCCATCGCCTCGCGGCAGGCCTCGGTCAGGGCCCAGCTGCCGAGCGCCACGATCAGGCCGGTCTCCTCGGCCACCGGAATGAACTCGGCGGGCGCGATCACCCCGTGCTCGGGATGGCGCCAGCGCATCAGCGCCTCGCAGCCCGTGACCGTGTCGGTGGCGACGTCGACGACCGGCTGGTAGGCCAGGAAGAAGTCGCCGCGGCGGATCGCCTCTTTCATCTCGAAGGCCAGGCCCTGGCGCCGCGAATGGCGCGCGGCCAGGGCCGGGGCGAAGCGCCGATAGGTATCGCGCCCGAGGGTCTTGGCCTCGTAGAGCGCGATGTCGGCCCGGCGCAGCAGGGCATCGGCGCTGATGCGCTCGCGCCAGGCCAGGGCCGACCCGATGCCGACGCCGACCGCGACGCTCATGCCGTCGATCTCGATCGGCTCGCCGAGGGCCGCGATGATGCGGGCCGCCACCGCGTCGGCTTCCGCGAAACCGGCGGCCTCCTCTCCGAAACCGGCGGCAGCCTGTTCCAAACCGGCGGGACTCTGTTCCAGACCGGCGGGACTCTGTTCCAGACCGGCGGAAGCCTGTTCCAGACCGGCGGGAGCCTGCAGCACCACCGCGAACTCGTCGCCGCCGAGGCGCGCCACGGTGTTGGACGCGCCCGCCGCCCGGCGCAGCCGCTCGGCCACCACGCAGAGCAGGCGGTCGCCGCCCTCGTGGCCGAGGGTGTCGTTGACCACCTTGAAGCCGTCGAGATCGCAGGCCAGCACCACCGCCGGATGCGGGCCGTGCTCGGCCTGCGCCACCGCCTGTTCGAGGCGCTGGCGGAACAGGCGGCGGTTCGGCAGCCCGGTGAGATCGTCGTGCAGGGCCATATGGGCGACCCGCGCCTCGGCCTCGCGCCGATGGGTGATGTCGATCTGGGTGCCGACCGCCCGCAGGGCGAGCCCCTGCGGATCGTGATCGACCACCCGCCCGCGGGTGAGCACCCAGACCGCGCTGCCGTCGCTGCACACCACGCGGTGCTCGCACTCGAAAGCGAGGGTGGCGCCCCGGATGTGCTCGATCATCACCGCGCTCAGGCGGTCGCGGTCGTCCGGATGGATGATGTGCTCCATCGGCTGGCGCGTCTCGACGGTGTCGCCGGCATAGCCGAGCCGGGCGAGCCAGGCCCGCGACACCCAGATCCGCCCGGTGACGAAATCCCAGTCCCAGATCCCCTCGACGCCGCTGTCGAGGGCGAGGGCGAGCCCGTCCTGGCCCGGCCGCATCGGACCTTCCCCGACGCGCGGGGCCGCCTCCGCCTCGCGCCCGAGCAGCCACGCCGACAGCCGCGGCGCCAGGGACCAGGCCGTGCTCATGGGCGGCGCCCTCCCGCGGTCGCTGTCGTCGTCGCGCTCGCCTGCAAAACTCAGGACCCTGCCGGTCATGCCGATGTCCTCGTCGGGTTTCTGGCCGAATTCATCGTTGACGTCGGCGCGCGCTCGGGCGGTCGTCCCGCCCCGCGCAGCGCATGGGGATTGCTGCCAAACGTGCCGCCATCCTGATCCCTCCCGGCAGGAGGACACCTGCAACCCCAGGGGTTTATCCCGGCCATGAATTAAGGGTTCATGAAGCCGGCCAGCTTTTGCGGTCTTTCATTTTGTATTCGAGTGGCCTCAACTTTTTTTGTATAACATATGTCGGACAATTTCCGGAGCCGGGGATGGACATACTTTGATCTATGACAAAAGGGTTTCTGAAAGCCGTCCCGCCGTCGGGGCTTACTGTAGCTCACACAGGAACGTATCGTCACCTTTGATACAGTTCCTGTTCAGCGGGCGAGGACCCGTGTCCGAAGACACGCGACCGATATCGACATCTGAGTTTCCGGGAGCACGACTTGCGACGGACTTGATCTCGGACGAGGCCGCACGACCGGAAGCTGTCCATCCCCACCGTGCGCAGGCGCCGAAGCTCCGTGACCGGGACGGGCGTCTCCACAACGCAGCCCGATGCAGCCGAATGCGCTTTCCCCCGTGGCGCGGGATGGTCTAAACCGGGACCCAGAGTAGAACATTTCCAAGGCGGTCGGCGGCAGGCAATGCCGGGCGCGCGGGGCCAGGATTCATCCAGGACACATCATGCGCATCGGACTGTTCGTGCCGTGCTACGTCGACGCCTTCGAGCCGGAGGTGGGCATCGCCACCCTGGAGCTGCTCGAGCGCTTCGGCCTCGACGTCCAGTATCCCTTCGACCAGACCTGCTGCGGCCAGCCGATGACCAACACCGGCTGCCACGCCGAGGCGGCCGCCACCGAGGCCCTGTTCGTCAAGAATTTCTCCGGGTTCGACTACGTGGTGGCCCCCTCCGGCTCCTGCGTGCATCAGGTGCGCGAGCATCTGACGGCGATTCCGCAGACCGATGCGGTCAAGGCGGTGCGGGCCAAGACCTTCGAGCTGGTCGAGTTCCTGCACGACATCCTCAAGGTCGAGGAATTTCCCTGGGCCGAGTTCCCCCACAAGGTCGGCTACCACGGCAATTGCAACGCGCTCCGGGGTATCCACCACGCCCGCCCGTCCGAGCTGAACGCGCCGTTCTTTTCCAAGCCCCTCGACCTCCTCAAGAAGGTCAAGGGCATCGAGATCGTGGCCCCGGCCCGGCCCGATGAATGCTGCGGCTTCGGCGGCACCTTCTCGGTGTTCGAGCCCGCCGTCTCGGCCAAGATGGGCTACGACAAGGTGGCGGACCACGCCCAGGCCGGGGCCGAATACGTGGTCTCGGCCGATTCCTCCTGCATGATGCACCAGAAGGGCTGCGCCGAACGCCTCGGCGTGCCGCTCAAGTACATCCACATCGCCCGCATCCTGAATGGAGCGACCGCATGAGCGCGTCAGACGAACTCCGTCCCCGTGACGATGCGCGCCGCGACGGCGTGATCCATCCCGAGGTGCTGGCCGGCAGCGACGAGAGCGAGCGGGGCCAGGACGGCCAGCGCCTCCAGCACGCCGAGGGCGCCTCGCGGCCGATCTCGGCCAAGGCCATCTCCCCGAAGGCCCCCCGCGAGCCCCAGCCCCGCGGCGCCAAGATCCGGGGCGACCGGCCGATCGACCAGGCCGAGGCGGCCGAGCGCTTCCTCGCCGCACCGCTGCACCAGAAGGCGCACGACGCCCGGCTCTGGGATTTGCGCACCAAGCGCGACACCGCCGCCTTCGGCATCCCCGAATGGGAGGAGCTGCGCGAGCTGGCCTCGCAGATCAAGACGCACACCCTGGCGAACCTCGACCGCTACCTCGAGCAGTTCGAGGCCCAGGCCAAGGCCAACGGCGTTCACGTGCACTGGGCCGCCGACGGGGCCGAGCACAACCGCATCGTCCACGGCATCCTCAAGGATCACGGCGCGAAATCGCTGATCAAGTCGAAGTCGATGCTCACCGAGGAATGCGGCTTCCGGCACTACATGGCCGGCACCGGCATCGAGGTGATCGAGACCGACCTCGGCGAGCGCATCCAGCAGCTCGACAACGAGGAGCCGAGTCACGTGGTGGTGCCGGCCGTGCACAAGACCCGCTTCGACGTGGCCGAGGTCTTCTCCCGCACCATGGGGACCGACCCCGAGAACGACGACGCCCACTACCTCGCCGAGAGCCAGCGCATGCACACGCGCCCGCTCATCCTGGAGGCGGATGCGGGGCTGACCGGCTGCAACTTCGCCATCGCGGAGACCGGCACGGTGGTGACCTGCACCAACGAGGGCAATGCCGATCTCTCGGGCAACGTCCCGAAGCTTCAGATCCACTCCATCGGCATCGAGAAGCTGATCCCGCGCATCGAGCATCTCGGGGTGTTCCTGCGCCTGCTCTCGCGCTCGGCTCTGGGCTCGCCGATCACCCAGTACACCTCGCATTTCCGCGCGCCCCGCAAGGGCACCGAGATGCACATGGTGCTGGTCGATAACGGCCGCTCCGAGCGCCTCGGCATGGAGGAGTTCTGGACCTCGCTGAAATGCATCCGCTGCGGCGCCTGCATGAACACCTGCCCGGTCTACCGGCGCTCGGGCGGCCTTTCCTACGGCGCCACCTATTCGGGGCCGATCGGGCTGATCATCGACCCGACCTTCAACAAGCGGAAATACTCGACCCTGCCGTTCTCCTCGACGATGAACGGCAGCTGCACCAATGTCTGCCCGGTGAAGATCAACATCCACGAGCAGATCTTCGCCTGGCGGAAGGTCCTGGCGGAAGAACATCAGATCCCGCTCCTGAAGCAGGGCATGATGAAGGCGGCGGGCCAGGTGCTGAGCCGCCCCGCCATCTACCGGGCCGCCATCGGCGCCGCCGATTCCGCCCTCAAGGTGCTGCCGCGCTTCGCCGTCTACAACCCGCTCAACACCTGGGGGAAGGGCCGCGAGATGCCCGAGGCCCCGCGCCAGACCTTCCATGCCTGGTACAAGCAGAACCGCATGGGCAAGGCCGACCCCAAGAGCGCCGATCTCAAGAGCGCCGGCAACAAGAGCGCGGGCAGCAGGAGTTCGGGCAGCAGGAGTTCGGGCAGCAAAATTTCGGACGGTGTGAAATGAGCGTCCGCGAAGCCACCCTCGCGCGCATCCGCCAGAACCGGCCGGCGGGCGACTATCCGCTGCCGGACGTGCCGCTGTTCGCGCCGCTCGTCGGCGACGACCACGTGGCCGAGTTCGGCGAGCGCCTGAAGCGCATGGGCGGCCGGCTGGCCGAGGTGGTCCCGGGCGCCGATCCCTTCGCCAGCGTGCGCGAGCGCCTCGACGGCGCGGCGGTCATCGCCTCGGCCGTCCCGGAGATCGCGGGCAACCGGGACCTGCGCGCCGTGGCCCGGCCGCAGGACCTCGCCGACGTCGACGTCGCCATCGTGCGGGCGGTGTTCGGGGTCGCCGAGACCGGCTCGGTGCTGTTCACGCAAGCCGAGCTGCAGGTGAATGCGGTCGCCTACCTCGCCCAGCACCTGATCGTGCTCCTCGACCCCGCCGACATCCTGGTGAACATCCAGGCGGCCTACCGCCGCCCGGATTTCGCCCGCGCCGATTACGCCGTGCTCCACACCGGCCCCTCGGCCACCGCCGACATCGAGGGCGTGCTGATCCACGGCGCGCAGGGCGTGCGCTCGCTCACGGTGATCCTGGTGCCGCGCCGGGACTGAAGCCTCGTCGCTTTGCGTGCGGCGAGGCTCGATTTGTCGCGTCAGGCCATCGCCATCGCCGTCTGCAATGGGGACGGAACGAGCTTCCGCATCCGCTTGGCCAGATTGGTTGGCGCGTTGCAGATCGTAACCAGACGCCAGACAATCGACCATCCGTCCTCGACCGTCGCCTTGGTGAAGGAGAAATTCGCCTGCGTCGGCTGGCGGACGCCGTTCTGGTCGCTGAGATAGTACTGCCAAACCGAGTAGGGATTCGGCGTCGGCTCAGTGAAGCTCTGGGCGAGGCGATAGAACCCCGCCGGATAGGGAATTCCGGTCCGGCCCGTGAATGGGGCAGGGTGGTATTGGGCGATCGAATTGACGATCTCGTTCTGATCGAACGTGATCTGGGTATAAAAAAAATTCGGATCGGCTTGATACAGGTACTGCATGATGTTGGCGACAGTGTTTCCCTTCGTGTTCGCAAAATCGACTTCGGTGCGGTAGAAAACACCGACGACACTGAATGAAACGCTCATAGACGATTCCTCGCGGCAGCAGTGATCGGCGTCAGGCCACTGCCGGTGCAGCACGACGTTTCCTCATTCGTGTCAGCCAGGAAGGGAGATTCCCGCGAATGCATTGGAGGACACCTTAAGTTGTCTTGATTCGCGCTATTTCGCAACTTGAGATTTACAGTTTTTAAAAAATGTCCAAGAAACGATCGAGATATCGGCACTCGCTCCCGGTCCGATCTCAGAATCCAACCCGCTCGGGCGCTCCCGCAGGCCCGAACCTTGCTATGCTGAGAGATAGGAAACGTCGCCGAAGGAGCGGATGGTGCGCTATCAACTGGGCTGCAATTTATCCTACAACATCCTCTCGGACACGACCTTCATCTTCAATCTTGAAGTGGCGCGCCTGCGCAGCGTCGAGATTCTCAGTGAAAGCTTGACGCTGAGCCCCGACCTCAAGCGCGACATCTACATCACGCCCGACCTTCAGAACCGCTATCTCGGCGTCAACGTCCCGGTCGGGCAGTTCGCGCTGGAATACAACGCCGAGGTCGATCTGACCGTGCACCGGGCCGACCCGGCGACGGTGAACGAGACCCCGATCGCGCAACTGCCCCTCGACATCCTGCCGTTCCTGCTGCCGAGCCGCTTCGTCTCGTCCGACCGGCTGACGCCGTTCGCGCTGGCCGAGTTCGGCGCGCTGCCGAAGGGCCACCAGCGCGTCAACGCGATCTGCAACTGGATTCACGACCACCTGACCTATCAGCCGGGTTCCAGCGACGGCGAGACCACGGCGCATGAGAGCCTGCTGAAGCGGGCCGGCGTCTGCCGCGACTTCGCGCATATCGGCGCCGCCTTCTGCCGGGCGCTCGGCATCCCGGCCCGCTTCGTCAGCTGCTACGCCCACGGCCTCGTGCCGAGCGATTTCCACGCGGTGTTCGAGGCCTATCTCGACGGGCGCTGGTGGCTGTTCGACGCCACACGGCAGGCCGACCTCGACGGGCTGGTGCGCATCGGCGTCGGCCGCGATGCCGCCGAGATCGCGTTCTCGACCCCCTGGGGCAACATGCAGCCGGTCAACCAGCAGATCCGGATCAGCCGCTCGGACGGGCAGGGCAGCCCGCCCCAGCGCACCGTCGACGCAATCTCCACGGAGGAGCCGGCCCCGCACGCGGGCGCGGCCTGAGGCGTCACAGGATGCGGTGATCCCCGGTTCCCCTGCCGGCGGGCGTACCGTACCCCTTGTGGCGAGCGGCGCGGCGCGGCGCATTCGCGGCTGCGTTCGAGGATGCGAATGTCTGTCCTTCAGGAGAGGGTCGAGCCATGGCCTATCGTCACATCGTCGGTCCACGCACCCACGTCTTCGCCGATCTCGCGACCCTGATGGCCAAGGCGACGCCGGTGCGCTCCGGCGACCGGCTCGCCGGCGTGGCGGCGGAATCGGCCGAGGAGGAGATGGCGGCGCGCTGGTGCCTCGCCGACGTGCCCCTGCGCGAGATCCTGGCCCGGCCGCTGATTCCCTACGAGGACGACGACGTCACCCGGCTCATCCTCGACACCCACGACGTGCCGGCCTTCGCGGACATCGCCCATCTCACGGTCGGCGACTTTCGCGAATTCCTGCTCACGGCCACGTCCGAGACCCTGGCGCGGATCGCGCCGGGCATCACCCCGGAAATCGCGGCGGCGGTCAGCAAGATCATGCGCAATCAGGACCTGATCCTGGTGGCGCGCAAGTGCCGGGTGGTCACGCGCTTTCGCAACACCATCGGGCTGCCGGGGCGCCTCGCGGTGCGGCTGCAGCCGAACCACCCCACCGACGATGCCGCCGGCATCACCGCCTCGATCCTCGACGGCCTGTCCTACGGCTGCGGCGACGCGGTGATCGGCCTCAACCCGGCCTCCGATTCGGTCTCGACCTTGAGCGGGCTGCTCCACCTCTTCGACGACCTGATCCGCCGCCTGGAGATCCCGACGCAGGGCTGCATCCTCACCCACGTCACCACCACGATCGAGGCGATGAACCGGGGCCTGCCGGTCGATCTGGTGTTCCAGTCGATCGCCGGCACGCAAGGGGCCAATGCCAGCTTCGGCGTGACCCTGCCGATCCTCCGGGAGGCGCACGAGGCGGCGCTGGCCCTCAAGCGCGGCACAATCGGCGACAACTGCATGTATTTCGAGACCGGGCAGGGCTCGGCCCTCTCGGCCGGCCAGCACCACGGCATCGATCAGCAGACCCTGGAGGCGCGGGCCTACGCGGTGGCGCGCCCGTTCCGGCCGCTGCTCGTCAACACCGTGGTGGGCTTCATCGGGCCGGAATACCTCTACGACGGCAAGGAGATCATCCGGGCCGGGCTGGAGGACCATTTCTGCGGCAAGCTCATGGGCGTGCCGCTGGGAGTGGACGTCTGCTACACCAACCACGCCGAGGCCGACCAGAACGACATGGACACCCTGCTGACCCTGCTGGGGACGGCGGGCTGCAACTTCGTCATGGGCATTCCGGGGGCCGACGACGTCATGCTGAACTACCAGTCGACCTCGTTCCACGACTCGCTCTACCTGCGCGAGGTGCTGGGCCTGAAGCGCGCCCCGGAATTCGAGGCCTGGCTCGCGCAGATCGGGCTCACCGACGCGGACGGCACCCTGCTGCCGGAGGGGCCGAGCGCCCGCCTCATCGCCGCCGCCCCCGGCCTGGGCGATCGGGGGATGGCCGCATGAGCGACGATCACACCACGACGGACGCCGATCCCTGGGCCCGCCTCGCGCGGCTTACCCCAGCCCGCATCGGTCTCGGACGGGTCGGCTCCGGCCTGCCGACCCGCGAGGTGCTGCGCTTCGGCCTCGCCCACGCCCAGGCCCGCGACGCCGTGCACACGCCCCTCGACGGGGAGACGGTCAGGGCCGGCATCGCGGCGCTCGGCTACGACACCCTGGCGCTGGCCTCCGCCGCGCCGGACCGGGCGACCTACCTGCGCCGCCCCGACCTCGGCCGTGCCCTCGGGGACGAGGCGCAGGCCGCTCTCGCGGCCCGGGGCGACGGGCCGGTCGACCTCGCCCTGGTGGTCGCGGACGGGCTCTCGGCGCGGGCGGTGCACGAGGGCGCGGCCAGCTTCCTCGCCGCCTTCCAGTTGCACATCGCGCGCGCCGGCTGGCGCCTCGCCCCCGTCGTGGTGGCGACGCAAGCCCGGGTCGCCCTCGGCGACGGCATCGGCGCCGCGCTGAAAGCCCGCGCCGTGGTGGTGATCATCGGCGAACGGCCCGGCCTGTCCTCGCCGGACAGCCTCGGGCTCTACCTCACCTTCGACCCGCGGGTGGGGCGCTCGGATGCCGAGCGCAACTGCATCTCGAACGTGCGCCCGGCCGGGCTCTCGCACGAACTGGCCGCGTTCAAGCTCGACTGGCTGCTGACCCAGGCCTTCGCCCTGGGGATCTCGGGCGTGTCCCTGAAGGACGGCAGCGGGCCGGCCCTGGAGGCGGCGCCGGACCCGACGAAGCTCGGGCCCGGCCCGACGGGGCAGCCGCCCGCCTGAAGGCCCGGCCAAGCTCCGCCAAGACGCCGGAGCGCGAAAACCGCTGCGGGCGCAGGTTGTTCGGAAGGTTTTCCGCACCAAAGCGTGGCTGTGGCGGGGTCGCAACACCCTGAAAGCATCCCGACTTTGCCTTGGGAGACCCCTTTCGCCGCCGCGATCCCGCCATAAACCGGGACCACCTCAGCAAGCGCGGTAAACGATAGTCCCCCCAACGCTTTACCGCGGAGTTCAGACGCTTTCCGAGAAACGGTCCGGTGGGACCGCGCGCCGTGGGTTTCCCCGGAACGCACCCACCTGTCCGCGGTCGCCCCGAGCTCACCCATGCGGATCAGGCCGGGGCGGCGAGACACCACGATGGACGCGCGTAAAACCGACAAGTCGAAGCTTCCGAGCCGCCATGTCACGGAGGGGCCCGAGCGCGCCCCCCACCGCTCGTACCTCTACGCCATGGGCCTCACCCGCGAGCAGATTCACCAGCCGCTGGTGGGCGTCGCCTCGTGCTGGAACGAGGCCGCGCCCTGCAACATCTCGCTGATGCGCCAGGCGCAGGCGGTCAAGAAGGGCGTCTCGGCCGCCAACGGCACCCCGCGCGAGTTCTGCACCATCACGGTGACGGACGGCATCGCCATGGGCCATGCCGGCATGCGCGCCTCGCTGCCCTCCCGCGAGGTCATCGCCGATTCGGTCGAGCTGACCATGCGGGGCCACGCCTACGACGCCCTCGTGGGGCTGGCCGGCTGCGACAAGTCCCTGCCCGGCATGATGATGTCGATGGTGCGCCTCAACGTGCCGGCGATCTTCATCTATGGCGGCTCGATCCTGCCCGGCTCCTTCCGGGGTCGCCCGGTGACGGTGCAGGACCTGTTCGAGGCCGTCGGCAAGGTCGCGGTCGGCGACATGTCCCTCGACGATCTCGACGAGCTGGAGCAGGTCGCCTGTCCCTCGGCCGGAGCCTGCGGCGCGCAGTTCACCGCCAACACCATGGCGACCGTCTCCGAGGCCATCGGCCTGGCGCTGCCCTATTCGGCCGGCGCCCCGGCGCCCTACGAGATCCGCGACAGATTCTGCATGACCGCGGGCGAGAAGGTGATGGAGCTCATCGCCAAGAACATCCGCCCGCGCGACATCGTCACCCGCAAGAGCCTGGAGAACGCGGCGGCCGCCGTCGCGGCCTCGGGCGGCTCCACCAACGCCGCCCTGCACCTCCCGGCGATCGCCCACGAATGCGGCATCAAGTTCGACCTGTTCGACGTCGCCGAGGTGTTCAAGCGGACGCCCTACATCGCCGACCTGAAGCCGGGCGGGCGCTACGTCGCCAAGGACATGTTCGAGGTCGGCGGCATTCCGCTCCTGCTCAAGACGCTGCTGGATCACGGCTTCCTGCACGGCGACTGCATGACCGTGACCGGCCGCACCATGGCGGAGAACATGGAGAAGGTGCATTGGAACCCGGACCAGGACGTGGTCCGCTCCGCCGCCACGCCCCTGACGCCGACCGGCGGCGTCGTCGGCCTGCGCGGCAACCTCGCCCCCGAGGGCGCCATCGTGAAGGTGGCGGGCATGTCGGAGGACAAGCAGGTCTTCACCGGCCCGGCCCGCGTCTTCGACGGCGAGGAGGCCTGCTTCGAGGCGGTCCAGAAGCGCACCTACCGGGAAGGCGAGGTGCTGGTCATCCGCTACGAGGGTCCGAAGGGCGGCCCCGGCATGCGCGAGATGCTGTCCACCACCGCCGCCCTCTACGGGCAGGGGATGGGCGACAAGGTCGCGCTGATCACCGACGGACGCTTCTCGGGCGCCACCCGCGGCTTCTGCGTCGGCCATGTCGGTCCCGAGGCGGCGATCGGCGGCCCGATCGGCCTGATCCAGGACGGCGACGTCATCACCCTCGACGCCATCAAGGGCACGCTCGACGTGGCCGTGACCGACGAGGAATTCGCCAAGCGCCGGGCCGCCTGGACCCCGCGCACCAACTCGGCCACCTCCGGCTACCTGTGGAAGTACCAGCAGACCGTCGGTCCGGCGGTGAACGGCGCGGTGACCCATCCGGGCGGCGCCGAGGAGACGCACACCTATGCGGACATCTAGGACAGCCCACGGCCGCGCCCTGCGGCCGGTCCGGGCCGCCCGGGATCGGCCGCTGGCGCTGCGCGTCCGTCGGCTCGCGGCGGCGGCGGGGCTCGTGTTCCTCGGCGCCGGTCCGGCGATGGCGCTCGACGCCACCGTGCGGACACCCGTGCCGACCGGCAACTATCGCAGCGCCCGCGAGGCCCTGCGCACGGGCGTGCGCGACTACAATGCCGGCGACAAGGTCGGCGCCGCCCGCGCCCTGGAATATGCCGCCGACCAGGGCCATGCCCTGGCGCTGTGGAAGCTCGGCCGCATGTATGCGGAGGGCGACGGCGTGCCCCACGACGACCTCAAGGCGTTCGAGTTCTTCTCGCGCATCGCCGACGATCCGACCGACGAGGGGCCGGATGCCCAGAACTCGGGCGTGGTCGCGAGCGCCTTCACGGCGCTCGGGGCCTACTTCCTCGACGGGATCAAGGGCACCTACGTGCGCCCGAATCCCGAGCGCGCCTACGACATGTTCAACTATGCCGCCTCGTATTTCGGCGACCCGAACGCGCAGTACAATCTCGGCCGCCTCTACCTCGACGGCACCGGCGTCGACACCGATGCGCGCCAGGCCGCGCGCTGGTTCAACCTCGCCGCCGAGAAGGGTCATGCCCCGGCCCAGGCCCTGCTGGGCCAACTCCTGGTCAACGGCCAGGGCGTACCGGCCCAGCGCGCCCGCGGGCTGATGTGGCTGTCGATGGCCCGCGACGCCGCACAGGGGCGCAAGGACGACTGGATCGTCGCCCTCTACGAGAAGGTCTGGGCCTCGGCGAGCGAGGAGGACCGCGCCGCCGCGATGGAGCAGGCCTCCCAGGCCAGCGCGCAGGTCACCGGCTCGGCCCGCCGCCGCCGCTGACCCGCGCGGGATCGGATGGATCCCGCAGCGAATTCGAGCGGAACCGTCAGTTCGCGCTCGTCCGCGCCGCCAGGGCGGTGACGAAGGACGGCCGCGCCAGGATGGCGTCGACATAGGCCGCCAGCTTGGGCCAGCGCCCGGCATCGACCCGCTCGCCCGCCAGATGCAGGTTGTGGAAACCCGTCACCACCGAGATGTCCGCGATGCTGAAGGCATCACCGACGAGGTAGGGCCCGTCGATCTGCGCCTCCAGGTAATCGTAGATGGGCGGCAGTTCCTCGGTCAGCGCCTTGGTGACGGCGGCCTCGTCGCCGGGCTTGCCCTGCATCTTCGGCTTCACGACCCGGTTGGCGAACGGCTTGATGATCACGTCGAACATCTCGGTGTCGCCGTACTTGTCGAACCAGATCGCGCGGCCGAGCGCCTTGGCGTCGGTCGGGTACAGCGCCGGGCTCGGAACCTTCGCTTCGAGATAAGTCAGGATCGCCGAGGAATCGGCGAGCAGAAAGCCGTCATCGTCGAAAGCCGGGATCTTGCCGAGCGGACTCGCCGCCTGGAAGGCCGGATCCGTGTCGTGGAAGAACAGCGGGATGTGCTCGAAATCCTGGCGCTTCTCGGCCAGGGCGACGAGGACCTTGCGGACGTAGGGCGAATAACCGGTGCCGTAGAGTTTCACGCGGGGGTTTCTCCTGGTGGATGGGGCAGCGTCTGCGCATAGAGACAGCGTAGCCCAACCCCCGGGGGAGCCGTTCGTTCGCTCACGCGTCGGTGAGTTCCACCGTCACCGGTACGTGGTCGGAGGGCTTCTCCAGGCCGCGCAGGTGCTTCTGCACCGAGGCCGAGACCAGCCGGTCGGCGGCCTGAGGCGAGAGCAGCAGGTGGTCGATGCGGATGCCGGCATTCCGGTTCCAGGCGCCGGCCTGGTAGTCCCAGAAGCTGTAGAGGCCCGGCCGCGGATCGCAGGCGCGGACCGCATCCGTGAAGCCCTCGGCCAGGAGGGCGCGGAACGCCGCCCGGCTCTGTGGCAGGAACAGCGCGTCCGCGCGCCAGGCCTCGGGATCGGCGGCGTCCTCGGGCTCCGGGATGACGTTGTAGTCACCGGCCAGGACCAGCGCCTCCTCGGTCTCGCGCAGAGCCCGCGCGTGGGCGCGCAAGCGCTCCAGAAAGCCGAGCTTGTAGGGGTATTTCGGGGTGTCGACCGGGTTGCCGTTCGGCAGGTAGATCGAGGCGACGCGGACCGGCCGCACACCCTCGCCGGAGATCAGCGCCTCGATGTAGCGGGCCTGCTCGTCGGTGTCGTCGCCCGGCAGGCCGCGGCGGATCTCGGACATGGCGAGCGGTGCCCGGACCAGCAGGGCGACTCCGTTATAGGCCTTCTGACCGAGGGTCTCGACCGCGTAACCCGCCGCCTCGATCTCGGCCCGGGGAAAGCCCTCGTCCTGACATTTCAGCTCCTGCAGGCAGACCACGTCCGGCTTGGCGTCGTCGAGGAACCCGACCAGGTGCCCGACGCGCTGCTTGATCGAGTTGACGTTCCAGGTGGCGATCCGCATGGGCAGGGGGTCTCTGAGGGCGTTTGCGCGCGAAGGTCCGTCATCGGGCCTTCGCTTCCGGCTGGCAAGGCTTGAAGCGGGCAAGGCTTGAAGCGGGCAAGGCTTGAAGCGGGCAAGGCTTGAAGCGGGCAAGGCTTGAAGCGGGCAAGGCTTGAAGCGGGCAAGGCTTGAAGCGGGCAAGGCTTGAAGCGGGCAAGGCTTGAGGCGGGCAAGACTCAAGCGCGCAAGGCTCCCGGAGCGCAAGGCTCGAGGCCTGCGATGGAGGGCCGGATGGCCGGGGACTGGTGGGCACCGATCTGCGCCTATTGCGAGCGGTCCGATCCGGGCTTCTGGGCGGAGCCGGTCAACGCCCTGTCGAACGGGGCCTTCCTGGCCGCTTCCGCCGCCGTGGTCTGGCGGATTCGGCGCTCGGAACGCTCCGACGGACCGGCGCTGCTCCTCGGCGCCCTGATGGCGGTGGTGGGCCTGGGCTCGTTCCTGTTTCACACCCTGGCGGTGCGCTGGTCGCTGCTGGCCGACGTGATCCCGATCGCGCTGTTCATCCACGGCTACGTCCTGCTCGTCCTGCGGCGCTTCTTCGGCCTCGGCCTCGCGCCCGCGCTCCTGGCCACCCTGGCCTTCGCGGCCTTCGGCTTCGGCCTGGAGCCGGCCCTCGACGCGCTCACCGGCCGCTCGACGGAGGTGCTCACCAACGGTTCGGTCGCCTACCTTCCGGCCATCCTGGCGCTGGCGGGCGTCGCCGCCGGCCTGCTGCGGCCCCAGGCTTGTGCCCTCGGCCCGGCCCGCGCCGAGGCCGGGCGGGCGCTCCTGTGGATCGCGGCCCTGTTCTGCCTGTCGCTGACCCTCCGCACCCTGGACCGGGCAATCTGCCCGGTCTGGCCGCTGGGCACCCATGCCCTGTGGCATGTCCTGAACGCGGGCGTGCTCTTCGGGCTGACCCTCACCGCCGTCCGCTACCGCCGGCGCGGTGCGTGACCCGCACGGGCGGCGGACCGCCGTTTTGTTGCGCCCCCCGACAATTCGTTGCAGAAGATCGGGCCGCGTCGAGCGCGGCGCACGCATCCGCCGATCGACGCGAGACCCCCGCCGGGTTCACCGCCGGCGCGGCAGGTCCACGGCGCGACAGAGTGACGGACAGACAGCCATGACACAGAGCCTTCGCCTCGGCGTTGCCGGCCTCGGCACCGTGGGCGCCGCCGTCGTCCGCATGGTCGCCCGCCGGGCCGAAGCCCTCGGGCAGACCAGCGGGCGGGCGATTCGCGTCACCGCCGTCTCGTCGCGCGACAAGGGCCGCGACCGGGGCCTCGACCTCGCGGGCGTGACCTGGTTCGACGATCCGGTGGCTTTGGCGCGCTCGGGCGAGGTCGATTGCGTGGTGGAGCTGATCGGGGGTGCCGAAGGCCCGGCCCGGGCCACCGTCGAGGCCGCCCTCGCGGCCGGCAAGCACGTGGTCACCGCCAACAAGGCACTGCTCGCCAAGCACGGCGCGGCCCTGGCCCGGCAGGCCGAGGCGGCGGGCGTGGCCCTGGCCTATGAGGCCTCCGTCGCGGGCGGCATCCCGGTGATCAAGGCCCTGCGCGAGGGCCTGACCGGCAATGCCGTGTCGCGCGTCTACGGAATCATGAACGGCACCTGCAACTACATCCTGACCCGGATGGAGCGCGAGGGCCTGACCTTCGAGGCCTGCCTCAAGGACGCCCAGGCCCTGGGCTATGCCGAAGCCGACCCGACCTTCGATGTCGAGGGCTTCGACACCGCGCACAAGCTCGCCATCCTGACCAGCCTCGCCTTCGGCACCGAAATCGACGCCGAGGGCGTCTCGGTCGAGGGCATCTCGGCGATCCAGCCCCTCGACCTGACCATGGCGGAGGAACTCGGCTACCGGATCAAGCTCCTGGGCGTGGCCCAGGCGGCGGCCGGCGGCATCGAGCAGCGGGTCCACCCGACGATGGTGCCGAAATCCTCCGCCATCGCGCAGGTCATGGGCGTGACCAACGCGGTCACCATCGACGCCGACGCGGTGGGCGAGCTCACCCTGATCGGCCCCGGCGCCGGGGGCGAGGCCACCGCCTCGGCCGTGGTCGCGGATATCACCGACATCGCCGCCGGCACCCGGCGCCCGACCTTCGGGCGGGCCGCGGCCGCCTTGAGTCCGTCGCAGCGCGTCGCCATGCAGCGGCACGAAGGCGGCTACTACATCCGCCTCACCGTGCACGACCGCCCCGGCGTCGCGGCCGGCGTCGCCACCCGCATGGCTGAGCGCGACATCTCGATCGAGAGCATCCTGCAGCGCCGCTCCGAGAGCGCCGCCACGAAGGACCCGCACGGCCGCTCGGGGCAGCCAGTGCCCCTGGTGCTGATCACCTACGCGGCCACCGAGGGCACCATCCGGGCGGCCCTCGATGCCATCGCGCAGGACGGGTTGCTGGCCGAGGCGCCCCAGCTGATCCGGATCGAGCGCGAGTAGCGACGGTTCCGTCCGGTTTGGTACGGTGTGTGGACCCACGACGATAAAGTGCGTGCTCGCGGCGAAACTTCGTGCCTCGATCGCATTTTAGTTCATAAGGAGCGCCCGTAGAGAGGCGCAGGGGCGCGAGGCTCACATGTCCGGTGGCAATTTGGAATCGCGCGTGCCGGTGGCCCGCTCGCTGACGCTCGAACTCGCGCGCGTCACCGAGCGCGCGGCCATCGCGGCGGCCCGCCTGCGGGGGCAGGGCCGCGAGAAGGAGGCCGACCAAGCCGCCGTCGACGCCATGCGCCTCGAACTCAACCTCCTGCCCATCGACGGCACCGTGGTGATCGGCGAGGGCGAGCGCGACAACGCCCCGATGCTCTACATCGGCGAACGCCTCGGCACCGGCCACGGCCCCAAGGTCGACATCGCGGTCGATCCCCTGGAGGGCACCACCCTCTGCGCCAAGGACATGCCCGGCGCCATCGCGGTGACGGCCCTGGCGGAGGCCGGCTCCCTGCTGGCCGCGCCCGACGTCTACATGCAGAAGATCGCCATCGGGCCCGGCTACCCGGCCGGCCTCGTCGACCTCGATGCCAGCCCGGCCGACAACATCGCGGCACTCGCCCGGCACAAGGGCGTCGATCCGGCCCAGATCACCGCGATCATCCTCGACCGGCCGCGCCACATGCAGCTCGTGGCCGCCGTGCGGGCCACGGGGGCGGGCATCCGCCTGATCTCGGACGGCGATATCGCGGGCATCATCCACACCGCCAATGCCGACGCGACGGGGGCCGACATCTATCTCGGCACCGGTGCCGCGCCGGAGGGCGTCATCGCCGCCGGCGTGCTCCGCTGCATCGGCGGCCACATGCAGGGTCGCCTGATCCTCGACAGCCACGACAAGCGCGAGCGCGCCGCCCGGATGGGCATCAGCGATCCGAACCGGAAATACGAGCTGCGCGACATGGCCCGCGGCGACGTCATCGTGGCGGCCACCGGCGTCACCGACGGCGCCCTGCTCAGGGGCGTGCGCTTCAAGCCCGGCATGATCGAGACCGAGACCGTGGTCTACCGCTCGGCCACCGGAACGGTGCGCCGCATGCTGTGCGAGCACCGCCAGGCCGACACCGCTGCGTCGTAGGGATCGGGCGCCGCACGGCGGGCGAACGCGAAGATCTCCCAAACCATCAAAGATCAAGATCGGCGGGCCGAAGACAAACGTCGGTCAGTGCTCGGCGCCGTCAGAGAAAGCACGGCAGAAGTTTCTCACGAAGATTTTTATGGGCCGTGAAACGCTGCTCGTGAGGACCGACGTCGATCTTCATACCTTGGCGCATACCTGGGCTTGAGAAGGTTCTTCCATGAACCCCGGGCCTGTGCCGACGCGGCGGGGCTTCGGACACCCGACGTTCGTTTCGGCAGGCCATCCCATGCTCACCACCATCAAAGGCCGCCTCGTCACGCTCCTCGGCGTGATGGGGCTTCTGCTGCTCGCCGCATCGGGGATCGGCAATCTCGCCCTGTCGGCCAACCACCAGAGCTTCAACGCGGTGTTCGGCGACCGCATCGTGCCGCTGCGCCAGTTCAGCCTGATCCGCGATGCCTATGACGACCTGCTGGCGACTTCGCGCGAACTCCGGAACCGGCACGGGCAGGCCAGCCGCGCGGAGGCGAAGATCGCGGCGGATCTCGGCAGCATCGGGACGCAGTGGTCGGCCTATCTCGCCACCTACCTGACGCCCGAGGAGAAGGACCTCGCCGCCGAGATGCAGCGGCGCATCGACCACAACGGCGCGGTCGCGGCCGACATCCTGCGCCGCCTCGCCGCCGGGGGCACACCGGATTTCGAGGCGACCCATACGGCGCTGGTGAAGGGCATGGAGGAGGCCAACGGCGTCCTCAGCCGGCTCACCGCCCTGCAGGTCCGCGAGGCGCAGGCCGAGTTCGAGCGGGCCGAGACCACGTCCGGCCGGTCGCGCCTGGCGCTCCTCGTCCTGCTGGCCCTGGCCACCGCCGCGATCGGGGTCGGCCTCTACACCGTGCTGGCCCTGGTGGTGCGCCCGCTCGGCGGCATGACCGGCACCATGGCCCGGCTCGCGGGCGGCGATGTCGACGCCGCCGTCGCGGGGGCGCACCGCCGGGACGAGATCGGCGCGATGGCCCTCGCCGTCCAGGTCTTCAAGGACGCGATGATCGCCAAGCGCGACGCCGATGCCGCCGCGGCCGTCGAGGGCACGGCGAAGATGCGCCGGGCCGAAACCCTGGACGCGGCCACGCGGGCGTTCCAGGCCCAGGTCTCGCAGCTGACCCATGGTCTGTCCTCCGCCGCCACCGAGATGGAGGCGACGGCGCGGGCCATGAGCCGCACCGCCGACCAGACGGCCGACCAGGCCTTGCGTGCCGCCTCGGCCGCCGGGCAGACCTCGGCCAACGTCCAGACCGTGGCGGCCGCGAGCGAGGAGATGGCCTCCTCGATCGGTGAGATCGCCACCCAGGTCGCCCGCTCGACGGCAATGGCCGAGCGGGCCGCCGAGAACGCCGCCGCCACCGACACGATCATGCTCGGCCTCGCCGAGGGCGCCGAGCGCATCGGCACGGTGGTGGGCCTGATCTCCGGGATCGCGGCCCAGACCAACCTGCTGGCGCTCAACGCCACCATCGAGGCGGCCCGCGCCGGGGAGGCCGGCCGGGGCTTCGCCGTGGTGGCGGGCGAGGTCAAGGAGCTCGCATCCCAGACCGCCCGGGCCACCGCGACGATCTCCGATCAGATCACCACGATCCAGGGTGAGACCCGCCAGGCGGTCGCGTCGATTCGGACCATCGGGGCGACCATCGGCGAATTGCGCAGCATCGCGATGGGCGTCGCGGCGGCGATGGAGGAGCAGG
The DNA here is from genome assembly GCF_023093475.1 of Methylobacterium sp. 37f. Lineage (NCBI taxonomy): Bacteria > Pseudomonadati > Pseudomonadota > Alphaproteobacteria > Hyphomicrobiales > Methylobacteriaceae > Methylobacterium > Methylobacterium sp. 37f. Next base: position 38,701 of record NZ_JAGHKN010000010.1, read on the forward strand.
GGGCGGCCACCCAGGAGATCGTCCGCAACGTGAACCAGGCCGCCCAGGGCACGCACTCGGTCACCCTCAGCATCGGCAGCGTGACCCAGGCCGCCGGCGAGACCGGTGCGGCGTCGTCCCAGGTCCTGGCCGCCGCCTCCGAGCTGTCGCGCCAGTCCGAACAGCTCGGGGCCGAGGTCGCGGGCTTCCTCGCCACGGTCCAGGCGGCCTGACACCGTAGACAGGCTGGCTGGGCTTGCCGGGAGCCCGTCTTTCGCGGCTGATGCCGGTGATCGCGAGCGCGCGTGGCATCGGGAGAACGGATGAGCGGGTCCCATGACGGCCGGCCGGGATGGGGGACGCGACGCCGGTTGCTCGCCGGCGGTCTCGGGGCCGCAGCGCTCGGCGCCCTGACATTCGGCGTTTCGGTGTTCGGCGTCGGGACGCGGTCCGAGCCATCGGAGGCGGGGCGGCGGAACCGGGAGATCGCCGACGCGCACTTGGCCAAGCGCCTGCCGGCGATCCGCGCGGCGCTGGCGGAAGCGGCTCCAGGCTTCGTGTTCCTGGCGGGCAACTCGCATGCCGAGCTTGTCGGCGACGTGCTGGCGCGGCGGCCGGACGTGGTCAACGGCGGCATCGGCGGCACCTCGGCCCGCCGCTATGCCGACGTGATCGACGCGCTGGTCTTCCCGGTCCGGGCCGGAATCGCGGTGCTGTTCGTCGGCACGAACGACATCCTGCGCCGGGCCGATCCCCTGTCGACGCGCACGTCCGGCGGATTCGAAGCGGCGGTGGCGCGCATCGTCACCGGGCTGGCGGCGCAGGCGGATCGCGTGCTGGTCGCCGCCGTGCCGCCGATCGGACCAGAGGCGCGAACGGGGCGCGATCCGGCGGCGGTGGCCGCCTACACGGCGATCCTGGAGCGGCTCTGCGCCCGGCACGGATGCCGGGTCTTCGACCCGTTCGCGGACCTGCGCGACGGGGAACCGGGGCTCACCACCCGGGCGGTGCCGCCGGACGGCGTGCACCTGCAGGACTACGAGGCCCTGGCGGCCGGGATCGCGGCCTATCTGCGGGCGATGGCCGCCGACCGAGCGCCGGACTGAACAGCCGGCCCTTAGTTGAACAGCGACCCGACGCCACCCTGGACGCGGCCGAGGCCCTGCTTGGCGATCGGGTTGCCGGGCTCAATCTGCGCGGCGCGCTGGTAGCTCTCCGTCGCTTCCTTCTTGCGGTTCGACTTCTCGTAGGCGAGGCCGCGATAGGCCCAGGAGGTCGCGTCCTTGTTGTTGACGTTGAGGGCCGCGTTGTAGTCCTCGATCGCCTTGTCGTACTGGTTGGTGGCGATCAGGCTCTGGCCCCGGGCGGCGTAGGGCGCCGCCACGAAGGGGTTGCGGTCGATGGCGGCGTCGAAATCCGCGATGGCCTGGGTGTTCTGGCCCTGCTTCTGCCGGACGAGCCCACGGGCGTGGTAGGCCTCGGCCGATTCCGGCGCGAGGCGGATCGCCTGATTGAGGTCGGTGGTGGCGCCGTCCAGGTCGCCCTGGGCGCGCAGCACGTTGGCGCGGCCGATATAGGCCGGAGCATAGTTCGGATCGGCCGAGATCGACTTCGAGAAATCCTGCAGCGCGGCGTCATTGCGGCCGATCTGGCGGTTGGCGAGCGCGCGGTTGTTGTAGGCCGAGGCCGAGTTCGGGTCGATCTGCACCGCCTTGGTGAAGTCGCCGATGGCGTCGTTGAACTGGCCGGCCCGGGCATAGGCCGCGCCGCGCGTCACGTAGGCGGCCGCGTCGTTCGGGTTGCGCTGGATCACCTCGGAGAGCGAGGCGATGTTGACCGTGGTGGCGCCCGTCTGGTCGGATTCGAGCACGGCGAACTGGCGCGACGCGGTGGCACCGCCGCCATAGGTCTCGCAGCCCGCCAACGCGGCCGCCACGAGCGCCGTGGCCCCGATCAGCCCCGCCTTCGACGCCCGCAGCTTCAAAACCGTCATGGTCCTCGCTCCCCCCGGCATCGCGCGCGATGCCGCCCCCGAATCGATCGCATTCCCGCCCGGCATCCGCCTGGGCGGAACCGGGTGCGCCGGCACCCTCCCGCATCGCGGTGAATGCGCGCTTAAAATCGGCGACAGGTCCCGCTCAAGCGTTCGGATGTGGCGAAGGTATGTCCCGCCGGAAGCCGCGCTTCCGAAAGCATCGCGGACCGGTCAGGCCGGGGTCGGGTGTAGCAAACGGGCCGCGGTTTCGGGCCGGAATCAGGTCTTCGGCAGCAACTCGGTGACGTGCCCCATCTTGCGGCCGGGCCGGGCCTCGCCCTTGCCGTAGAGGTGGAGATGCGCGCCGGGGCGGGCCAGAATCGTGGCCCACGCATCGACATCGTCGCCGATCAGGTTGTGCATCGCGACCGCCATGCCGCCGATCCGCGACGGATCGCCGAGGGGCCAGCCGCACACCGCGCGGACATGCTGGTCGAACTGAGAGGCGGTCGCCCCCTCGATGGTCCAGTGACCGGAATTGTGAACCCGTGGGGCGATCTCGTTGACCACGACCCGAGCGGGGCCATCCGCCTGGGGCACCAGGAACATCTCGACGGCCAGCACGCCGACATAGTCGAGCGCCTCGGCGATGCGCCGGGCGATGCCGATGGCGGCGGCCTCCGTCTGCGGCGCGATGCCGGGGGCGGGCACGCGGGTGACCGCGAGGATGTGGTCGCGATGCTCGTTGGCGCAGGGGTCGTAGGCCGCGAACGCCCCGTCGGCGCCGCGGGCGGCCACCACCGAGACCTCCGCCTCGAACGGCACGAAGCCTTCCAGGATGCAGGGCGCGCCGTTGAAGTCGGCCAAAATCGCCGCCGCGTCGGCGTCACCCTCGGCCCGGATCATGCGCTGACCCTTGCCGTCATAGCCGAAGCGGCGGGTCTTCAGCACCGCCGGACGGCCGATCTCGGCCAGCGCCCGGGTCAGGTCCTCGGGCGTGTCGACGGCCCGGAACGGCGCGGTCTCGATGCCGAGATCGTTGATGAAGCGCTTTTCGGTGAGCCGGTCCTGGGTCGTCGCCAGGGCGGCGGCGTTGGGATGCAGCGGCGCCTTGGCGGCCAGGGCTTCGGCGGCCTCGGCCGGGATATTCTCGAACTCGTAGGTGACCACGTCGACGCTGGCCGCGAAGCGCGCCAGGGCGGCCACGTCGTCATAGGCCGCGACCGTGCGCTCGGACGACACGTCGAAGGCCGGGCTGTCGGCGTCGGGGGCGAAGATGTGGACCTTGAGGCCGTAAGGCGCGGCCGCGAGGGCGATCATGCGGCCGAGTTGGCCGCCGCCCACGATGCCGAGGGTCGCGCCGGGCTGGAGGGGAGGGCGTGCGGTCACGAACGGGGACTTCTCAAGACAGGCTGCTTTTCAGGAGTCACGAGGCTTCAGGGGAGATCGCTGCGCGGCGTCTCGGCGACGCTGGCGGTCTGCGCGGCACGCCAGGATTCGAGCCGCGCGGCGAGGTCCGCGTCGGTCAAAGCCAGGATGGCGGCAGCGAGCAGGGCGGCGTTGACCGCCCCCGCCCGCCCGATGGCGAGGGTGCCCACCGGGATGCCGGCCGGCATCTGCACGATGGAGAGCAGGCTGTCCTGGCCGGACAACGCCTTCGATTCGACCGGCACGCCGAGGACGGGGAGGGACGTCATCGCCGCCGTCATGCCCGGCAGGTGGGCGGCGCCGCCGGCTCCCGCGATCACAACCTGGAAGCCTTCCGCCTTGGCGCCCTTGGCGAAGGCCACGAGGCGGTCGGGCGTGCGATGGGCCGAGACGATGCGGTCGTCATGGGCGACGCCGAGCGCATCCAGCGTCTCGGCCGCATGCCGCATGGTCGCCCAGTCCGACTGACTGCCCATGATGATCGCGACCGGGGAGGCTCCCGCCATCGTCGTCACATCCCTTCGCGCACATGCGAGACAAGCCGGGCGACGTGCCGAGGCTACCGGAACGCCGAATACAAAAGCGACGCCGCGCCCGCAAGGGAGCAGGCCATCGCGGCAGCACGCCGAGGCACCCCCGTCGTCAGGCGATGATGTCGGGGGTGATCTGGTCCTCGAGATAGGAGATCCGGTCGCGCAGGGAGAGCTTGCGCTTCTTCAGGCGCTGAATTTGGAGCTGATCGGCGATCACGCCGAGTTCGAGGGCATCGATCGCCCCGTCGAGGTCGCGATGTTCCTGCTTCAGCCGCGCCAACTCGTCGGCCGGTTCCACCGAGGCATCGTTATCGAACTGAACCGCCATCGCACCTGATGTCCCGGGCCACCGTCATGGGGGACCATGCGACAGCCGGTCGGCCCCGGCAAGAACCCGGCCGGGCTCCTGCACAACCATCCGCGGACTCGACCCTGGGCCTGCGCAAAGATCCATCACGCCAAAAATTCATCACGCCAAAAATCCCGCAAGCATGGCCGTCGATACCCTTCGACAGCCGGCTGATCATATGCCAGTCTGGCCCCGTCGAAACGAGACAGGAGACACAGCTCATGTCACTGCAGACGCACCTGACCCAGCTCGCCCGCAAGCACGAAGCCCTCGAGCGGGAGATCCACAACGCCACCGTCCGACCCTCGGCGAACGACCTGCGCATCGCAGAGCTCAAGAGACGCAAGCTCCACCTCAAGGACGAGATGAACCGCCTGCGAACCGATACCGACGCGCTGCATTAGCGGCCGTCCCGTTCCTCCCTCGTAGTCTCTAGAGCGTTCGCCGCCGCCGCTGGTCTCCAGGGCGGCGGTTTTCGTTGAGAAGGGACTTTCCTTGGGAAGAGACTCTGCGCCGCTGTTCGTCAGGGCCGTGCAGTCCGGCGGCGAAAAGTCCGGTAGAGTGCCGGGCAAACCGGCGCGCACGACCGGTCGCCCGCAGGATACGCCATGGACGCCACGCCTCACGCCCCGAACCCGCGGCCCGGCCGCTATGCCGAGACCCACGCGGCCTCGCTGGCCGATCCGGAGGCCTTCTGGCTCGACGCGGCACGGGCGATCGACTGGGCCAGCCCACCGACCCGCGCCTTCGATCCGACGCTCGGCGCCTATGGCCGCTGGTTTCCCGACGCGACCCTGAACGCCTGCCACAACGCCGTCGATCGCCACGTCGCCGCCGGGCGCGGCGACCAGGCGGCGATCCTGTACGATTCGCCCGTCACCGGCACGAAGCGCCGAATCACCTACGCGGAGCTGCGCGATTCGGTGGCGGTGCTGGCCGGCGTGCTGCGCGATCTCGGGGTCGGGCGGGGCGATCGCGTGGTGATCTACATGCCGATGGTGCCCGAGGCCCTGTTCGGGATGCTTGCCTGCGCCCGGCTCGGAGCCGTCCATTCCGTGGTTTTCGGCGGGTTCGCCGCCAACGAGCTGGCGATCCGCATCGAGGACGCCGCCCCGAAGGTGGTGCTGGCCGCCTCCTGCGGCATCGAGCCGAGCCGCGTCGTCGCCTACAAGCCGCTGCTCGACGCGGCGCTGGCGGCCTCGACCCACCTACCGGCCGCCTGCCTCATCCTCCAGCGCCCGCAGGGCCCGGCCGATCTGGTGCCGGGGCGCGACCACGACTGGGCCGAGACGGTGGCGCGGGCCGCCGCCGCGGGCCGGGAGGCCGCATGCGTGAGCGTGGCGGCCACCGACCCGCTCTACATCCTCTACACCTCGGGCACGACGGGGAAGCCGAAGGGCGTGGTGCGGGACACCGGCGGCTACTGCGTGGCGCTGGCCTGGTCGATGCCCAACCTCTACGCCGTGGCGCCGGGCGAGACCTACTTCTGCGCCTCCGACATCGGCTGGGTGGTGGGCCATTCCTACATCGTCTACGCGCCCCTGCTGCAGGGCTGCACGACGGTGCTGTACGAGGGCAAGCCGGTCGGCACGCCCGATGCCGGCGCCCTGTGGCGGGTGGTCTCGGATTACGGCGCCGCCTGCCTGTTCACCGCGCCGACGGCGCTCCGGGCGATCAAGAAGGAGGACCCGCGGGCCGAGCGGGTCAGCGCCTACGACCTCTCGGCCTTCCGCACCCTGTTCCTCGCCGGCGAGCGGGCCGACCCCGATTCGGTGGCCTGGGCCGAACGCACCCTCGGCCGACCGGTCATCGACCATTGGTGGCAGACCGAGACCGGCTGGGCCATCGCGGGCAATCCGGTCGGCCTCGAAGCCTTGCCGGTCAAGCACGGCAGCGCCTGCGTGCCGATGCCCGGCTACGACCTCAAGGTCCTCGACGAGGCCGGCAAGCCGGTGCCCGCCGGCACCATGGGTACCATCGCGCTGAAGCTGCCCCTGCCGCCGGGCTGCCTGCCGACCCTCTGGGGTTCGGAGGCGCGCTTCCGGTCGAGCTACCTCGCCACCTTCCCGGGCTGGTACGACACCTCGGATGCCGGCATCGTCGATTCCGACGGCTACGTCACCGTGCTGGGGCGCACCGACGACATCATCAACGTCGCCGGGCACCGGCTCTCCACCGGCGGCATGGAGGCGGTGCTGGCGAGCCACCCGGACGTCGCCGAATGCGCCGTGATCGGCATCCGCGACGCCCTGAAGGGCGAGCAGCCCTGCGGCTTCGTCGTGCTGAAATCGGGCGTGGACCGGTCGACGGCGGCGATCGAGGCCGAACTGGTGGCCCTGGTCCGCGACCAGATCGGCCCTGTCGCGGCCTTCAAGCTGGCGCTCACCGTGCAGCGGCTGCCGAAGACGCGCTCGGGCAAGATCCTGCGCGGAACCATGAAGCGCATCGCCGACGGCGAGCCCTGGACGACGCCGCCGACCATCGACGATGCCGGCGTGCTCGACGAGATCGGCGCCAGCCTGAAGGGCCGGGGGATCGGAGGAGGCGGATCGGGGCAGGGGAACCGATCGGGCGGGTAGCCAAGCGCGCGCCGGCGCGCCACCTATGCGGGGACGCCGCCGCGCATGCAGCCAGGCCCGTGGCCCAGCCAGCATGCATCCAAGCCGGAGCCCCGCATGAATGCCCGCCTGTTCGAGCCCCTGCGCCTCGACGACCTCACCCTCGACAACCGCATCATCGTCGCGCCGATGTGCCAGTACTCGGCCCATGCGGGCGAGGCCGGCGATTGGCACCTGATGCATCTCGGCCAGATGGCGATGTCGGGCGCCGGCCTCCTCACCCTGGAGGCGACCGCGATCTCGCCGGAGGCCCGCATCTCGCCCACCGACCTCGGGCTCTATTCCGACGAGACCGAGCGGGCGCTCGGCCGCGTCCTCGATGCGGTCCGGGGCTATGCGCCGGTGCCGATCGCCATCCAGATCAACCATGCGGGCCGCAAGGCTTCCAGTCGCGCCCCCTGGGACGGCGGCGCCCAGATCGACCCGGAGGCTCCGGACGGCTGGCGCACGGAAGGCCCCTCGGCCCTGGCGCACGGGGACGGCGAGGTCGTGCCCCACGCCCTCGATTCGGAGGGGCTGAAGCGCATCCGCGACGGCTTCGTCGAGACCGCGCGGCGCGCCCTGCGCCTCGGCGTCGACGGGTTCGAGCTGCACGGCGCCCACGGATACCTCCTGCACCAGTTCCTGTCGCCGCTCTCGAACCAGCGCACCGACCAGTATGGCGGCTCGCTGACCAACCGGATGCGGTTTCCCCTGGAATGCTTCGAGGCGGTGCGCGAGGTCGTGCCGGCCGGCAAGCCGGTCTGGATGCGGGTCTCGGCCACCGACTGGGTCGAGGACGGCTGGACCCTGGAGGAGACGGTGGAATTCGCCCACGCCCTGAAGCGCCGGGGCGCGGCGGCGATCCACGTCTCCACCGGCGGCCTCTCCACCCGCCAGCAGATCCCGCTCTCGGCGGGATACCAGGTGCCCTTCGCCGAGCGGATCAAGGCCGAGACCGGCCTGACCACCATCGCGGTCGGGCTCATCACCGAGGCGGCCCACGCCGAATCGATCCTCAAGGAGGGCAAAGCCGACGCGGTCTCGCTGGCGCGCGCCCTGCTCTACAACCCGCGCTGGCCCTGGCACGCGGCGGCCGAGCTCGGCGCGCAGGTGCGGGCGCCCCGGCAGTACTGGCGTTCGCAGCCGCGTCAGTTCAAGGACCTCTTCACCGATACCCGGCACGGACAGCGCTGAGCGAGCCCGCCGAAACCTCCCGGCCCTCGGCCGCTTCCCTTCAGTCACCCCGCCGCGGCGGGCGTTTCGCGAGAGACACACGGCATGGACGACGACGACGTCACGACCTTCGCGGTGGAGCGGGTCCGCCTCGACATCGAGAATGGCATCACCCTGATCTCGGGGGCCGACGACGAGGAGGAGCCGGCGGGCTACTTCATCATCCAGATCGAGAAGGGCGATCCGGACGGGCCGCTGATCGAGGTCTTCGGCGAGGACCTGACCCAGTCGGACGGCGTCACCGGCCTCGAACTCGGCCTGCGCCACATGCGCTTCGACTTCGACCCGCGCAGCATCATCGGGGCCGAGATGCCCTGCGTGCGGATCGAATCGCGCACCGAGATCCCCGAGGGCGTGCGCGCGCGCCTCTCGGTCGCCTTCGGCAAACGGGCCAGGCGGGCCTGACACTCATCCATCACAGAGGCGAGGAGGCGTTCCGTGGAGACCCGAGCCGTGGCGATCAAGGTCGGCGACTACGTCGCATCCGACGACAACGAGGCCACCATGACGGTGGTGGCCCTGGACGGCGACCGGGCCCTGTGCCGCTGGTTCGTGGACGGCGACGTCGATGGGGACGAGCAGGAGGCCTGGATCGACCTGACCGCCCTGACCGTTCTCTAGGACGGAGAGCAACCCGGGAGGGGACATGTCCGAGATCGAGGACAAGCGGCATGAGATCGCCGAACTGATCGCGCTGGAGCTGGGCTTCGGCGACCTCGACGCCGCGAGCGCCGCCGATCGGGCGGTCATCGAGCGGCAGACCGACGAGACCATCGCGGGCTGTGCGGCGGACAGCCAGGAGCCGGCCGACTGCACCGAGGCCAACATCCGCCTGCGCGGCCTGCTGCATCAGTACCGCGCCCTCCAGATTCTTCGTGACGACCAAGTCCTTCGCAGCGATGAGGCTGATGCGCGGCTGGCGGAGGAGGGCGAGGTCTTCAGCCGCGAGGACGATGCCTGAGGCCGGAGGTCAGCGCGCCACCGCCCCGACCATCGGGCCGAGGGGGCGGCTAATGTCCTGGCGCTTCATCGACGGGGCGTAGAGGCTCGACACGCTGCCGTCGAGAAACAGCGCGTTGCGGCAGCCCAGGCCGTCCTTGAACAGGCGCGCGAAGGCGCCGAAGCTCACCGGACGCTCCGAGATCGCGAACACGGCGGTGCGCCCGTCGTCGCGCACCCCGACGCCGTTGCGGATCTTCTGGCTCGGGCCGTCGGCGGAGATCTTGGGATGGATGTGCCCGTCCACCACCAGCATCGGGCCGGATTGCGTGGCGAAATCGGGCTTGGGCGGGCTGCGCAGGTAGCGGCCCGTCTCCATCACCCCGGCCCGGTCGCCCTTCACCCAGAAGATGCCATTCGGTTTGAGATGGAAATTGCCCGGCCCGTTGGCGGTGGAGACGCCCTTCAGCTCGCGCCCGTCCTCGATGTAGAGCCCGACCGGGGCCTGACCCTTGTCGTACATGCCGGCATTCATGGCGAAGCGGAGGGACGCGCCCTGCTTCTCCGCCAGAGTCGAGAGCGAGGAATAGGGCAGGCCGTCCGCCCCGAGCCAGAACAGGCGCACCCGCTCACGCCGCAGGTCGACCGTGCACACCGTATAGGTCTCGCCCTCCGCCAGGACGGCGCGGCAAGGTGCCGACACCGCGGAGGACACCGGGGCAGGGACCGGTGCAGGGACCGACGCCGCTTTGGGAGGGGAGGCCGGAGCGGCGAATGCCGTGCCGGTCAGCGCGAGGCCGAGGCAGGCGGCGCGGATCAGGGTCCGGACCTGACCCGGAGAACGGCTCGTCCCAAGGCGAGCCCGCGCGACACCCTGAACCATCATCATCCCGCATGTCCGACGACCGCGCGCCGAGGGATCGCGGCGGTGGCCCGCTTCCTCGCCCGAAACCGACGCTGATTTCAAGAGCGCCCGCACGCGGGCAATGGGTCAAGTGCGCCCGCACGCGGGCGACGGGCGGGGTGGGTTTCACGAAAGCGGGAGAGATGCAACGCACCTGAACCGTTTCCGGTGCCACGGCGTTCTCAGTCATAAGGGGACTGTTTTCGATTCTCTCGGAGTATCCTGCGATGAAACGAGTGGTTCTGGCCTCTGCGGCCATGATCGGCGCCCTCGCGATGATCCCGGCCACGGTCGAGGCCCGCGGCTTCCATGGTGGTGGTTTCCACGGCGGCGGATTCGGCGGCGGTGGGTTCCGGGGCGGCTTTGGCGGCGGCGGCTATCGCGGCGGCTTCGGGGGCTATCGCGGCGGCTTCGGGGGATACCGCCATGCCGGATTCGGCGGCTACCGCGGCGGCTTCGGGGGTTATCGCGGCGGCTATTACGGCCGTGGCTATGGACGCGGTTTCGGCTACGGTCTCGGCGGCCTGGGTCTCGGCGTCGGCCTTGGTCTCGCCGCCGGCGGTCTCTACGGTGGCTACGGCCCGGGCTACGGCTACGGCTACGCCCCCGTCGGCTACGGGGCCTACGATTACGGTTACGGCGGCGGCTGCTACACAGTCCCGCGCGTGCGCTGGACGCCTTACGGCTATCGCCGGGTGCTGGTCGAGCGCTGCTACTGAGCCGTTCCGGCGATACGGAAAGGGCCGCCGCGTGCGGCCCTTTTTCGTTGGGCGACGGATTTCCGGCCGATCAGCGACGCCGCTCGTCGCGGCGCTCCATCTTAACGACGCCGCTCGTCGCGGCGCTTGACCTCAGCAACGCCGCTCGTCGCGGCGCATCACCTCAGCGACGCCGCTCGTCGCGGCGCATGGGCATCGCGTCGATGGTGTCGAACAGCGCACCGGCCGCCAGCGGAGATGAGTCGGTCCGTTTCGCCCCGCCGTCCTTACCGACCAGGACGACCCGGAACGTACCGCCCGGCAAACCGAGTGCGCCGCGCAGCCGATGGGCCTCCGGGGTGTCGCCGATGGCCTCCAGGGTTACCAGGTCCCGCTCCCTCACACCCGGCGCGGCCTTCGCCAGAATGGCGCGCTGCGCGGCGAGGTTCGGATCGGCGGCGTCGGGCGCCGAGAGCACCAGAACCCGCGAGACCCAGCGATACCGGGCCAGCGCATCCTCTGCGGCCTCCGCCGCGCCGATCCCCAGCAGCGTCGCACCGATCATCAACCCCAGCCGCATCCGCGTCCTCCCGCCTGAGCGTTCCAATCGGACAACGCGCAACCGCCCCGCGCGGAACCCGGCGCCCGGTTCGTGCGGTCGATTCGACGCGTCGTCTTCGCCCCGCTGCATCCATTTTCGCAATCCGGCCCCCGTTCTCGTTCATGGAACCGCGTTGCGCATTCATCGACGTTTTCTGTTCTTTCGCGTTGCCCATTTTCCGCGTTGCCCGTTTTTCCGCGTTGCCGGCTCTTCCGCCATGTCTGCCATCCGCGTTGTTGACTGCATGCCGGGCCGGCCGTGCCCACCTTCTGGCCCACTCACCCGTTCGTCGATTCGCCCGCCATCGCGCAGGCATGAGAATCCCCGGAGACGCCATGACCGCCGTTCCTGCGACCACCCTCAATCGCCGCATCGTCCTCGCCGCCCGCCCGCACGGCGAACCGAACGCGTCGCACTTCCGCCTGGAAGAGGCACGGATGCCGACCCCGCAGGCCGGCGAGGTGCTGCTCGCCAACCGCTATCTCTCCCTCGATCCCTACATGCGCGGCCGCATGAGCGCGGCGAAATCCTATGCCGAGCCCGTCGCGATCGGCGACACCATGGTGGGGGCCACCGTGGCTGAGGTCGCGGCCTCGAACCATCCCGATTACCGCGTCGGCGAATGGGTGGTGGGGTTCGGCGGCTGGCAGGATTTCTATACCGCGGCGGGTGAGGGCCTGCGCAAGCTCGATCCCGAAGCGGCCCCCGTGACCACCGCCCTCGGGGTCCTCGGGATGCCCGGCATGACCGCCTATACGGGCCTCCTCAACATCGGACAGCCCAAGGCCGGCGAGACCGTGGTGGTGGCCGCCGCCGCTGGACCGGTCGGCTCCCTCGTCGGGCAGATCGCCAAGCGCAAGGGCGCGCGGGCGGTGGGCATCGCGGGCGGCCCCGAGAAATGCGCCTATCTGCGCGAGACCCTCGGTTTCGACGTCGCCCTCGATCACCGGGCCGAGGATTTCCCCGACGCCCTGGCGGCCGCCTGCCCGGACGGCATCGACGTCTATTTCGAGAATGTCGGCGGGGCGGTGTTCGATGCGGTCCTGCCGCTCCTCAACACCTTCGCGCGTATCCCGGTCTGCGGTCTCGTCTCCGGCTACAGCGCCACCGAACTGCCGCCCGGGCCGGACCGGATCCCGCTGCTAATGCGGGCGATCCTGTCGAAGCGCCTGCACGTCCAGGGCTTCATCGTCTGGGATTTCGCCGCCCAGGAGCGGGACTTCCTCGCCGAGGTCGGCAGCTGGCTCCGCGACGGGCTGATCGTCCACCGTGAGGACATCGTCGACGGCCTGGAGAACGCCCCCGACGCCTTCGCGGGCCTGCTGAAGGGGCGCAACTTCGGCAAGCTCCTCGTGCGCCTCGGGTGAGGCCGAGGGCAAGGCGCATCCCCGCGATGCGCCTTGCCAAAAGATGAGAACAAATATAGAACGTGAACCTGCGCGAATCCCGTGAGAGTCACGGGGACAGTTCGCTGGCCGCGATTGCCCGGAGCCGTTCGGAAGCTCATGAAAGGCGACATCGCGGCCGCCGGGAGGACGGGTCCCGGAGCTGCGGCGCATCGTGAGATCGATCGGTAGGAGAGAGCGGCATGGCCGGCAGCGTGAATAAGGTGATCCTGGTGGGCAATCTCGGGCGCGATCCCGAGACGCGGCGCCTCGCCTCCGGCGATCCGGTGGTGAACCTGCGCATCGCCACATCCGAGTCCTGGAAGGACAAGATGTCGGGCGAGCGCAAGGAGAAGACCGAGTGGCACTCGGTGGTGATCTACAACGAGAACCTCGCCCGCGTGGCGGAGCAGTACCTGCGCAAGGGCTCGAAGGTCTATATCGAGGGCCAGCTCCAGACCCGCAAATGGGCCGACCAATCCGGCGCGGAGAAGTACACCACCGAGGTGGTGTTGCAGCGCTTCCGGGGTGAGCTGACGCTCCTCGACGGGCGCAGCGGCGGCGGCGAGATGGGCATGGACGAAGAGGGCGGCGGCCAGATCAGCCGGGGCGGCGATTTCGGCGGCGGTGGCGGACGCGGCGGCGACCGGGGCGGGGATTACGGCGGTGGTGGCGGTGCCGGCGGCGGCCGCTCGTCCGGTGGCGGCGGCGATCGCCGGCCCGCATCGGGTGGGGGCAGCGGCGGCTCCAAGCCGAACTTCGACCTCGACGACGATATTCCGTTCTAGAGTTTGTCAGGGATCAGGGGAAACCGGTGATCCCGACCAGACACACGAGAACGGAAGACTCCCGGGCCAAGGTCTTCAAGGCCACGCGCCGTACCGAAGATCGTCCCTCACGGATCGGCCGAGCCCTCGCGGCGGCTGACGGGCGCGGCACCGGGGGTGTCGCGCCCGTTCGCGTTCGGCGGACGGCCGTCGCTCGCCACCCCCGCACGAGAGCGTCCTGGGCGAGGCCTGCGCAAACCGTTGGTTGCCAGAGGGTTAAGGCTGATTTGGTGGCTTGCGCCATCGAAATGCGCTATGGCTTTGGGCAGGACCATGCGTGGCCCGGCCCGATCGCCGGTGATGCGCACACACATCCCGTGAGCGGGCGCGCCTGACCGGCGCTGCCGACGCTCCGGGCCTTCGTATCAGCAGAGACCGAAGACCTTGGCAGACAACGAACTTCCGGGCGCCGGCACGCCGCCGCCCGCCTCCGATATCAAGCCCGTCTCCATCACCGATGAGATGAAGCGCTCCTACCTCGATTACGCCATGAGCGTGATCGTGAGCCGGGCGCTGCCGGATGCGCGCGACGGGCTGAAGCCGGTGCACCGGCGCATCCTCTACGCGGCCTACGAGAGCGGGCACCTGCCCGAGCGCAAATACGTCAAGTCGGCCCGCATCGTCGGCGACGTGATCGGTCTCTACCACCCGCACGGTGACCAATCGATCTACGACGCCTTGGTCCGCATGGCCCAGGACTTCTCGATGCGCCTGATGCTCATCGACGGGCAGGGCAATTTCGGCTCCGTCGACGGCGATCCGGCGGCGGCCATGCGCTACACCGAGTCGCGTCTCGCCAAGCCCGCCAACGCGCTGCTGGCGGATATCGACAAGAACACCGTCGACTTCCAGCCGAACTACGACGAGTCGCGCGAGGAGCCGACCGTCCTGCCGGCCCGCTTCCCCAACCTGCTGGTCAACGGCGCCGGCGGCATCGCGGTGGGCATGGCCACCAACATCCCGCCGCACAATCTCGGCGAGTTGATCGACGCCTGCGTCGCCCTCATCGACGAACCCGGCCTGTCGATCGAGCAGCTCACCGAGATCGTGCCCGGCCCCGATTTCCCCACCGGCGCTTCGATCCTGGGACGGGCCGGCACGCGCCAGGCCTACGCCACGGGGCGCGGCTCGGTCATCATGCGGGCCAAGTCCCACGTGGAGGAGCTGCGCAAGGAGCGCGAGGCGCTGATCTTCACCGAGATCCCGTATCAGGTGAACAAGGCGACTCTGATGGAGAAGATCGCCGAGCTGGTGAAGGAGAAGCGCATCGAGGGCATCTCCGACCTGCGCGACGAATCCGACCGCGACGGCATGCGCATCGTGGTCGAGATCAAGCGCGACGCCATGGCGGACGTGGTGCTCAACCAGCTCTACCGCTTCACCCCGCTGCAATCGTCCTTCGGCTGCAACATGGTGGCGCTGAACGGCGGCCGCCCCGAGCTGATGAACCTGAAGGACCTGCTCCAGGCCTTCATCGATTTCCGCGAAGAGGTGGTGTCCCGCCGGACCAAGTTCCTCCTCAACAAGGCGCGCGAGCGCGCCCACGTGTTGTGCGGCCTCGCCATCGCGGTCGCCAACATCGACGAGGTGATCCGCCTGATCCGGACCTCGCCCGACCCCAACAGCGCCCGCGACGCGCTGATGGCGCGCGACTGGCCGGCCCACGACATCGCGCCGCTGATCGCCCTCGTGGACGATCCGCGCCACCGGGTGTCGGATGACGGCACCTATCGCCTGTCCGAGGTCCAGGCCCGCGCCATCCTCGACCTGCGCCTGCAGCGCCTGACCGCCCTCGGGCGCGACGAGATCGGCGACGAGTTGAAGAAGCTCGCCGACGAGATCGCCGACTATCTCGACATCCTGCGCTCGCGCCTGCGCATCATGGGTATTGTCAAGGACGAGTTCGCCGAGGTCCGCGAGGCCTACGCCACCCCGCGCCGGACCATGATCCTCGACTGGGACGCCAACGTCGAGGACGAGGACCTGATCCAACGCGAGGACATGGTCGTCACCGTATCCCACGCGGGCTACGTCAAGCGCGTGCCGCTCTCGACCTACCGCTCCCAGCGCCGCGGCGGCAAGGGCCGCTCCGGCATGGCGACCCGCGACGAGGATTTCGTCACCCGCCTGTTCGTGGCCAACACCCACACGCCGGTCCTGTTCTTCTCGAACCAGGGCCAGGTCTACAAGGAGAAGGTCTGGCGCCTGCCGATGGCGGCGCCGAACGCGCGCGGCAAGGCGCTGGTCAACATCCTGTCCATGGATGCTGGCACCGAGCGCATCACCACCATCATGCCGCTGCCGGAGGACGAGGCCTCCTGGGAGACCCTGGACGTCATGTTCGCCACCGCCAGCGGCGGGGTCCGGCGCAACAAGCTCTCGGACTTCGTGCAGGTGAACCGCGCCGGCAAGATCGCCATGAAGCTCGATGAGGGCGACCACATCGTCCACGTGGAGATCTGCCGCGCCGACCAGAACGTGCTGCTCACCACGCAGGCGGGCCAGTGCATCCGCTTCCCCGTCGAAGATGTCCGCGTCTTCAAGGGCCGCGATTCCACCGGCGTGCGCGGCATCAACCTGGCCAAGGACGACCGCGTCATCTCGATGACCATCCTCAACAGCTTCGACGCCAGCCCCGAGGAGCGCGCCGGCTACCTGAAGATGCGGCGCGCTGTGATCGGCGACGGCGTCGAGGGCGAGGAGACGACGAGCCCCGAGGCGGAGGAGGGCGTCGCAGAGGCCAGCGCGATCTCGCTCGATCGCTACAACGAGATGGGCGCCAACGAGCAGTTCGTGCTCACGCTGTCGGAGCGCGGATTCGGCAAGCGGACGTCGTCCTACGAGTACCGGACCTCGGGCCGCGGCGGCAAAGGCATCACGGCCATGCGGGTCAATGCCCGCAACGGCAACCTCGTGGCCTCCTTCCCGGTCCAGCCCTCCGACCAGATCATGCTGGTCACCGATGGCGGCCAGCTCATCCGGGTGCCGGTGGACGACATCCGCATCGTCGGCCGCGCCTCGCAGGGCGTGACGGTGTTCAACACCGAGAAGACCGAGAAGGTCGTGTCGGTGGAGCACATCGAGGGCGAGGACGAGACCGAGGGCGGCGACGAGGCCGCGTAGGCCACGGCGCACGGCCACGAACGAACGACACGGGCGGGCCTTCGGCGGAGGACCCGCCCGTGTCGTTTCCGGGCTGAGGGGTTGCTTCGCGGCTGAGGGCTTCCTTCCCGACTGAGGGGTTCCCTCCGGGCCGGAGGTTCCGTTTCGAGACGAAATGCTCTACCCCGGGCCGCGATGATCCGCACCGCCCTCTATGCCGGCTCGTTCGACCCGGTCACGAACGGACACCTCGACGTCATCCGTCAGGCGTGCCGGCTCGTGCACACCCTCGTCATCGCCATCGGTGTGCATCCCGGCAAGGCGCCGATGTTCTCGCCCGAGGAGCGGGCGGAGCTTCTGCGCCTCACCTGCGAGCCCCTGGCCGAGGCCGAGGGCACGGCGCTGACGATCGTGACCTTCGACGACCTCGCGGTGACGGCGGCGCGACGGGTCGGCGCCAGCGTCTTCATCCGCGGCCTGCGCGACGGCACCGACCTCGACTACGAGATGCAGCTCGCGGGCATGAACGGCGCCATGGCGCCGGAGGTGCAGACCGTGTTCCTGCCTGCGTCTACGGGCGTCCGGCCCATCACCGCCACCCTGGTCCGCCAGATCGCCGCCATGGGGGGCGATGTTTCGCCGTTCGTGCCGCAGGTGGTGGCGACGCGCCTCGCGCAGCGCTTCGGCACGGCCTGAACGCCACTGATTCCCTCCGTCACGTCCAACGAGAGACCGCTGATTCTCATGACTTCTGGCAAAAAGACTTTCGGACTCAACCGCCGGGTCGCCCTTCTGGCCGTGGCCGGCCTGCTGGCGACCGCACCGGCGGCGCGGGCGGCGGACGAGAACACCGTCTACCTCGACACCAAGGACGGCCGCGTCACCATCGAGCTGCGGCCCGAGCTGGCGCCGAAACACGTGGCGCAGCTCAAGACCCTGATCAAGCAGGGCTTCTACAACGGCCTCAAGTTCCACCGGGTGATGGACGGCTTCATGGCCCAGACCGGCGACCCGAAGGGCAACGGCACCGGCGGCTCGAGTCTGCCCAACATTCCGGCCGAGTTCTCGCAGGCCTCGTTCCGTCGCGGCACGGTCGGAATGGCCCGCTCGTCGGACCCGAATTCGGCCAATTCCCAGTTCTTCATCTGCCTCGGCGACGCGCCGTTCCTGAACGGCCAGTACACGGTGGTGGGGCTGGTCTCCTCCGGGATGGAGGCCGTCGACGCGATCAAGAAGGCCGCCCCGGGCGCGCCCGGCGGCGCGGTCCAGAACCCCGACAAGATCGTGAAGATGCAGATGGCACAGGGGGCCAAGTAAGGTGCGGCAGGGCGGCCTGCGGAGCGCCCTGATCGGAGCGGCCACGCTCACGGTCTCGGCCGTCGCGCAGGCCGCCCAGTCGACCGGCCCGCTGAGCCTTCCCGAAACCCTGCGCGGCACCGTCCGGGTGCCGGTCCCGGGCCGGGCGGACGCGCGGTCGCCCGCCGATACGCTCCGGAGCCTGTATCCCGTCCTCGCCGCCTGCTGGAAAATCCCGCCGGGGCTGACGGGTTTGGGGCGCGCCGAGATCACGACCCGCTTCGCGCTCCGGCGCGACGGCAGCGTCATCGGCGCGCCGCGCGTCACCTACGCGACGCAGGATTTGGATACCCGTGCCGACCGCATCCTCACCGATGCGACTCTGGCGGCGATCCGGCGCTGCACGCCGGCCCGGATCACCCCCGCCCTCGGCGCGGCCATTGCGGGGCGCCCCATCGCGCTCCGCTTCATCTACCAAGGACCCAAGGGACAAGGAGTCTAGACCCATGGCAGAGACCGAGACCATCATCCTGGAGACCACCAAGGGCCGCGTCGTGATCGGGCTCCGCCCCGACCTCGCCCCCAGCCACGTCGAGCGCCTGAAGACGCTCGCCGGACAGGGCTTCTATGACGGGGTGCCGTTCCACCGCGTCATCGACGGCTTCATGGCCCAGACCGGCGACCCGACCGGCACCGGCTCGGGCGGCTCCGACCTCCCCGACCTCAATGCCGAGTTCAACGCCGAGCCGCACGTGCGCGGCACCTGCTCGATGGCCCGCACCAACTTCCCGCACTCGGCCAACTCGCAGTTCTTCATCTGCTTTGGCGATG
The DNA here is from genome assembly GCF_023093475.1 of Methylobacterium sp. 37f. Taxonomy (NCBI): domain Bacteria; kingdom Pseudomonadati; phylum Pseudomonadota; class Alphaproteobacteria; order Hyphomicrobiales; family Methylobacteriaceae; genus Methylobacterium; species Methylobacterium sp. 37f. Next base: position 57,381 of record NZ_JAGHKN010000010.1, read on the forward strand.
CCCGTTTCCTCGACAAGCAGTACACCGTCTGGGGCAAGGTGGTTGAGGGCATGGACGTGGTCGACACCCTGAACAAGGGCGAGCCGCCGCGCACCCCCGACAAGATCGTCAAGGCGACCGTCGGCGCCGCCTGATCCGACCCGGATCGACCGGTCTTCGGGAACGGTTCTTCGAGAACGGTTCTTGGGGAACGCTTCTTCGGGAACGATCGATCTTGAAAGACGTGTCCGTGCGAGAGCGCGGGCACGTCTTTCGTTTTACGGGGTCCGTCCTCAATTCCCGCCGCACACGGTCCCGTCGCCGACCGGCCGGGCGATCACGGCCCGGCGATGTCGGCCAGGACCGCCTCCGCCGCGACCAGGTCCTCCGGCGCATTGATGTTGGCGAACGGATCGTAGGGTTCCACCGGCCACGATACCGCGACGGCCGCGTGGCGCCTCAGGAAGGCGCCGACCCGGCGCTCGCCCCGCACCACGAGGGCCTCGCGCAGGTCCGCCCGCAGGGCCACCGGCCACAGCGCCACCGTGAAGTGTTCGCGCGCGCCCGAGGCCGCCATCGCGATGGTGCCGACCGGTTCGGCCGCGTCGGCGAGTCGGGCGACGAGGTCGAGGGGCAGGAACGGCGCATCGCCCGAAACGCTGGCGAGATGGGTCACCACCGGATGGTGGGACGCCGCGTGATCGAGGCCGGCGAGAATGCCGGCCAGGGGACCCGGGTGGTCCGGAACGCCGTCGGGCACGACCGTGCCGGGAAACCCCGGAAACCGCGCCGGGTCGCCATTGGCGTTGAGGATCAGGCCGGCCCCGCATTGCGGCGCCAAGCGCGACACCACGCGGTCGAGGAGGGTGCGGCCGCCGAGCTGGCGCAGCGGCTTGTCGCCGCCGCCCATGCGTCGCGAGAGCCCTCCGGCGAGGACGACGCCCAGCACCGGCGGCATCGGCCTACTCGATGACGATGCGGGGGGCCGCGCGCGGGGCCGGGCCGCCGGTCAGGTTGGCCCAGAGCTTGGCGGCGATGCCGCGATAGACCTGCGCGTGCGGCCCGTCCGGGTCCACCGCCACCACGGGGCGGCCGGCATCGGAGGTCTCGCGGATGGTCATGTTCAGCGGCACCTCGCCGAGGAACGGCACCTCCAGGCGCTCGGCCTCGGCGCGGGCGCCGCCATGCCCGAAGATGTGCGAGGCAGTGCCGCAATGTGGGCAGATGAAGGTCGCCATGTTCTCGATGACACCAAGGATCGGCACCGCGACCTTACGGAACATGGTGACGCCCCGGCGGGCGTCGATCAGGGCCAGATCCTGGGGCGTCGAGACGATGACGGCGCCGGAAAGCGGCGTCGCCTGCGCCATGGTGAGCTGGGCATCGCCGGTGCCGGGGGGCATATCGACCACCAGGACGTCGAGTTCGCCCCAGGCGACTTCGCGCAGCATCTGGGTGATGGCGGATTGGACCATCGGACCGCGCCAGATCATCGCCGTCTCGGGTTCGATCAGGAAGCCGATCGACATCACCTTGATGCCGAAGCCCTCCATCGGGGCGAGCAGGCGCTCCTCGATGACGCGGGGCTTGCCCGACAGGCCGAACAGCTTCGGCACCGAGGGTCCGTAGATGTCGGCATCGAGCAGACCGACCTTCAGGCCCTGTGCGGCAAGCGCGAGGGCGAGGTTGCAGGCCGTGGTGGACTTGCCGACGCCGCCCTTGCCGGAGGCGACCGCGACGATGTGGCGGACGCCCGGCAGGGCCGGGCCGGTGCGAGGCGGCGGGGCCGCCGCTGCGCGACCGGAGGCGGGGGGCTGAGGCGGCGGCGGCGTCTGGGCCGATTGGTTCGGGCCGCGCTCCGAGGTCAGGCTCGCGAACACGCCGGAGACGCCCGGTGTCGCCAGGAGCGCGCCCTCCGCCCGGCGCCGGATCGGCTCGAACCGCTCGGCTTCGCTCGGGTCGATCAGGATCGAGAACATGACCCGGTTGGTCGGATCCACCACCACCTGCGACAGGCGGCCGGAGGCCGGCAGGGTGGTCCCGGCCGCGTCCACGGTCACGGTCGAGAGCACCTTCAGGACGTCGTCACGGGTGATCGCCAAGGGGCCGGCTCCTTACCGCGTCCGGCCGAAACGGCTGGGGCGGGAGACTAACGGGGAAGCGCGGATCGTCCGGCGGCGGCCGTCCCATCCACGGGGAACCCATGCGACAGCACAGGCGCCGCCCGAGCGCAAGGCTTGCCCGGCCTCCCGGGGGCGAGACCGCGGGTCGCGGGTGGGCACTGGCCGGATCGGGACGAGGGCGCCGGCATCATCCGCCAAGATCCGGGTTTCAGAGACTTCATTCAGATTTCGCTAGGCATGAGGCGAGGGGACGAGGGGGACTTTGCGTCCACCCGCCCCTCGGCAACGTTCGATAGGCCACATAAGGAGGGCGCCGGACGGCGGCCTCGCTCCTCTCAGGATCGACCATTCGTGTTTCATTGGTTGCGTTTTCGGTTTCCGACTTCGGTACGGGGCTCGCAGGTCCGTGCGCGCGGTGACGTCGCCGACGGCGACCTGACGATGAGCCGCACGCTGCTGCGGTTCTCGCGGCCCGTCTCGGCCCGCTTCGAGATCGACACCGGCCGGGAGCGGGCGCTGCATCTGCGCCGCACGATCCTGATCGGCCTCGTGTTCCACAACGCATACAATCTCACGACGGCGCTGCTGATGCCCGGCATGCTGCCCCTGGCGATGGGCCTGAGACTGCTGCTGGTCACGCCGATCGGCCTGCTGCTGGCCTGGTCGGTGACCCGGATGTCGGGTCCGCGACGCGAGCGCATGGTCACCGCCACGATGCTGCTGGTGACGGCGGTGCCGATCCTGCTGTTCAGCCTCGAGCGCGAGACGGTGAGCGCCGTCTGCTACATCGAGTATCCGCTGATGATGGTGTTCGCCACCATGATGCTGGTGCTGCGATTCCCGCACGCTCTCATCCTCACCGGCCTCAGCGCGGCGGCGTCCTTCGCCAGCATCGGGCTGCGCTCGGACCTCTCGTCCGAACTCGCCCTCTGCCTCGCCTTCCAGACCCTGACCGGTAGCTTCTTCGTGCTCTACGGCAACCACCAGATCGAAGGGGTCCGGCGGCGGGCCTACCTGGTTTCGCTCCGCGAGATCCTGCGCTCGGCCGGCCTGGAGCAGGACCGGCGGGTGCTCACCGTCCTGTCCGAAACCGACGCCCTGACGGGCCTGGCCAACCGCCGCGCCCTGGATTCCGCCCTGGCCGCCACCGCCGGGGAAACCCGCGGAATCGCCCTGCTGATGATCGACGTCGATCACTTCAAGCGCTTCAACGACGCCTATGGCCATCCGGCGGGCGATGCCTGCCTGCGCCGGATCGCCGAATCCCTGTCCGGCGAGACGCGCAACGGCCGCGATTGCGTGGCGCGCTACGGCGGCGAGGAATTCTCGATTCTCATGCGGGGCTGCGATGCCCGGGCGGTCGACCGCGTGGTGCGACGGCTGCGGGCCGGCATTGCCGGGCTGGCCATCCCGCATGGCGGGCGCGGCGATGGCCACGGTCTCGTCACCGTGAGCATCGGGATCGCGGTCGCGGGATCGGGCCGGGCGACGTCGGCCGACGAACTTCTCCGCGAGGCGGACGGCGCCCTCTACGAAGCCAAGCGCCACGGCCGAAACTGTCACGTGGTGCGATACATCGGCGGGGCCACCATGATGCCGGAGGACCGGCGTCTCGGACGGCTCGGGGCGATGCGCCGCCAGCCGCCGCGCGTCACGCACCAGACCGCGGCCCCGACCAAGATGGCCTCGGCGACCAAAGTGGGCCCCCCGATCAAGCCCCCCGCGCTCGCCTCCGAAACCAATGCCGCCCTCGCCCGTTGAGGACACGATCCGGTTGCGTGCGAGCGCGCCGGGATGCCGTTCGACGAGTTGGAGATGACGATCCCATGCACCAGGGCAACCACCGCGACCACGAGGGCGCCAAGAAGCTGTTCGCCCTCATCAAGGAGGTCAAGGTCGCGATGATGACCACCGCCGACCAGGACGGGAAGCTCTACAGCCGCCCGATGTGGTGCCAGGAAGCCGATGAGAACGGCGACCTGTGGTTCTTCACCAAGCTGCATTCGCCCAAGACGGCCGAGATCAGCAAGGACAACCAGATCAACCTCGCCTATTCCGACCCGTCGAGCCAGACCTACGTGTCGATCGCCGGCAAGGCCGAGATCGTCACCGAGCAGGCGACGATCGACGACAAGTGGAGCGAGAGCCTGAAGACCTGGTTCCCGAACGGCAAGGACGACCCGGAAGTCGCCCTGATCCGCGTGCACCCCGAGAAGGGCGAGTATTGGGACAGCCCGAACGCCACGATGCTGCACGTCTACGGCTACGTGAAAGCCGCGCTGACCGGTGAATCCCCGAAGACCGAGACCAAGAAGGTCGATCTCGCCTGAGCGGATCCGCCGGCGTGACCAGAACGGGCGGCGTGCCGAGGGGCGCGTCGCCCTTTTTCGTGATGGCGTAGGGTCGCCCACCCGTCGCGCCCGGCGCAACTCCTCATGCCTGCTCCGTGCGGGGCACGATTGACTTGTTGCCGGATGCCGTGCGCCTCTTCCGGCGCGCAGACGCCGGAGATCCGCGCCAGGGACCGTGATCCGAACCATGCTCGATCTGGCCACGCGGGTGTACAATCACAGCTTCAAGATCGACCCGATCGTCCGGTCTCTGCTCGACACCGATTTCTACAAGCTCCTGATGGCGCAGACGATCTTTCGCCGCCATCGCGACGCGCGCGTCACCTTCGGGATCCAGAACCGCTCGCGGCAGGTGCGCTTGGCCGAGTTCGTCGATGCGGGCGAGTTGCGCGAGCAGCTCGATCACGCCCGCTCGGTCCGCTTGAGCCGGGGCGAGTCGACTTGGCTGCGCGGCAATACCTTCTACGGCCAGCGCCAGATGTTCTCGGCCGACTTCATGGATTGGCTCGAGGGCTTCCGGCTGCCCGAATACGAGCTGGAAGCCCGGGACGGGCAGTACGTCCTGACCTTCCACGGCCCCTGGCTCGAAACCACCATGTGGGAGGTGCCGGCGCTCGCCATCCTCAACGAGCTGCGTACGCGCGGCGTCGTGCGCCATCTCGGCAAGCTCGACCTGCAGGTGCTCTACGCCCGCGCCATGACGCGGGTCTGGGAGAAGATCGAGCGGCTGCAGCGCCTGCCCGGCCTCTCCATCGCGGATTTCGGCACGCGCCGGCGCCACGGCTTCCTGTGGCAGGACTGGTGCGTCGAGGCGATGCACGAGGCCCTGGGCGACCGCTTCCTCGGCACCTCGAACTGCCTCATCGCCCTGCGGCGCGAGGTCGAGGCGGTCGGCACCAACGCCCACGAACTGCCGATGGTCTACGCCGCCCTGGCCGACGACGATGCGGGCTTGGCCCGCGCACCCTACGACGTGCTGACCGACTGGCAGCAGGACTACGCCGGCAACCTGCTGGTGATGCTGCCCGACACCTATGGGACCACGGGCTTCCTGGCGAACGCCCCCGACTGGATGAACGCCTGGACCGGCATCCGCATCGACTCGAAGGAGCCGATCGCCGGCGGCGAGGAGGCCATCGCCTGGTGGCGCTCGCGCGGCTCGGACCCCCGCGAAAAACTCGCGATCTTCTCCGACGGGCTCGACATCGACACCATCGAGGCGATCCACGTCCATTTCCACGGCCGGATGCGCATCGGCTACGGCTGGGGCACCCTTCTGACCAACGACTTCCGCGGCCTCGTGCCCGATGGCCGCCTCGACCCGATCTCCATCGTCTGCAAGGTCATCGACGCCGACGGGCGGCCCACCGTGAAGATCTCGGACAATCCCTCGAAGGCAATCGGTCCGGCCGAGGCGATCGCCCGGTACACCCGGGTCTTCGGCGTCGAGGGTCAGGCGGCGATGCCCGTCCTGGTCTGAGGCGCAAGCCCGACTCCAAAATGCGAACCTGACTTCGAGACGCGAGCCCGCGCCTCAGGTCGCGGATTGAACGATCACCCCGTACCAGCCCAGCCCCGCATAGGTCTCGTAGCCGGGGGTGCGGTGGAAGGCGACGGTGCGACCGGTCCGCGGGTCGAGATCGGCGCCGCTGTCCCGTCCGGCGATGGCGAGCGGCAGGGTTTCTTCCAGCACGCCGCGCCCGTCCGAAGCGGCGATCACCCGCTGCCGGGCATCGACCAGCAGGACGCGGGTCCGCGCCCGGTCCTCGTCGGCGACGCGGACGCCCTCGACGATGGCGCGGGCCTGGGCCTGCCAGTCAAAATGGATCGCCAGAACGCCGATGGGCGCGGCCCGGCTGTTGCCCTCCTGGCGGATGCTGGCGCAGTAGGTGGCGACCTGCGCCCCGTTCAGGAGCGGCTGACACATGACGTCGGCGGCCACGTAGGCGTCGCCGTCGGGGAGGGCGGCCGCACGCTGGAACCAGGCCTGATCGGCAACATTGCGGCCCACGACGTCGGGATAGCGGTCCGGCCGTCCATGGGCCAGGACCTTGCCCTGGAGATCGCAGATCCACAGGTCGAGATAGACCGTGTAGGCATCCAGGATGATGCCGAGTCGGGCGGTGGCGTGATCGGACGTCGCGCGCGCCGGCGCCGCCGCGCAGGCGACCAGCGCGGCATCCGTCGCCCACCAGCGCACGTCGCAGGTCCGCTCGTAAAGATTGCGGTCGATCAACTCGACCGCATTCAGGGCCAGGTCGATCAGCCGCGTCGTCTGCGACTCCTCCGCGAAGCTTTTGACCCGGACCTGCAGGCCGGCGATGCGGTTCGACAGCTCGACCTCGAGCGCCTTGGCGACGCTCTCGACCTCGGCACCGATCGCCCGCACCTCCTGCGCGACCACGGAGAAGCCTCGGCCCATCTCACCGGCCCGCGCCGCCTCGATCAGGGCGTTCAACGCGAGAATCTTGACCTGCCCGGTGATCGCCTGGATGCGGCGGCTCTTGTCGGAGGAGATGCGCTGCAGCGCGGCGATTTCCGTCGCGATGTCACGAAGGTTCGTGGCGTCGGACGCATCCGATCCGGGGGCCACCTCAATCGCCGCGTCGTACAAACCCGCCTCCAGTCATTCTGCCTGGTCGATCGCTCATCGAGCCTCCGACACGGGATAAGCGAACAAGTTTATCGTTCCCTTAAATGGCAATCTATCGTTGTTTTTCGGCGATGATACTGTGCCTCGGTGTCGTTCTTCCAAATACAGAAGACCGATATTCATTTTGATACGGAGAGATGTCAGCCTCCGTCACAACGTCGATCCGGCTGCCCCAATCGGTTGCTCCCGCGTCCGATCGCACAAAGCGCCCGACAACCTGAGATTTCGTCCGGTCGCTACCGAGTGAGATCTTCAGCTCATCACGCAAGAGCCCCGCACGTTCCGAAATCGGCAGCCCATCATCGACGAACCGTCCCGGCGCTCCTGTCATGAACAGGTGCTTTACAGGCGCACCGCTCCTGCAGTCATGCGTCGGATGCACGCCTTCCGCATGAGATCACGGTTTCGCGACGAGACGAACGGTTCTGAGGGATCGTTTTCGCTAAGCTCATCGTTCTTCGGGCAGCCTTCTCATCGCCGTAGCCCGGTCGACGGGAGCGCGCGCGTTGCGTCGAGAACCGGAATCGGAATGGCCCTGACATCGACCCCAAAGCCGTCCCTCGTCCCTCCGCGACCGACACGCATCGCGGCGGCCGCAACGCCGCCCCAGGCTCTCACCTCCCCGTTGATCGTCGCGGCCCTGATCATGGCCGGGCTCTATGTCGGACGCGACGTCCTGATCCCGATCGCCATTGCGATCCTGCTCTCCTTCGTGCTCGGCCCACTGGTGAACCTGCTGCGGCGCTGGCATTTCGGCCGCTTCCTGTCTGTCGCCACCTCGGTGGTCCTCGCGCTCGGCACTGCCGCAGCCCTGGCGACCCTGATCGGCGTCCAACTCGCCGACATCGCCAAGGACGTCCCGCGCTACCGGAGCACCATCGAGCGCAAGATCGAGGGCCTCAACGACACCCCCGCCGGGCGCCTGGCCGGCTACGTCGCCAGCATCGGCCGGACGATGCACGAGAGCCAGGAGGAGGCGAAGCCGGAGCCGAAGCCCGAAGTGAAGTCCACGGGCCCGAATCCCCAGGCCAATCCCGCCCCGCCCGACAAGGCGATCCTGGTCGAGGTGAAGGAGCGCGTACCGGGTCCGGTGACGCTGGCGGGCACGCTGCTCTCGCCGATCCTGCATCCCCTGGCGACCATCGGCATCGTGTTCGTGGTGCTGCTCTTCCTGCTGATGCAACGCGAGGACCTGCGCGACCGGATGATCCGGCTGGCCGGGTCCAGCGATCTCCACCGCACCACCGTGGCGATGGACGATGCCGCCAAGCGCCTCAGCCGCTACTTCCTGGTCCAGCTCGCCCTGAACGCCTCGTTCGGCCTCGTGGTGGGCATCGGCCTCTACATCCTCGGCGTACCGAACCCGGTCCTGTGGGGCATCTTCTCGGCGCTGATGCGCTTCGTGCCCTACGTGGGCGCCTTCGTCTCGGCCCTGTTCCCCCTCGCGCTTGCGGCGGCGGTCGACCCAGGCTGGTCGATGGTGATCGGAACCCTGATCCTGTTCCTGATCCTCGAGCCCCTGGTCGGGCATTTCATCGAGCCGATGCTCTACGGCCAGTCGACCGGCATGTCGCCCTTCGCGGTCCTGGTCTCGGCTCTGTTCTGGACCTGGCTGTGGGGACCTGTCGGCCTGCTGCTCTCGACCCCGCTCACGGTCTGCCTGGTGGTTCTCGGTCGCCACGTCGACAAGCTCGAATTCCTCGACGTGCTGTTCGGCGACCGGCCGGCCCTGACGCCGGTGGAGAACTTCTACCAGCGCATCCTGGCCGACGACCCCGAGGAGGCGCAGGAGCATGCCGACCTCATCCTGAAGAACTGCTCGCTCACCGCCTATTACGACGAGGTGGTGGTGAAGGGCCTCGAACTGGCGGCCCGGGACGCGGCCCGCGGCGTGCTCACCACGGACCAGAAGACCGACATCCGCACCAGCGTCGGCGGCCTGATCGCGGAGATGGCGGACCGCGACGACCTGCGCAGCGACACCGAGGCCAAAGCCGACCCGGACGCGCCGCGCCCGGAGCCGGTGCCGGAGACGTGGCGGCCCGCCGGCACGGTCCTGTGCGTGGCCGGACGCAGCTTCGTCGACGAATCCGCCTGCGCGATCCTGGCGCAGCTGCTGGGCAAGCGCGGGATCGGCGTCCGGGTGGTGCCGTTCTCAGACGTTTCGCGCGCGAAGATCGCGGACCTCGATCCCGGTCCCGCCAAGCTCGTCTGCATCGTGTCGATGGCGATCAGCGGCGAGCCGACCCACCTGCGCCGGCTGACCGAGCGCCTGCGCCGGACGCTGCCCGACGCCCGGCTCGTCCTCGGCCTGTGGCAGGCCGACGATGCCGGTCTCGACGAGGCGACCCGGCGCCGGGCCGTCGATGCCGACATCCACGTCTCCTCGCTGCGCGCCGCCGTGGACGCGGTGGTGGCGGCCGCCCATGGCGAGGCCATTCCCGCGCCGAAGGCCCCGGAACCGGAGGGCGAATTCGCCCGGGTGCAGCCGATGCCCGCCTGAAGCCCTGCTGGAAGCCCTGTCTGAAGCCCTGCCGGAAGCTCTCCCTGAAGCCCTGCCGCCGGCATGGTTCTCCGGGGGCGATGTTTGGACTTGACCATGCTCCCTCGGGTCCGCTTCGCTGCGCCGCGTTTCTAAGGAGGACAGGCCGATGAGTGTGGTCGATCTCGCGCGGTTCATGGACGATCTTGCGGACGCCTCGGGGCAGGCGATCCTGCCGTTCTTCCGGACTGCCTTCGGCATGGACGACAAGGCGCGGGGCGGAGCCGCCTTCGACCCCGTGACCGAGGCCGACCGGGCCGCCGAGGTGGCGATGCGCGGCATGATCCGCCGTCATTTCCCGACCCACGGCATTCTCGGCGAAGAGTTCGGTTCGGAGAATCTGGAGGCCGAGTGCGTGTGGGTGCTCGACCCCATCGACGGGACGCGCGCCTTCGTCTCGGGCCTGCCCACCTGGGGCACGCTGATCGGCCTGACCCATCACGGTGCGGCCGTGCGCGGACTGATGCACCAACCCTATCTCGGCGAGCGCTTCTCCGGCGACGGCGCCAGCGCCCGCCTGCGCTCGGCACGCGGCGAGCGCCAGCTCCTGACCCGGCGCGGCACTGCCCTGGATCAGGCCATCCTCGCCACCACCGACCCGCGCCTGTTCGCGCAAGGCGAAGAGCGCGAGCGCTTCCTCGGCCTCGAAGAGGCGGTGCGCCTCTCCCGCTACGGCACCGATTGTTACGCCTATTGCATGCTGGCGGCCGGGCAGATCGACCTCGTGGTCGAGGCCGGCCTGAAGCCCTACGACATCGTCGCCCTGATCCCGATCGTCGAGGGGGCCGGCGGCATCGTCACGACCTGGGACGGCGGCCCCGCCACGGGCGGCGGGCGCATCGTCGCCGCCGGCGACCGCCGGCTGCACGAGGCGGCCCTGCGCCACCTCAACCCCTGAGGCTTAGGCCTCGACCCGGTCCTTCTCGATCGGTTCGGAGGTGTCGGAGCCCGGCATGAAGGCATCGAAGGCGGCCCAGAAATCCTGGCGGATGGCGTCCCGCTCCGACAGGATCTCGTGGCGGGCATCGGGCAGCACCAGGATATGGCCGGCCCGGAGGCCGCGGGCGAAGCGCTCGGTGATGTGCGTGCCGCAGACCGGATCGGCGCCGGCGGCGATGATCAGGGTCGGCAGGGTGATGCGTCCCGGAACGGCCGGATCGGCGAGGCGCTTCATCGCCCGGAAGGCGCCGGTGAGCCAGGCGATGCTCGGATCGCCCACCGCCCCGGCGCCGACGTCGCGTGCAGCGGCGGCATTGCGGGCATAGCGCTTCGGATCCTGGCACAGGCGGTTGTTCCGGTACGGCTTCGTCGCCATCGAGACCGCCGAGCCGAACGGGATATAGGCCCGCCCACGTCCGATCGCGTGGAGGAGCCGGGCCAGTACCGCCGCGCCCGCGGGCCAGCGCACCATGCGGATCGACAGCATTGGCGCCACCGTGACGAGGCGCCGGAACGGCAGCCATCCGTCATGGGCGCCGGTCAGCGCGATGGCGCCGCCCATGGAATGGGCGAGACCCAGATGTGGGTGGGGCATCGACGGGCGCAGGATCGCCTCCTCAATCGCCTTCAGGTCGAGGCGGTAATCGTCGAAATGGGCAACGTGGCCCCGATGCGGATCGTCGGTCTGCCGCTGCGACTCTCCCTGTCCACGCCAATCGAAGGCGACGACGGCGAAGCCGCGCCCGCGCAGGTCGGTGATGGTCTCGTAGTACTTCTCGATGAATTCGGCCCGGCCCTGGAGCAGGCAGACCGTCCCTTTCACCAACCGGGTGGTGGGGCGCCAATGCGCGGCGCGCAATTCGATCCCGTCCTCGGTACGCACCGCCTTCAAGGCACCGCCCGGCGGAACGGGATTGTCGGGGGTGGAGCGCAGGGTCAGCATCGCGGACGTCTCACGTCAGGAAAGGAGCTAAAAAATTTCGATCGCGGGGCTGGCCGAGGCTCTTGCGAGCGTGAAGAGCCGCGCCAATATCACGGAGGCACCGGCCAATACGGCGGTGCGACTGGTCCGGCCCTCGGGCGGACCCAGACTGTGCATGTTGCTTCTTATGGAGAATATGTGATGCGTCAGTTCGACCTTGCTCCCCTGTATCGTTCCACCGTCGGTTTCGACCGCCTGTTCTCGGCCCTCGACCAGTTCGTCAGTGCCGACGCGGCGCCGACCTATCCGCCCTACAACATCGAGCGCACCGGCGAGAACGCCTACCGGATCACCGTGGCGGTGGCCGGCTTCACGGACTCCGATCTGTCGATCGAGGTCAAGGAGAATGCGCTGACTCTGAAGGGCGAGCGTCAGTCCGATCCGTCCAAGCCGGCGGAGTTTCTGCACCAGGGCATCGCGGCCCGCGCCTTCGAGCGCCGGTTCCAGCTTGCCGACTACGTGCAGGTGACGGGCGCTGCTCTCGAGAACGGTCTCCTTCACATCGACTTGGTTCGCGAAATTCCGGAAGCCAAGAAGCCACGCCAGATTCAGATCGCGACGACCCGCGCGTCCAACGCCCCCGTTATCGAGGGCGCCGTCCAGCAGGCCGCCTGATCGGCGATCGGCTCCGACACAGGATGCGGTGAAGGGCGCTCCGGCCGCAAGGCCGGGGCGCTTTCATGGTTTTCAGAATCCGTCGTCGAGCCAGTCCCCGCGACTCGGCTCCCGGCAGCGATAGCCGACGAAGCAGCGCGGCGTGTCGCCGGCCGGCACAAAGGCCGGAACCGTGATTTCGGTGATCTCGCAGAAGCTGCGGTCACGTACGAAGCGGTCATAGGTCTGGCCGCCGGTTCCGAGCACGAGCCCGCCCTGGCGGTTGACCAATCCCTTCGCCTGGTGGCAGGACATGGCAGTGGTCGAGGGCCGCTGCGCCAGCGACGGACCGGCGATCGTCAGGATCGCGCCTGCGAGGCAAACAACACGAAGGGTCCGGGAACGGCTCATGCCGCGAGAACGCGATTCATGGTCCGGATGATCCCCTTCCGAGCCGGTCGGCCTGTCAGAGGTCGCCGAAGATCAGCTGACCCTGCGGGCTCGGACGCCGGGCGGGAGCATTCGGCTTGGCACTCCTGGCGCGCTTGGCTCCCGGCTTCGCTGCCGCGCGCTGGACGGCGGGACGCTGGGCCGGGGGATCGGCGCGCAGCCGTGCCTTGGCCCGGTCGCGGGCGATCGCTTCCGGCGCGTGCGGATCGTCGTCGAGCCACTTGCCGCGCTTGATCACCTCGTTGACGCGGCCCTGATTGACCCCGACCTTGAAGGCGATCTCCTGCTGGGTCATGCCGGTGGAAGCGTGCAGTTCCAGGATCGCGCGGGCGAGGTCCGGCGTCATCTTCTGCCCGGTGAGGCGGCGGGCCGGCTTGATCGTGCGCGTGGCCCGGTCGCGTTCCCGCAGACGTTCGAGCAGGGCGAGGGCCATGTGCATGCCGTGCTCGCGCAGGGACTCCTCGAATTCCTTCAACGTCGCCATCGTCGGCATCCTCATCGCCGCGGGGTTCCGTGAGGCCGGAACCGCGGCTGTTCTATCAACGCGACCGAAACGCCAGGGTTGCGCCGGACAGACGGTGAGGGTTGAGCCTCGTCAACCGCGTTGACAACGACCAACCTGCGCCATCCACCGGTATTCGCACCCGGAGCGGCGGTCCGACATCTGGAACTTGCTGGTCCGCGCCGGGCGGCTCCGCTTCGAAGCCCGCGCCCGGGTTATCCGATCCGGTCGCCGCGATCGCCCGTGGCAACCGGCGCGGCATTCGGCTAAACCGCCGATCCTGCCGCGGTTTTCGAGGATCCCGCCCGATGATCAGCCCGATCGTTTCCGTCTCGCGCACCGGGCCGGCGCCTGGTACGCCTTCCCTGGTGGATGCCCTGGAGAACGGCGCGGTCCTGATGTTCCCGGATCTCGACTTCCCGCTGAGCGCCTTCGAGCAGCGCTTCGTCGAGCGGCCCTTCGCCGACGGCAAGGCCAAGAACGTCAACATCCGGGGCGCCGCCGCCACCCTAAGGGGCGCCGCCGGCACGCCGGAGGAGCAGGAGGCCCTGCGTCAGGTCCTGATCCGCTACCGGGCCTTCGCCGAGGCGCTGATCGCCGAGCATCTTCCGGCCTATGCCGGCAAGGTCACGCTGGCCGGCACCTCGTACCGGCCCTTCGACGTCGACCGGCGCAAGCTGAGCTGGCGCCGCGACGACACCCGCCTGCACGTGGACGCCTTCCCGTCGAACCCGATCGGCGAGAAGCGCATCCTGCGCATCTTCCGCAACATCAATCCCAACGGGCAGCCGCGCCACTGGCGCGTCGGCGAGGACTTTTCCGCGATGGCGGAGAAATTCCTGCCGCGGCTGCCGGGCTATTCGCCGCTCTCCGCCCGGATGCTGGCGCTGCTCAAGATCACCAAGGCCCGGCGCAGCGAGTACGATCACCTCATGCTTCACCTGCACGACGCCCTGAAGCAGGACATGACCTACCAGGAGACGGCGCCGCAGGCCGACGTGCATTTCGCCCCCGAACAGACCTGGGTGACCTTTTCCGACCTCGTCATGCACGGGGCCATGGGCGGCCGTTACATGCTGGAGCAGACCGGCTACCTCGCGGTCGCCGATCAGGCCCGGCCCGAGCGCAGCCCGCAGCGCCTGCTCGCCAAGGCCCTCGGCCGCCCCTTACGCTGACCGCAACGCCCTTTCACGACCGGAGACCGACCCATGATCCTCGAAATCGCCCAGATCGACGTCAAGCCCGGCCTGGAGGCCGAGTTCGAGGCCGGCATCGCCGAGGCCGCCGCGATCTTCAAGGCCGCCCAGGGCTGTCGCAGCTTCGCGGTCCGTCGCTCCATCGAGAAGCCGCAGCGCTACCGCCTGCTCATCGAATGGGAGACCCTGGAGAACCACACCGTGGACTTCACCGGCTCCCAGGCCTGGAAGGATTACCGGGCGATGGTGTCGCCCTGCTTCGAAGCGCCCCCGAGCGTCGAGCACACCGAACTGACGCTCCAGGCGTTCTGATCGGGTCTAGCGGCCGGACCCACGCACCAGCATCTTGATGCGGTCATCGAGCTTCCTGACCCGCTCGCGAATGCCGGCGGTGCTGCAGCTCGTGAGGGTTTCCCCGGCGAAGAACCCAAACTGCTCCTCCCGATCGCGGCAGGCCAGGACCGGCGGCAGAGCGAGCACGAGCCCGAACGGCGCGGCGAGCAGGAACAGGTTGAGGACGAGCGACGCGACCCAGCCGAGGGTAACGGTGCGGACCTCCGCTTCCTCGCCCTCGCGCGCGGCACGGTGGAAGGACCGCACCAGCCTGGGCCGATAAAGGGTATCGCGGAGTTGCGCCCCGCCGGACCGGGCCGTGGGCGGCGCGGTGTAGGGATCCGTGGCGTCCTCGGCTTCCGGCCGCAGCCCGTAGGGATCGTCGGTGAGCACGCCACCGGATTGAAGCTTCATCGCGACGTCCTCTCAAGATGCCGGGCGAGACCCCGAGGGCCGGTTCGACGCATCGATGTCTACCGGATGCTGTTCACGACGGTGCGGAGGTTGCCGTCCAGGTTGAGCACCCGGCCGGCGAGATCGCGTCGGGCGCAGGCCGTATTGCGCAGGATCTCGGGAACCCACGATCCGCGCGAGACACTCTGGCAATCCATCAGCAGGGTCGCGCCGAGCAGGATCGACATCGGCCCCAACATCAGCGCGAGCTTGAACAGGCGCAGGACGCCGAAGCCGCTCCGTCGTCTCCGGGCGGGACGCACGTCGCGCCGCCTCGGCGAGGCGGAGTGATCGGGCTCATCGTCCCCTTCGGCCTCGCGGGCGCCGAAGGTCTCCACGTAATAGGCTTCGAGCTTGCTGCGCTTCATCGGTGAGCATCCGCCGATCCGGCTGATAACGTCGTTGTGACCCCGTCATACCCGAGCTTGCGTCGAGGGCGGGCTAACATCCGCCCGGGGACTGCGACAACGTTGGGTTGTGGTTTCCGAATGCTTGCCGGATCGAACCGTTCGAACCGGTTTCCGGTGACATCCGGCCACGGACTGCGTACCTAGGGACCGACATGTCCCACCGGTTCCCAGCGCCGCCACCGGTCGACCCTTACACGAGCGATCCTCGCCCATGATCCAACGCCCCCTGCGCATCGGCACGCGTGGAAGCCCGATGGCCCTGGCTCAGACCGGGATGGTCCGGGACCAGATCGTCGCCGCCAATCCCGGCCTCGAGACCGAGATCGTGGTGGTCAACACCGTGGCGGACCGCATCCTCGACCGTCCGCTGTCGGAGATCGGCGGCAAGGGTCTCTTCACCAAGGAACTGGAACAGGCGCTGTACGCCGACGTGGTCGACGTCGCCGTGCATTCGATGAAGGATGTCGAGACCTGGTTGCCGGACGGGCTCGTCATCGCCTGCATCCTGGAACGCGACGACCCGCGCGACGCGTTCCTGTCGCCGCGCGCCGCCGGCTTCGCCGATCTCGCACCCGGCGCCCGGGTGGGGACCTCCTCCCTGCGCCGCGCGGCCCAGGTGCTGATGCGGCGGCCCGACCTGCGGATCGTGCCCCTGCGCGGCAACGCCAACACCCGGATGCGCAAGTTGGAGGAGGGCACTTGCGACGCCACCCTGCTGGCGCTTTGCGGCCTGGAACGCCTCGGCATGGCGGACATGGCGCGCAGCGTCCTCGACGTCGGCGAGATGCTTCCGGCCGTGGCCCAGGGTGCCCTCGGCATCGAGTGCCGCGAGGCGGATGCCGAGGTGCGCGCTCTCCTCACCCCCCTGGTCTCCGCCCGCGCCACCGCCGAGCTGGATGCCGAACGCGGCCTTCTGGCCGAACTCGATGGGTCGTGCCGGACGCCGATCGCGGCGCTGGCCCGGATCGCCGGCGATACGCTGACCCTCGACGGTCTGCTGTTCCTGCCCGACGGCAGCGCCCATTGGGGCGTGCAGCGCGCCGGACCGGTCGCCGATGCGGCTCGGATCGGCCGCGAGGCCGGCGCCGAACTGAAGCGCGCGGCGGGCGACACCTACGCGCGGCATCTTCAGTAGGAACGGGGCCTTCGAAGGTCCCGGACGCCCTTCAGACGAGGCTGCGTTCGATCGCCTCCTCGTCGCAGACGATGCCGGCGGCGCGCACGTATTCGAGTCCGAGCGGATGGGTGAGGGCAGGGGCCGTTGCGGCTTCGGTGAAGGCCTCCAGGAAGACCCGCATCACGTGCGCCACCGCGACCGGCGTGACCGAGCGCAGATCGTCGGCATAGTAGCGGCCGGCATTGGCGGTGCTGGTGACGATCTCGTAGGCGGGGAAGTAGACGGCGCGCGGCTCGGCCGCGACGATCTCCTCGGCGGCGACCCGCAACGCCGCCTTGCTGTAGGTGTTCGAGACCAGCACGTGCCGGTCGGCATAGGTGGCGATCAGCGGCACCGGCGACACCGTGAGGATCACCCGCGCGCCCGGGTTCACTGCGAACAGGCGCGCGAGGAAAGCCAGCATGTCGTCGCGCACGTCGCCCGCCCGCGCATTCACGAAGGCGTAGGTCTCCGGGTCGAAGCTGCCGCCGATGACGCCGGGAGCGACGGGCAGCATCGCGCCGTCCGGCCGGTGCATCCAGCCCTCGGTCAGCCCGAGGGTGAAGACGAAGACGTCCAGGGTCTCGAACATCGCCCGCACCGCGGCGAGATGCGTCGCGCGCGCGGTCTCCAGGGCCTCCGGATCGGGAAAGCCGTCCGGTTCGATGCCCGGACGGAACGGGTCCACGAGGCGCCCGTCCGGGCGCGTCCAGGCCGCGAGGGCCGGTGTGTAGGTCCCGTAAGCGCGATCGAAGAGCTGCAGCAATTGGCGGGCGGTGTAGACGTTGCCGTACCGGGCCGAATAGGTGCCGTATTGCCGGTCGGCCGCGATGTCGGGGGCCAGCCCCTCGGGCGCCGTCTCGGCGAGGTAATGCCCGAAGCCGGCCTCGGTCAGGGCGCGGGCGACGTGCTGGGCGAAGCACGAGCCGGCCGTCGCCACCCGGGCGTCTCGCGCGATGGTGAAGCGCTCCGATGGCCCCGGGGCGAGGGCGAAGGGTGGCACCCCGGCCACCACCTTGCGCCAGAATCGCTCGGCCGGTAGATCGGCGTAAGGGTTCATCACCACGGCGGCATCTCCATCCGATCGCTCACGCATCTGCCGCGCACCACCACTCCGTCGGGTTCCCTCGCGGCGCGGGTCGCACCCCTGGCGCGCTCGGTCTCATCGTTGAGATCCTGGGCGGGAGCATGGCGCAGGGCGGCCCCCTCCGTCGATCCGACCCGCACCGGTCCGCGCCTCGCCGTGCTGGGTAATTGCCAGGCCGAAGGGGTCGCCCAGGCGCTGCAGCTGCTGGTCCCGACCGCTCGCGTCGCGCTGATCCCCCTGGGCCGTCTCACCCGGCACTACGGAACCCTCGATCGCCTGCGCACTCACCTGGACGCATTCGATCACGTCTTCACGCAGTTCTTCCCCACGGGCTTCGTCGAGGGCGGCAACGTCCACGCCCTGGCGGAGGGCGACCCACGCGTCCGCCTGTTCCCCACTATCCTGTTCCCCGGCTACCACCCCGACATGGTCCATGTCGGCGATGTCGGCGCGCTCTCCGCAGCGCACCTCGTGCGCTCGCCGGTCGGCCCCTACCACTCGGCCATCATCCTGTGCGCCTATCTCGAGGGCCTGAGTCCGGCGGACACCGTGGCCCTGTTCCGGGACTCCACCTACGCGCAGCTCGGCTATTACGAGGCCTGGAACGAGGCGGCGGTCTACCTCCTCGGCGGCGGCCGCGACATGGTCTTTCCGCTGGAGGCGGATCTTGCCCGGTGGTCACGCCGCGGCTGCTTCATGCATGTGCTCAACCACCCCAAGCTCTTCGTGCTCGCCGATATCGCCCGCCGCCTCGCCAGCGAAGCCGGGCTCGCGCCGGTCGACGTGCCGGTGGAGGATTACCTGCCCGACGAACTCGCCGCCGACGTCGTCTGGCCGCTCTATCCGGATTTGGCCGCGCGCTACGGCCTGCCGGGAACGATGGTGTTCAAGGACAAGGCCCGCGGCGCGGCCTTCCCGAAGCTCTACGACCTTCCGGCGTTCGTCGCGGCGAGTTTCGCGATCTATCGGCGGCACGATCCGGCGGCGCTCGCGTGCACCCGCGTCGAGGCCTGGCGGGCCGATCCGGCGGTCCGGGCGATCTTTCGGGCCTGATCGCCGGGGCTCAGGCCAGCGCGGCGCGGGCGTCCGCACTCCGGTCGGCCGGCCCCGTCCGCATCAGAGCGCCGGTCAGATCCACCACATCCTGGATGCGAAACGGTTTGCCGAGAAAGACGCTGTCCGGCACGGCGCGCCGGTCGCTGCAGCCGCTGGTCGAGGTGTAGATCACCGGGCAGTCCGGATTGAACTGCCGGAAGGCGTCCGCGACCGTCCAGCCGTCGATGAGGCCCGGCAGGTTGATGTCGGTGAGCAGGAGCGCGAACCCGCCCTCGGGACTCGCAGGCTGGGTCCCGGGCCGCCGGATCGCGGCGATTGCGGCCTCGCCGCTGGAAACCGACACCACGGCAATGCCGCTCCGCGCGCAGAGGCCAGTGAGCATGTCGAGGAGCAGGTAGTTGTCCTCCACCATGAGGACGTGACGGTGTCGCATCGATCGCACCAGAGGCTTTGCACCCTCGACTTGGTCCGATATTCGTTAAGTGACGATCAACGGATGCAGTGTTTCGGCGAAGTCGCGGTTATGGCGTCGTCGTGGCTTCGGCAAAAACGTGGCCACAGGACTTCTTGGAACGCCCCCATGCCGGATCATCCGCCCCCCGAAGCCGGGACGTCCCCGGCGCGGTCCGGGTCGGTCGCTGCGATGCGCCCGGTCTACGATCCCGGGACCCTGACCGAACTCGAAGGCATCTTCGGCCGTCCGCGGCTGATGGACCTGCTCGACCGCCTCAGGACGGAGATCGCCCAGCGCCTGCGGGCTCCGGCCTCGGACCGGGCCACCCTCGGCCACGATGCCCACACGCTGCTCTCGGTGAGCGGGTCGCTCGGCTTCAACGAACTGTCCGGCCGCTGTGCCGAGATGGAACGGGCCTGCCTGCAGGGCGCCGACCTGACGCGGCCGCTTGCGGCGGCACAGGCGGCCGCCACCAACGCGATCGCGGCGATCGAGATCCTTCGGGATCGCCGCTGACGCGACTCAGACGAAGACGGATCGCATCGGACGATCCCGGCGGCACCTCAGGTTCAGTCCCGCCTGTTGCCGCTGCGCAACAACCTGATCCTTAACGGTGGCGGCCCGGCAGATGTGCTGCCGATGTCCTGCCGATGCCGCAATCGCGCGCGATTCCGAACCCTGTCGTCGCGGATCGACCTCCGGTCTTTCCGCGCCGCGCTCGGGTCCGCATCCCAGCAATCTGGCCGGATTCGAAAAGGGTTGCTCAAGGTTGACGGAACCTTCGCTTAACCGAGATCGCCTAAGAACCGCCCATGCGGCCCCGAGGGGGCCCCACGAGGCGCCGTCGCCCCGATCATGATCGATTTGGCGGCACTGCCCGAGGAGAACAGGATCATGTCCATGACCGCGCGCTTCCGCGTGTTTCCGCTGGCGGCCGCCCTCTGCGCCGCTCTCAGCGTCGCCGCCTGTACCAATGACAAGGATCTCGCCGACGCGTCCGGGTTCGGTGCCGGTGGCGGCGGCCTGAACGGCGGCGCCAATACGCCCGGCAGCGCCCAGGACTTCGTGGTGAACATCGGCGACCGCGTATTCTTCGAATCGGACTCCACCGACCTGACCTCCACCGCCACCGCCACCCTCGACAAGCAGGCGAACTGGCTGCAGCGCTACCCGCGCTACACCTTCCTGATCGAGGGCCACGCCGACGAGCGCGGCACGCGCGAGTACAACTTCTCGCTCGGCGAGCGGCGCGCCCAGTCGGTCAAGGATTATCTCGCCTCGCGCGGCATCGCGGGCGGACGCATCCGCACGGTCTCCTATGGCAAGGAGCGTCCGGTGGCGGTCTGCAACGACATCTCGTGCTGGTCGCAGAACCGCCGCGCCGTCACCGTGCTCGACCGGGGCGCCGGTTCGTAAGCCACCGAACGACGCTCGTCGCCGTGCCGCGCGTGCGGCGACGGGGTCTCGTATTCGCAAAGGCACAACGCTTCGAAAAATCGCCGGGCAGGTCGGGCGGGCCGCACCGGGCCGCATTTTTGCCGTGCGGCACGGCATTTGGTATCGGACGGGTTCTGTCCCCGGGACAACGCCCTCGTCCATCGACCACCGGTAACCACCGCCATGCTTGCCCGCCTCCTCCGCGCAACCCGCCTCGCTGTCGCGACGGGCCTCGTCTCGGGACTTCTGCTGTCGGGATCTCCGGTGCCGTCCCAGGCGCAGGATGCGTCGGACTTCGTGGTCCGGCTCAACCGGCTGGAGAATCAGTCGCGCCAGACCGCCGGGCAGATCGAGACGCTGCAATACGAGAATCGCCAGCTCAAAGAGCAGCTCCGCAAGTTCCAGGAGGACGTGGAGTTCCGGCTTCAGGAGATGAAGGGCGGACGCCCAAGCGCCCCGGCGGGCACCAATCCGGCCGCGGCCAAGCCGCAGAAGCGCAGCGACGCCTTCGATCCCGACCAGAACCCCGGTCGTCCCGGCGCCCCGATGCAGCTCGGGACCACGACGCCGACCGCGCCCGTCGCCGAGGCGCCGCGCATGCGCAGCGTGCCTCCGACGGTCGTGGATTCCGACGACGACGAGCCCGGCCTGACCCCGCCCGGCCTCGGCGGCCCGGTGGACCTGACGCCGCCGGCGCGGGTTCCCACCACGGGCGCGCTGCCGAATCCGCCGCGGCCCGGCAGCGTCGCCGCCACCGGATCGGGCGATGCCCGCGCCGACTACGAGACCGCCTACGCCTACATCCTGCAGCGTCAGTACGAGCAGGCGGAGATGGGCCTGCGTCAGTTCATCCAGTCCCATCCGCGTGATGCACTGGTGCCGGCCGCGACCTACTGGCTCGGCGAGAGCTACCTGCAGCGCAACCGCAATCGCGAGGCGGCCGAGCAGTTCCTAAAGGTCTCGACCGATTACGCCCGTTCGGCCCAGGCGCCCGACGCCATGCTGAAGCTCGGCGCCTCGCTCAACGCGCTCGGCGCCCGCGAACAGGCCTGCGCGACCCTGGCGGAACTGGAGCGGAAGTTTCCCTCGGCCAGCGCCAGCGTCCGCCAGGGCGTGAGCCGCGAACAGAAGCGCGCGCGCTGCGCCGCCTGACCATCGCGCCGGAGACGGTCGAGGCCGCGATCCGGCCCTGGCTCGGCACCGAGGCGGTGCTGCTCGCGGTCTCGGGCGGGCCGGACTCGACGGCTCTCATGGGCGCGGCCGCGCGGGCCGGGTCCGCCGCGCCGCTCCACGTCGCCACCATCGACCACGGCCTGCGCCCCAACTCCGCCGCCGAGGCTGCCGCGGTGGCGATGGCCGCCCGGACCCTCGGCCTGCCGCATCGGACGCTGGTCTGGACCGGACCGAAGCCGGCCAGTGGCGTGCAGGCCGCGGCGCGCGCGGCGCGCTACGAACTCCTGGCGGCGCATGCCGGGTCCCTCGGCGCCGGCCTCGTGCTGACCGGCCACACCCGCGACGATCAGGCGGAGACGGTCCTGATGCGGCTGCTGGCGGGGAGCGGCCCGGCCGGCCTCGCGGGCATGCGCCCGACCCGTGATCTGACCTCCTCGATCCGCCTGGGGCGGCCCTTCCTGGGCCTCGCGAAAGCCGACCTCGTCGATTACTGCGCGGCGCGGGGACTGGCCTTCATCCGCGATCCCTCGAACGGCGACGACCGTTACGCCCGCGCCCGCCTGCGTCGCCTGCGGCCCGACCTCGACCGGGAGGGACTGAGCACCGACCGCCTGTGCCGCCTGGCGGAGCGCTGCGGCCGAGACGACGCCGCCCTGGCCGCGTGGGCCGGCACGGTCTTCGCGGCTGCGACGACGTCGCAGGCCGGGGGGACGATCCGTCTCGACGGCACCGCCCTGCGCGCCGTGCCGGCAGCGGTGCTTCTTCGTGTCGCGAGCCTGGCCGTCACCCGCCTTAACGCGACGTGGGACCATTCCGTCGGCCGCGAGCGCCTGGAGCGTCTGGAGCGTCTGGTCCTCGACGGGCTGGTTCCGGCGCTGCGCAGCGGAACGCCTCTGCGTCGGACCCTGCGCGAGACCCTGTTCGAGGTGACCCGCACCGGTGATCTCGTCCTGAGACCGGCTCCGACGCGCCGGACACACGGGACTGCGTCGCAGCATTAGGACTGTGTCGAAGCATTAGGCCTGTCACCCGAAGGTTCGGACACGGCCTTGTCGCCGCTTCACGCCCATGGCTACGTCGCTGCGGCCGCGTGCCCATGGCTGGGTCCATGACATGGCCGGCACGTCGACTTGGCAAGGGGTGACTCGCTGCCTACATTGGGAGCGAGCGTCAGGATTGACTCGCCCCATTTCGCGCGGCGGGCCCGGACGCCTCCAGGGAAAGATCGATGAACCCGAATTTCCGCAATTTCGCCTTGTGGGTCGTCATCTTCCTGCTCGTGCTCGCCCTCGTGACCCTGTTCCAGAACCCGGGTCATCGCGGTGGCGGCTCCGAGATCGCCTACAGCCAGCTTCTGAACGATGCCGATTCCGGCAAGATCCAGACGGTTGTGATCTCCGGGCAGGACGTCAGCGGCACCTATGTGGGCGGCGGCAACTTCACCTCCTACGCCCCGAATGATCCAAGCCTCGTCTCGAAGCTCCAGAGCAAGGGTGTGCAGATCACCGCGCGCCCGCCATCGGACAATACGCCGTGGTTCATCCAGTTGCTGGTCAGCTGGTTGCCGATCCTGGTGTTCATCGGCGCCTGGATCTTCCTGTCCCGCCAGATGCAGTCCGGCGCGGGGCGCGCCATGGGCTTCGGCAAATCGAAGGCCAAGCTGCTGACCGAGGCTTCCGGCCGCGTCAGCTTCGACGACGTCGCCGGCGTCGAAGAGGCCAAGGAGGATCTGCAGGAGATCGTGGAGTTCCTGCGCGACCCGCAGAAGTTCCAGCGCCTCGGCGGCCGTATCCCGCGCGGCGTGCTCCTCGTCGGTCCCCCCGGTACGGGTAAGACCCTGATCGCCCGGGCGGTCGCGGGTGAGGCCAATGTGCCGTTCTTCACCATCTCGGGCTCGGACTTCGTCGAGATGTTCGTCGGTGTCGGCGCCTCCCGCGTGCGCGACATGTTCGAGCAGGCCAAGAAGAACGCCCCCTGCATCATCTTCATCGACGAGATCGATGCGGTCGGCCGTCATCGCGGCGCCGGCCTCGGCGGTGGCAACGACGAGCGTGAGCAGACCCTGAACCAGCTCCTGGTCGAGATGGACGGTTTCGAGGCCAACGAGGGCGTGATCATCATCGCGGCCACCAACCGGCCGGACGTGCTCGATCCCGCTCTGCTGCGACCGGGCCGTTTCGATCGCCAGATCATGGTGCCGAATCCCGACGTCGTCGGGCGCGAGCGCATCCTGCGCGTCCACGTCCGCAAGGTGCCGCTGGCGCCGGATGTCGACCTCAAGGTCATCGCCCGCGGCACCCCGGGCTTCTCGGGTGCCGACCTGATGAACCTGGTCAACGAGTCGGCGCTGCTCGCCGCCCGTCGCGGAAAGCGCATCGTCACGATGCACGAGTTCGAGGACGCCAAGGACAAGGTGATGATGGGCGCCGAACGGCGGACCCTGGTCATGACCGAGGACGAGAAGCGCCTGACCGCCTATCACGAGGGCGGCCACGCCATCGTGGCCTTCAACGTGCCGGCGACCGATCCCGTCCACAAGGCGACGATCATACCGCGCGGCCGGGCGCTAGGCATGGTCATGCAGCTGCCCGAGCGTGACAAACTGTCGATGTCGTTCGAGCAGATGACCTCGCGCCTCGCTATCATGATGGGCGGACGTATCGCCGAGGAGATGACCTTCGGCGCCGACAAGGTGACCTCGGGCGCCCAGTCCGACATCGAGCAGGCCACCCGCCTCGCTCGCATGATGGTCACCCGCTGGGGCTTCTCCCCCGAGCTTGGCACCGTTGCGTACGGCGAGAACAACGACGAGGTCTTCCTCGGCATGTCGATGGGCCGGCAGCAGACGGTGTCGGAAGCCACCGCCCAGAAGATCGACGCGGAAGTTCGTCGCCTCGTCGAGACTGGCCTGGAAGAGGCGCGCCGCATCCTCGGCGAACACAAGGACGACCTCGAGGCCTTGGCGCAGGGGCTGCTCGAGTACGAGACCCTCTCGGGCGATGAGATCAAGAACCTCATCGCCGGCCGACCGCCGATCCGCGACGCGGGCGATGGTCCGACCACCCTGCGCGGGTCGTCGGTCCCGTCCACGGGTCGCGGTCGTCCCCGCGGCAGCGACGGACTGGAGCCGCAGCCCCAGGCCTGATCGCCACCGCGCGAACCGATCGCTCCGACACCACGAGCCCGCCTCCGGCGGGCTCGTTCGTATCAAGTCTCCACGAATGCTGGTTCGGGTTCCTCGATCGCCCTCGGTTATCGCCCGTTATCCCGCAACTGGATCTTCAGGCTGTCGGGTGCACAGATCCTGACGCATCATCTCCGATGAGGCTGGGAGAACGGCGTCCGGAAACGGAGCTGGCCTCCTCGGCTCAAGATTAGAAACGGGACGCGAAGATCATGGCGCGCAAGTATTTCGGCACGGACGGTATCCGGGGCCGCGCCAACGGCGTCATCACGCCGGAACTCGCCCTCAAGGTCGGTCAGGCCGCCGGCCTGGTGTTTCAGCGCGGCGATCATCGTCATCGCGTCGTGATCGGCAAGGATACCCGCCTGTCGGGCTACATGATCGAGACCGCCCTGATCGCCGGCTTCACCTCTGTGGGGATGGACGTGCTCCAGCTCGGGCCAATGCCCACCCCGGCTGTGGCGATGCTGACCCGCTCCATGCGCGCCGATATCGGGGTGATGATCTCGGCCTCGCACAACCCGTTCGAGGATAACGGCATCAAGCTGTTCGGGCCGGACGGGTTCAAGCTCAACGACGACGTCGAGCACGAGATCGAGGCCCTGATCGACGGCGAGTTGCACAAGCGTCTCGCAGGCTCGCGCGACCTGGGACGCGCCAAGCGCATCGAGAGCGTGCATGCCCGCTACATCGAGTTCGCCAAGCGTTCGCTGCCGCGCAACATCACCCTCGACGGCCTGAGGATCGTGGTCGACTGTGCCAATGGCGCGGCCTACCGCGTGGCGCCCGAGACTCTGTGGGAACTCGGCGCGGAGGTCATCGCCATCGGTGTCGAGCCGGACGGCTTCAACATCAACCGCGACGTCGGATCGACCGCACCGGCCGCGCTCGCCGCCAAAGTCCGGGAACTGCGCGCCGATATCGGCATCGCCCTCGACGGCGACGCCGACCGTGTCCTCATCGTCGACGAGAAGGGCCAATCGGTCGACGGGGACCAGCTGATGGCCGTGGTCGCCCGCTCGTGGAAGGAGGACGATCGCCTGACCCAGCCGGGCCTGGTCGCGACCATCATGTCCAACCTCGGCCTCGAGCGTTACCTTGGCGGGATCGGGCTCAACCTCGCCCGCACGGCCGTGGGCGACCGCTACGTGCTCGAGCACATGCGCGAGCACGGCTACAATCTCGGCGGCGAGCAATCGGGCCACATCATCATGTCAGACTACGCGACCACCGGAGATGGCCTCGTGGCCGCTCTCCAGCTGCTCAGCGTCGTCAAGCGGCAGGAGCGCCCCGTGAGCGAGGTCTGCCACTGCTTCGAGCCGTTGCCGCAGATCCTCAAGAACGTGCGCTATCGCTCCGGCGAGCCTCTGCGGGCGGATTCGGTGGTCACCGCCATCGCCCAGGCCCGCGAGCGCCTCGGCAATTCGGGGCGCCTCGTCATCCGCCCCTCGGGCACAGAGAAGGTGATCCGCGTCATGGCCGAGGGCGACGACCGGCGCCTCGTCTCCGAGGTGGTCGACGAGGTCGTGGAGGCGGTGACCAGGGCGGCGGCCTGAGAGGTCCGATACCGGGATCGAAGCCCGGCCTCAAATCCGATCCTCATCCGCCGGCGCGACTTCGCGCCAAGCGGCCAGGAGGGCCGCAAGCAGCGCGTCCTCATCGGCCTCCCAGAGATTGAGATTGGTCCAGCCCCGGCGGCCCCAGGCGCCCTCGATCGCCTCGAACCGGTCGGGTTCAGCCTCGACCCATTCCGCCTGCTGGGCGCGCGACAGGCGCAGAACCACCCGCTCTTCCTCGACCCAGAGCGTCGCGAAGATGCGTCCCCCCACGCGGAAGTCGGGATGGCCGCTATGGGCGCCCTCGACGACTTCCGGCAGGGCACGGGCCAGACGCCGAACATCCTCGGGTTTCATGGTCACGAACGCGACGTCTCCCTGGTCATCGTGAAGCACGATGTCTCTTGCTGGACGATGCTCGCAAGTGCCCGTCGAAATACAACCAAACCGGTGTCAACGCTTCGGCAAGGATAAGATTTAACGTTAAATCCGATTTAACACTTCCCCACCATGGTGTCCTCGTCATCCCGCCGGCGTCTTGAGCTTCCGGCACACGGTCGATTGAAGGACATCCGATGCGCCGCACCAAGCTGTCTGCCTTGGCGCGCTCGATCACGCTCATTGTGAGCGTGGCAGCGCCCTGCCTCGCCCAAGCGGCGGATCTGCTGCCCCCGCTGCCGCCCGAGCCGCTGCCCCCGCCGGTCGAGATCGGCGGCGGCTGGTACCTGCGTGGCGATGTCGGAGTCGGCGCGACCAATGTCGGTGCCATCTCGACGACGGTGCATGGCGAGGGCCTGCCTTCAGGCTACCGCTACGATCAGAAGTCGGTCGAGGACAGCTACTTCGCCGGCGGCGGCGTCGGTTACCAGTTCGGCAGCTACTTCCACGGCGACATCACGGCCGAATATCGGGGCGGCAGCAAGTTCCGCTTCCAGGACAGCTACGACTCCGTCTGCGGCGGCGACAACGCCTATCCGTGCAAAGGCGTGAACGCCTACAACGCCAACCTGTCGTCGGTGGTGGTGATGGCCAACGGCTACATCGATCTCGGCACCTGGTACGGGGTCACGCCCTTCGTCGGCGGCGGCGTCGGTACAGCCTTTCACCGCCTGAGCGGATTCAACGATTCCGGCTTCGGCGCCGCCTCGGGTGGCTACGGCTACGCCAAGGACAAGAACACCAACACCTTCGCGTGGGCCGCCATGGCGGGCCTCGGCTACAGCGTCACCCCGAACGTGAAGCTGGAACTCGGCTATCGCTACATGAACCTCGGCCATGTCGGCTCCAACCCGGTGACCTGCATCAATGATCCGGGCTGCGGCGGCGCCGTCTACAAGATCAAGGACATCACCTCCCACGACGTCCGGATCGGCATGCGCTGGCTGCTCGGAGGCGTCGTCGCCCCGGCGGTCGTCGAGTACCAGCCCGAGCCCGCCCCGCTGATCCGCAAGTACTGATCCGGAAACGACGGTCGGGGGCCGCCAAGCCGCCCTCGTCGTCGCGACCGCTGAACGTCCAACAAGCACCGATCCAAAACGGCCACGACAGCGGGAGACCGCTCGCGTGGCCGTTCTGCTGTGTCGCATGGGGGTGAAATCCTCAGGTGACGAAAACCTTTTCGCAGCAGAGGGTTAGGGTTAAGTCCTCTCTAACGCTTCCCGTGCAGGATCGCCAGAACGGCAATCCGCACCGCGTCTCCGGCGCCCGGTCTGCCACGCGTACCGTGAGTTCGAGGGCGTTATGGCCGCACACCGATTCCGCACCGCGACGGCACTCGCCCTCGCACTCTCCGCATCCGGCTGGGCCACGACCGTACGGGCCGCCGATCTTCTGCCGCCGCCGCCGCCGATCGCACCGGTAGCGATTGGCGAGGGTTGGTATCTGCGCGTGGACGCCACCGTCAGCGACTATGCCCGGCCGCGCGATGCAACGCCGCGACCGGCCGACGGCAGCCCGATCGTTCCCCTGACGCGCATGAACCTCGAGACCGTGCCGGGTTACGGCGGCGGCATTGGCTACCGGATCAGCAACTGGCTCCGCGTCGACGCCACAATCGATCAGCGCATGCCCGCGCGCTACAGCGCCTATTCGTCCGGGTCCAATTTCGTGACCGGCTACAATGTCGAGGCGGGCCAGATCGACGTGCTCACCGGCCTCGTCAACGTCTATGCCGATCTCGGCACCTGGTGGGGCCTGACGCCCTATATCGGCGGCGGCATCGGTTTCGCCGACAAGCGTTTCGCCAAGGCCTACACTCAGACCACCTGCATCCTCGAATTCTGCGACAACAATGCGGGCACAGGCCCGCGCGACGCGGTGCGCCGGCCGAGCCGGTCCGTCACCTCCCTCGCCTGGGCCCTCACCGGTGGCGTCTCCTACGACATCGGCCATGGCCTCAGCCTCGACACCAGCTACCGCTACGTCGATCTCGGCCGGGCGAAGACCGGCGTCGATGCCTTCGGGTACGATTCGCGCCTGAAGGATCTGGCCTCGCACGAGGTCCGGGTCGGCTTGCGCTACCGCTTCGCCGACGCCTCCGGTCGCCTGCCCGGCCTGGCGGTCCCGAGCTGGAGCCGGAATCCCTACGAGTAGGGGAGGGGACCCGCAGGCTCTCGGTGCACCTCGTTCGGGGGAGCGTCGGACCGCCGCGTCCTCCCGAGTCCCGTCCCGCCACGGGACGGCTCTCCACTACATCAAATCGCAAACCGCAACGGAGCGTTAAGGTTACTCAAGTAGAACCAGGCTACAGGCACAGCACTCTCACCCATCGGGCTGCGCCGTTAGGACGACATCGATGCGTACCGCAACCCTCGCGCTCCTGGCCAGCTTCACCCTCGGGGTCATCGCGCCGGCGCAGGGGGCCGACCTCGATTACGGCGTGCTGCGCGGGTCGGACTACGAGCCCGAGATCCAGCTCATCGACTGGAACGGCATCTATGTCGGCGGGCATGGCGGGTATACGTCCGCCTCCGCAGGCTTCAAGAACGTCTACACTCCGTTGATCTTGAACGAATTGCGGGATTCGTCGGCTGAGAGCCTTTTGGGCGCCTCGACCCTGCTCCCTTCGCGGACCGGCACCACGGAGGGTTCCAGCTACGGCGCGTATATTGGTTTCAACTATCAGTTCGAAGAGACGGTGATCGGTATCGAGGCCGATTACACGCGCTTCGATCGGACCACTTCGGCGCGCGACAGCATCGCTCGTTTCAAACTCAGTCCCGATGGCTACATGGAAAGCGTCTCCCTCGACGGGGCGGCCACCTCACGCGTCGAGGATTACGGGACGCTGCGGGCGCGTGGAGGCTACGCGATCGGAAACTTCCTGCCCTACATCACCGGTGGTCTGGCGATCGGCCGCGTTCATGTCGATCAATCGGTCGCCATTCAGTATCATGGCTACGACGCGGCCGCCTACAAAGCCAATCAAGCCCTCCAGGTGGGCGCCAAGGCCGTTGCCGTGAAGGATTTCGGTTACGTGAATGGCGGCTTCGATCCGAACAACCCTGAAGCCGGTATCCCGGCAACCAGGCGGGTGCGCAACGCCAAGACCAAGACCATGGGCGGATTCGTCCTCGGCGCCGGCCTCGAATTTGCTCTCACCAGCAACATCCTGCTTCGGGCCGAATACCAGTACGTGATGCTCAACGACTTCCAGGAGAGTGCCGCCAACCGCGTCGCCATCAACACCGTGCGTGCCGGTGCCGCAGTGAAATTTTGAGGGTACCGTTAAGCATTCGCCCCTATCCTGGCGGTTCGATCGTCAGCCGCAGTTGGCCTGCGCCCGCCGGGATGTTCTCCATGCTTCGACTCGTCCTCGCCGGCAGCGTCTTCGCCGGCAGCGTGCTCGCGATGCCCGCGGGCGTCGGAATGGCTCTCGCGGGGGGAGAGCCCGGGCCGGCCTATCGGCGCCCGCTGCTTCCGCCCGACATCGCCTATCGCGACCCGACCTACGTCGCGCCGCCGCCGCTTCGGACCGTGGTCCTGGCGCCGGTCCTTCGCGCGCCGCGCTCCCTGGCGCTTCCGCTTTACAACGAGCCGCCGCCGCGCTTCCCCACCCCGTAGACCGCCTCAGCTTTCCAGCTCGGTGTCCCAGTAGAGGTAATCGAGCCAGGTGTGGTGGTACTCCCGGTGGTCGAATTCCGGCTGGCGGCGGTGAAGTTCGTGCCGCGTCGGCCGGTGCGGCTCGTGCAGGAGCGGCATGTCGGCCTCGGCCGGGGTGCGGTTGGCCTTTCGCAGGTTGCAGGGGGAGCACGCCGCCACGACGTTCTCCCAGCTCGACTGGCCGCCCCGCGAGCGCGGCACCACATGGTCGAAGGTCAGGCCCCCGGAGGGCAGGCGCAAACCGCAATACTGACAGGAGAAGGTGTCGCGCAGGTAGATGTTGTAGCGCGTGAAGGCGGGACTGCGCGCCAGGGTCACGTAGCTCTTCAGAGCGACCACGCTGGGAACCCGCAGGGACCGCGATGGGGACCGCGCCTCGACATCGTAGCTCGCGACCAGGGTGACCCGGTCGAGGAACAGGGCGGTGAAGGCGTCCTTCCAGGACCACAGGGACAGCGGATTGTAGGAGAGCGGCCGGTAATCCGCATTCAGGACGAGCGTTTGGAGATCCAGCATCGGCGCTACCCTCTCGACGGGTCAACGAGGGGACAACGCGCAGGAATCGGCCGACGCATCGTCCCGGGTTGGTGAAAGATCAGACATCTCCGCAATCCGAGGCGTCGAGGCGCGCGACGGAAGAGCGGGGGAACCGGGTGTCCGCGATGGGGCTGGTGGGGCCGGAGCGGTGACACGCCGAAGGCAGATTTGCCGGACGTTGGCCAAAAGCCGTCGCATCGGGCGGGAACGCCCGGTTCGTGGCGACGCTCATCGGCGCGGATGGGCGTCGCCACCTCCTCGCACGGGAACGAAAAGGCCAAGTCCATCGGGGCTTAGTCTAATATCAGCGTGACACGCTTGTGAAGGTCACTCCGGCTTTCCACGACGTCGCGCCCACAACCCGGACGCGCAGGTCCGGGTTTCCGCCCGGAAACCGCCACTTCGTCAGCCTTTCGCCCCATTGCTCGGCGATGGGGCGGGCCACGGCCGCTCCCCGCTCTCCGACTCGCACAGATCCTGCTGGGGCGATTCGAGCCCTGCGGGTTGCCAGCGGCTCGGCGAAGCGGCGCGTGACGGCGGGCCACGAGCGCGCGTTGGCGCGGCGCGAAAGGATCGACATGGGCGGTATCCCGAGAGGCCAGACACCCTGGGGCATCCGGATGGCAGCGGTGATCGCCGCCTGGCTCGGGGCCCTCGTGCTGGCTCCCATCGGTGCGGTCGCGCAGGGCACGCCGACGGCCCCGGCCAAGCCCGCCCCCGCTGCGGCGCCTGCGGAGACCAAGCCCGCGCCGGCGGACCCGAAGGCGGCGCCAGCGGAGGCCAAGCCGAAACCGGCCGTACCGAAGCCGGCGGTCTCCGAAGAGATCCAGAACGTTCGCGCCGAGCTCGACGCCGCCAAGGCCGATTTGGAACAACGCGAAAAGATCCTGAGCGGGCCCAACGTCGGCAGCGGCGACCTGACCCGCGCCCGCGAAGGCATCGAGGGGATCGCCGACAAGATCCGTCACGTCATCGACATCACCACGCCGCGCCTGGAGGCCGCCCGGGAGCGCCTGACCCAGCTCGGCCCGAAGCCCAAGGAGGGCGAGGAGGGCGAGGACGTGGCGCGCGAGCGGACGGAGCGCGAGCACGCCGTCGCCGAGATCGACGAGACCCAGCGCCTCGCTCGCTCGCTGCTGGTGCAGACCGATCAGATTATCGACCAGGTCTCCAACCGCCGGCGTGCGGCTTTCACCCGCGGCCTGTTCGAGCGTTCGACCGCCCTGGTCAGCCCCGACCTGTGGATGCGGATCGCGGCGGATGTCCCGCGCGACCTGCGGGCGCTCCAGAGCGCGGTGGAGGACACCGTGGCGCTGTTCGCCCGCAACGGCACCATCGGCAACCTCCTGCTGCTCGGGGTCGCCTTCGGCATCTCGATCGCCCTGTATTTCGGCCGCCGCAACATTGCGCCCCGCCTCGGCCGCCGCGACGCGAAGGCCGTCGCCCCGTCGCAGCGCAAGAAGCTCCTGGCGGCCTGGCGGGTGTTTCTGCTCGGAACCATCCCGGCCATCATCGGCAGCTACGCGGTCTATTACGCCCTGGACGCCACCGACCTCCTGCCCCTGCGGCTCCTGCCGGTGGCCGGCGCCATCCTGGGCGGTCTCGCCTTCGTGGCCTATGTCGAGGCCCTGGCCGACGGGCTGCT
Source organism: Methylobacterium sp. 37f (assembly GCF_023093475.1). Lineage (NCBI taxonomy): Bacteria > Pseudomonadati > Pseudomonadota > Alphaproteobacteria > Hyphomicrobiales > Methylobacteriaceae > Methylobacterium > Methylobacterium sp. 37f. Next base: position 90,274 of record NZ_JAGHKN010000010.1, read on the forward strand.
CTCCCCGGGCAAACCGTCCTGGCGCGTCGCCACCATGAGCGATGCGGCCGCCTCGCGGGTGACGCGGCTGGCGGTCGGCATCGCCGTCGTCATCTCGGTGGTCAAGTCGATCGAGGCCCTGAATTCCGGCCTCTCGGCGGCCCTGCCGATCTCGATCGCCACGCGCGGCATCGGCGCGCTGGCGACCGCGCTCATCCTCGCCATCGGCCTGCACCGCTTCGCCGACTCGGCCGAGCAGGAGGAGGCCTGCTTCGGTCCCTACGTGGCTCCCGAAGCCACCACCGGCATCGGCGGCCCGGCGCGACTCCTCGGCTGGGCGGCCGCGGTGGTGATCGCGATCGCCGCCCTCGTCGGCTACGTCGCCTTCGCGGCCTTCGTCATCGACCAGCTGGTGTGGACGGCGGGCCTGCTGGTCCTCCTGTTCCTGCTGACCTCCAGCGCCGACACCTTCATCGGCGGGACGCTCGGCGACGACACCAAGTTCGCCACGGCGCTCCAGGCCAATACCGGCCTGCGCAAGCGCTCGATCAACCAGATCGCCGTACTGGCCTCGGGCTTCGCCCGCGTGGTCCTCGTGCTGATCGCGGCCCTGCTGGCGCTCGCCCCCTGGGGTCTCGACTCGACCGACGTCTTCAGTTCGGTGCGGACCGCCTTCTTCGGCTTCAAGGTCGGTGACGTCACCATCTCACTCTCCACCATCGCGCTGGCGATCGGCCTGCTGATCCTCGGCATGACACTGACGCGGGCGATCCAGCGCTGGCTCGAACAGACCTACCTGCCGGCCACCGACCTCGACGCGGGCCTGCGCAACTCGATCTCGACCATCGCCGGCTATGTCGGCTTCCTGCTCACCCTGGCGCTGGCCTTCTCGTATCTCGGCCTGAGTCTCGAGAAGCTCACCATCGTGGCCGGCGCGCTCTCTGTCGGTATCGGTTTCGGCCTGCAATCGATCGTCAACAACTTCGTCTCCGGCCTTCTGCTGCTGTGGGAGCGACCGATCCGCGTCGGCGATCAGGTGCTCATCGGTGACAGTGAGGGCATCGTGAAGCGCATCTCGGTGCGCTCCACCGAGATCCAGACCTTCGACCGGTCGGCCGTGATCGTTCCGAACTCGAACCTGATTTCGGGCATCGTCAAGAACCGCGTGCGCGGCGACCGGACCGGCCGGGTCAGCATCACGGTCAGCGTCCTGCGCAATCAGGACCCGGTCCGGGCGGCGGAACTGCTGATGAACTGCGCGCAGGCCCAGCCGGACGTGCTGAAGGAGCCGCCGCCCCGGGTGGTGTTCCGCAAGATCGGCGACCCGTTCCTGGAATTCGAGCTGATCGCGATGATCGTCGACATCAGCCTCAGCCTGAAAGTGCAGAACGATTTGAACTTTGCAGTCTTCCAGACCTTGTCTGGGGCCGGAATGATCCCGGCTCTCGGCCCGGGCTCCAGCGTGGTCACGGTCCAGGGGCTGGATTCCTTCCAGTCCGCCATGGGCCAGATCGCCAGCACGTTCACGCCGCCGCAGCGGCCCGGCGAGCAGGCGGGTCCGGCTCGGGCCGCGGAGGACCGTCTCGACGAGGCCGAGCCGATGCGCTCGGCCGAGGCGGCGCGCCGGCGCGCGGGAAGCTGAACGTCAGGGAGATCGGGTCGTGGTGAGGCGGATGTCGGTGAAGGGATTGGGGATCGGCTTCGCCGCCGGTGGGATCGGGCTCCTGACGGGATGCGCCACCCCGGAGCCCGTGAACGCGACCCTTCCGAGCCTGTACTGGCCGATGACCACCCAGACGGCGCAGGTCGACACGGCGACGGCCCGCGACATGATCTCGGCCTATCGGGCCCGCAGCGGTGCGGGTGCCCTGCGCCTCGATCCGGACTTGCAGAAACTGGCGGAGGCGGAGGCCGCCTCCATGGCGATGGCGGATCGGCCGAGCCGGGCGCAGACTGTGAAGAACGCCGTCGAGCGGCTCGGCTTCGAATCGGCTGAGGCCAACCTGTCGGCCGGCTATCACACCCTGGCGGAGGCCTTTTCGGGCTGGCGGGACAGCCCGGCACACAACGCCGCGATGCTGTCGCCCACCGCCCAACGCATGGGCATCGCCACAGCCTACGCGCCGGGCTCGAAATACAAGGTCTACTGGGCGCTGCTGCTGGCGAAATAGAGCTCCGACAAGAGCCTCCCGCCGGTGCACCTGACGGGTTCGGCCAACCGGGGAACCCAAGCCGACAAGCTTGGATTCCTCGTGACGTAGGCTGGCTCCTTGACCGGTCGGCTGCCGCAGGCTGTCAGGCGGCCCGGACGGTGGCGAGGAAGCGCTGGATCTCGCCGTCGAGATGTTCGCTCTGGCGCGACAACTCGGAGGCTGCGCCCAGGACCTGCTCGGCCGCCGCCCCCGTCCCGGCGGCCGCATTGGCCACGCCCGTGATGCTGGTGGTCACGACGTCCGTGCCGCTGGCGGCCTGGGCGACGTTGCGCACGATCTCCTGGGTGGCAGCCCCCTGTTGCTCCACCGCCGCCGCGATGGTGGTGGCGACCACGCTCATCTCGCGGACCTGGTTGGCGATCCCCTCGATGGCGCCTACGGCGCGGCCGGTGGAATCCTGGATCTCGTTGATCTGCCGGGCGATCTCGTCCGTGGCACGGGCGGTCTGGCTCGCCAATTCCTTGACCTCGGTCGCGACGACCGCGAAGCCGCGGCCCGCCTCGCCGGCCCGCGCCGCCTCGATGGTGGCGTTGAGCGCCAGCAGGTTGGTCTGCCCGGCGATGCTGGAGATCAGACCGACGACCTCCCCGATCTTGGCGGCACTCCGCGACAGGGCCTGGACCAGGATCGTGGTCTCGGCCGCCTGGGAGGCGGCCTGATTGGCGAGATGGGCCGAGCCGTCGACCTGCCGGCCGATTTCGGCGACGGAGGAGCCGAGTTCCTCCGCGGCCGACGCCACCGTGGTGACGTTGGTGGCGGCTTCCTCGGCCGCGGCGGCGACATTCGTCGACTGATTGCTGGTCTCGGTCGCCGTCGTGCTCATGACCTGGGCGGTCGCCTGCAACTCGGTGGCCGAGGCCGCCACCGCGCCCACGATGCCGCCCACGGCGCGCTCGAACCCATCGGCCAGCTCGCGCATGGCGGTCTGGCGCTGGACCTCGATGCTGGCCCGCGCCAGTTCGGCCTGCCGTTCCAGCTCGGCAGTCCAGATCAGGTTGTCCTTGAACACGCCGACCGCCGCCGCCATCGCGCCGACCTCGTCGCGACGCCCGGCCCCCGGAACCGCAAGCGACAGGTCCCCGGCCGCGAGACGCGCCATCATGGCGGTCATGGCCCGGATCGGCCGGGCAATCCCGAGATGCAGCAGCAGCAGGCTGAGTGCGGAGACCAGGAGGATGACGCCGATCCCGATCCAGTTCGCAAGCCGGGACGCCAGGGTCGCGGCGGCGGCGGCGGCCCCGCGGGTCTCCAGCAAAGACGCCTCGTCGGCCACGATCTCGGCCGCCTTGACTCTGAGAGCGTCCATCGAGGCCTTGCCGGCTCCCGAAGCCTCGACGCGGCGCGCCTCATCCTGCGTGGCCGGATTGGCCATGAGGCGGATTTCCTTCTCCGCGACGTCCCCTTGCCATTGCCGCGCGAAGCCCTCCACGGCCCGGAGCCGCTCCTGCTGGCGGGCGTTGTCCGAGGTCAGCTGCCGCACCGCGCCCAGGGAGGTGGCGAAGACGGCTTGGCCGGCCTTGTAAGGGGCCAGGAAGGCGTCATCGCCGGAGACGAGATAGCCGCGCACCCCCGTTTCCTGATCGACCATCGCGCCGGTGAGGCGGCTCATCTCGCCCAGCACTTGGTAGGTGTGGCGTGTCCATTGGTTGGCCTCCTCAATCGCCGAAAGGTTTCGGAGCGATACAACCGAGACGGTTGTGGAAGCCGCCAGAACAATTGCAAGGGTTGCACCAATCTTCGCAGCGATCTTGAGGTTGATGAGCCGGGACAACATTGAGAATGTCTCTTCGTTGCGGGTGCAAAAAGCCTTCTGCTCCCGTCTGTGGCGAGAAAATCCGCTTGTCGAAGAGCTAGTCTTATCTTTTATAACTATGTCTTACGCCTCCCTATCATTTATCAAGTTCGGCCCCCAGGAGGAAGAAGCGCGACAGCATCGTCCGCTCGAGGCGGGGCCGCGGCGTAGGCTGATCGGTCGGGGGAGGTGGTGATCGTCCGGCAGGCAGCCGCCATGCGCGGGGTTGGGCGCCGGAAGGACGAGGCTGCGCGGTGGACGCGGTGTCGGGACATCGGGGGCGATCCGACCGACGGTCGGAAACGCCCTCCGCCGTCAGGGGAAGTGCTTCATCCGCGGCGAAGGCGACGATTCGCTGATCAGCGTCACGGTCACGCGGCGGTTGGCGGGCAGGTAGGGGTTGTCCGGAAACATCGGCTCGGTGTCCGCCTTGCCGGCGACGGAGGCGAAGCGGTCGTCGGGTACGCCGCTGCCCGCCAGGATCTCGCGCACGCTGATCGCCCGGTTGGCCGAGAGTTCCCAGGGCGGGGCGGGGGGGCGCGTTCCGGGCCGGTCGGTGGCGGTGTAGCCCGTGATGGCGATCCGGTTCGGCATCTTGCGCAGGGTGACGGCGATGCGCTCGAGCAGGCGGCGGGTGCGGGCGTTCGGTCGGCTCGATCCATCGGGAAACATCGAGGCTCCGTCCTGGTCGACGATGGACAGGTCGACCCCGCGCTGGGAGGGCGCCACGATGATGTTCTTCGACAGCTCGGCCACCTCCGGCATGTCCTGAAGCGCCTGGCGCAGGCTCGCGGCCGCCAGCCCCGCGCCGTCGGGATAGCCCTTGTCCGGCATGCCCTCGTCGACGTTGCCGTCCACGGCCGGCGGCGTGGTGTGATCGGAGGCGAGCTCCGGCGGGATGTCGCGCCGGAACTTCACCTTGTCGGCATGGGCCAGACCGTCCTTCTCGATAATGCCGGCGAAGCGCGATTCCTTGTTGACGCCGAAGGCATCGCGCATGGAGCCGGCCACCGCCTGCATCTTCTTCTGATCCTGCGTCGAATAGGCCGCGATCATGACGAAGAAGCTCATGAGCAGCGCCATCAGGTCGGCGAAGGTCACGAACCAGCCGTGGCCGCCATGCGCGCCGCCGCGCTTCTTCTTAGCCATGAGCGGTACCGCGCTTGTTCTTAGTCATGCGTGATACTGCGCCCGATGCGAACCCGCGCCATCAGGCCGGCTCGGCCACGAGTTCGTCACGGTGGTTGTGCGGCAGATAGGCGATCAGCATCTCGCGCACCAGGGAGGCGCTCTTGGCATCGCGGATGAGCAGGATGCCGTCGATGATCAGCGAGCGGGAGACGTCCTCCTCCTCCAGCTTCACATGCAGCTTGTCGGCCAGCGGCAGGGTGATCATGTTGGCGATCAGTGCGCCGTAGAGGGTGGCGAGCAGCGCGGTCGCCATGGCGGGGCCGAGCTTCGAGGGGTCCGACATGTTTGCGAACATCGTCACCATGCCGAGAATCGTCCCGATCATGCCCCAGGCCGGGGCGCAGTCGCCGAAGGCCCGGTAGATCTTCGAGCCCTCGTCGAGGTGCATGAGGAAGTTGTCGCGGTCGCGCTCCATCGTGTCGCGGATGAACTCGCGGTCGTAGCCGTCAGCGATGTAGCGCGCACCCTGGGCCAGGAAGGGGTCGGAGATCTCCATGTTTTCCAGGGCCATCGGGCCGGACTTGCGCACCACGTCGGCGATCTTGGTGATCTCCTCGATGAGGTCGCGCGGCTTGATGGCGCGCATCGAAAATGCGTAGCGCAGGCCCATCGGCAGCCCGTGCATCATGGTGGAGAACGGGAACCGCATCATCGTGGCGGCAGTGGCGCCGCCGAAGATCACGATGACCGCGTGCTTGTCGAAATAGGCGGCGAAATTGCCGCCGTCGATCATGATCAGGATGAAGACGACGGCGAAGCCGCCGACGAGGCCGATACCGGTTGCGAGATCCATGATCACTCGAGCCTGAGCGGCTGCCCGCATGCCGCGTTGGCACCGCACGACGAGGCGCCGCTCCCACCGTTACGCATTCAGGTTGAACGAACCGTAAAAACGCCGGCGGTCTCTGGCCGAACACCGTGTGATCGCGTCATGCACTGTTCAGGGAGCGCCGGACATAAGGCACGCCACGCCAAGGATTTGGCGGCCTCCGCCGGGATGCGTTCGCGCAACCCGGTCAGGGATCGGAGCACACGGTATCATGTCGTTGGTTCGTCTTTACGCACGGGTCATGGGTCTCCTGGGTGCCGACCGCCGTCTGGCGGCGGTCCTGGCCTGCGCCAACGTGGCTCTCGCAGTGGCGGCCTTCGCCGAGCCGCTGCTGATGGGCCGCATCATCGACCAGCTCACCCATCTCAAGAGCAGCACCAACGCCTTCGCCACGCTGGCGCCCCTGATCGGCGCCTGGGTGGGCTTCGGCCTGTTCACGATCGCGGCCGGCGTGACGATCGCCCTGCATGCGGACCGGCTGGCTCACCGCAACCGCCTCACCGCCATGGCCAACTACTTCGAGCACGTGCTCGAGCTGCCGCTCGCCTTCCATTCCTCCAATCATTCCGGCCGCGTCCTGAAGGCGATGCTGGAAGGCTCGAACGGCATGTTCTGGCTCTGGCTCGGCTTCTTCCGCGACCACTTCGTCGCCTTCGTGTCGCTGATCGTCCTCCTGCCCATGACCCTGTTCGTGAACTGGCAGCTCGGCTCGATCCTGGTCGTGCTCGTGCTCGCCTTCACCGCCCTGACCACGATGGTCATGCGCCGCACCGAGACCCTGCAGGGCCGGGTCGAGGCCTATCAGTCGGGCCTCGCCGAGCACGCCTCGGACGCCCTGGGCAACGTCGCCGTCATCCAGTCCTTCACCCGCGCCAAGGCCGAGAAGGAGGCGATGCACGACATCATCCGCAACCTGCTCGCCGCGCAGATCCCGGTCCTGTCCTGGTGGGCGCTCGCCAACGTCGCCACCCGCGCCTCCGCGACCCTGACCATGACGGCGATCTTCATCACCGGCATCGCGCTGCACCAGCACGGCCAGGCCAGCGTCGGCGAGGTCGTGGCCTTCATGAGCCTGGCCACCATGCTGGTTTCGCGCCTCGATCAGGTCGCCACCTGCATCAACGGCCTGTTCCAGCAGATGCCCAAGATCGACGAGTTCTTCGAGATCCTCGACACCACCCCGGCCGTTCACGACCGTCCCGGCGCCCAGCAGGTCGCGCGCTTCGACGGCGAGGTCGCCTTCGATAGCGTCGGTTTCTCCTACACGGCCCGCCGCAAGGCCCTGGAGGATGTCTCCTTCACCGCGCAGGCCGGCCAGACCATCGCCCTCGTGGGCACCACCGGCTCGGGCAAGTCGACCACCCTCGGCCTCTTGCACCGCGCCTTCGATCCCGACCATGGGGCCATCCGCATCGACGGCACCGACATTCGCGACATCGGCCTGTCCAGCCTGCGCCACAACATCGGCGTGGTGTTCCAGGAGCCGATGCTGTTCGCCCGCTCCATCCGCGAGAACCTTCAGGTCGGCCGGCCGAACGCCACCGATGCCGAGATGCTCGACGCCCTCGAGCGGGCCCAGGCCACCGAGTTCATGGCCCGCCAGGCGGACGGCCTCGACACGGTGATCGGCGAGCGCGGCCGCTCGCTCTCCGGTGGCGAGCGCCAGCGCCTGTCGATCGCCCGCGCCCTGCTCAAGAACCCGCCGGTGCTGATCCTCGACGAGGCGACCTCCGCCCTCGATGCAACCACCGAGCGCAAGCTCCAGGGCGCCCTGGAGGCCGTGATGGAGGGCCGCACCACCTTCGTCATCGCCCACCGGCTTGCCACCATCCGCAACGCCGACCGCATCCTCGTCTTCCACGAGGGCCGGATCGTAGAATCCGGCACCTTCGACGACCTCGTCGCGCAGAACGGCCGCTTCGCCGATCTCGCCCGGGCACAGTTCATGGCGGCGCAGGAGCCGGACGGGATGGCGCTGGCAGCCTGACCCCCGGCGCATTTGACGCCAGCGCGCCGTAGGCCCACCGACTGACGCCTTCTCCCGACCCTCGGGGGAGGGCGTCTTCGTGCCGGGGTCGGGTGGCGCGGACACGCAGCCCGCGCAGGGGGGCGCCGAGGCCAGTTTGTCAGGACGGAGAGCGCGGGGGATCAGTCCGACGGGACCGACGTCCGCGCGTCCTCGGCCCAGACCCGGAACTGCGTCAGGCGGTTCGAGCCGAATGTGTGGGTCAGCGGAACGTCCGCCGCGTCCCGGCCGCGCGCCACCAGGATGCGACCGCGGCGGGGTGCATTGTTGCGCGGGTCGAACACGTGCCAGGCCCCCCCGAGATACACCTCGGTCCAGGCGGCGAAGTCGCCGGGCCCATGCGGTTCGGGCTCGCCGATGAAGCTGAGATAGCCGGTGCAGTAGCGGGTCGGGATGTTGAGCGCCCGGCAGAAGGCCACGAACAGGTGTGCGTAATCGCGGCACACGCCGCGCTGACTCGCGAAGGCATCGGCGGCGGTACGGTCGACATGGGCGTAGCCGTAGCCGAAGGTGATGTGGCCGTGGACGTAGTCGCAGATCGCCTGAACCCGCGACCAGCCGGGCTCGAGATGGCCGAACAGGTTCCAGGCCTCGTCGGAGAGCAGATCGGATTCGCAGTATCGGCTCGCCACCAGGAAGGGCAAAGCCTCCTCCGGCAGATCCTCGACCGCATGCTCGGCCGCGTCGGCAACCACCGGGTCGAGGGCGCCGTCGTCGTCGATCTCGGCGTGAACGCTCAGGGTTACGGCGCCGGCCGGAGCCACGAAGCGCACCGTGCGGTTGCCGAAGACGTCGCGGAAGGTGCGCACCGGAAGGGGCGGATCGAGGGTGAGCACGTCCGGCGGCACCGCCGCCAGGCCCTTGATCGGATAAGAATTCAGGCGGGCGATGACGGGGGTCGGCTGTGGGAAATCATAGCCCATCTCGCAACCGAACCTGATCCGCATCGAAACTCCCCCGGGCTCGCCGCCGCGCCGCTCAGCCCTCACTGCCCGCGCCCGGTCGGGGACACTAGGCCGCCGAGGTCACAGGCGGATGTCATCGCACGCCCTGCGCGCAGATGAAGCAGCCGAGTCAGAGCCCTCTGGCCCGGGCCTGCTTCTCCTGCATCCGCGCCTGGAGCCGCACCCGCCGCGCTGCAATGACGGTGCCATTGATCTCGCCGCCGAACAGGAACATCGCGGCGAGCCAGTACAGGAAGACGAGGAACACCATCGCGGTGGCGAGCCCCCCGTAGGTGGAGGCGTAGGCGTTGGAGAAGCGGTCGAGATAATAGCCGAAGCCGAGGCCGGCGAGGAACCAGAGCAACAGCGTGACGGCGATGCCCGGCACCACGGCCAGCACCGAGCGGCGCCCCGCGGCCACGAACTTGTGGGCGATCACCAGCACGGTGAGGAGCAGGAAGGCGGTGATGCCGATACGGCCGATCGCCACCGTCAGGCTCAAGGGCTCCAGTCCCGGCGCCACGTTGATCACCTTGCGCCAGATCAGCGGGCCCAGCACGACGAGGAGCGCGAAGGCCAGCATGGCGAAGGCGCCGCACACGACGTAGCCGATCGATTCCAGGCGGGTAAGCCACCACGGGCGGACCTCGCGCAGGCCGTAGGCGCGGTTGAGCCCGACCCGCAGGCTCTCGACCCCCGAGGACGAAAAGTACAGTGCCAGCAGGGCGCCGAGGGTCAGCACCCCGCCGCGCTGCTCGGTGAGCACCCGGTGCACCTCGCCCGCGATGGGATTGGCGACGGCGCGCGGCCACGCATCGAAGATGAGGTCGCTCGCCCCATCGGCGAGGGACTTCGTGCCGAACAGGCCGGCCAGGGCGCCGAGCAGAATCAGGAACGGAAACAGGGCGGTGAGAGTCGAGAGCGCGATATGGCTGGCGATGGCCCAGCCGTCATGGGCGACGAAGCGTTGCGCGGCGACGTTCGCGATCTCGAAAGGCTTGCGGATGCGACTCACGGGGCGGGGGTTCGTCCTTGAGCGATCAGGATGGGGCGCCAAGCGGCGGGCTGTCTTCTAAACGCAACGGGACCCGATTGCGCAACGGGCCGCCGGCCGACCCCGCGCGGAACCGGCTTGAAATCCCGGGGGCACTGTGATGCCTGCGGCCTTGCCATGGCACCATTCACTTCGTCCCTGATCCCGGCCCTGTTCGTTCTGATCTGGGCGACGGGCTTCGTCGCGGCCCGCTTCGTGGCGCCGCATGCCGAGGCCTTCACCTTCGTGGCGATCCGGGTGGTGGGCGTCGCCCTCGTCCTCGTGGGCCTGGCCCTCGCCCTGCGGGCACGCTGGCCGCGCGACCGGGCCGGTTGGTTTCATGCCGCCCTCGCCGGCATCCTGATGCAGGGGATCTACGTCATCGGCGTGTTCTGGTCGGTCCAGCATGGGCTGCCGGCGGGCATCGCCGCTCTCGTGGGCAGCCTCCAGCCCCTGTTGACGGCGATGCTGGCCGGTCGCCTTCTCGGTGAGCCGGTGAGCGGGCGGCGCTGGCTCGGGATCGCCACCGGGTTTTCGGGAGCGCTCCTGGTGCTGGCCCCGAAGATCGGCGCCTCCGATCCCGCCGGCATCCCGGTCCCGGCACTCGCCGCATGCCTGTTGGCCATGGTGGCGATGACGGGCGGGACGCTCTGGCAGAAGCGCCACGGCACCGGGGGCGACCTCCTCAGCAATGCCGCGCTTCAGTTCCTGGGCGCCGCGATCCTTGCCGTGCCGGCGGCACTCCTGTTCGGAACCGGCGGTTTCGATGGATCGACGCCGCTCTGGTTCGGGCTCGCCTGGTCGATCGTCGTGAACTCGGTGGGCGGTATCCTGCTGCTGCTGGTTCTGATTCGGCGCGGGGCCGTGGCGGGCGTCGCCTCGCTCCTGTTTCTGGTGCCGCCGGTCTCGGCCGTGATGGCCTACGTTCTGTTCGGCGAGGCCCTGGTGCCGATCCAGATGGGGGGCATGGCCATCGCCGCCCTCGGCGTCGCGATCGCCAGTCGAGGCTGATTCGGCGACGGACCTGCGTGACTTTTTCTTTGAGAAACATCTCAATAAAATTCAGCATTGGGCCATTTGCCAAGAGAAATCAGGGTTTTTCGCCCGCGCGGATTATGAATTCACGAGGGATAGTGCCGCGCTGCGGCGAGACGCCTCTACAGGCTCGTCAAACCTGCCTATAATGAACAGCAAAGCGTGATCTCTTTTCCAGCGAGTGTGCCATGTCAGCTTCCCCCGTCGTTTCGACCGAACCGCAGGATCTCCTGACCCTGGCCCGCGAGGCGGCCGAATCGGCCAAGGGCCTGGTGGCCGAGGCGACCCGCCGGGTGCGCACCACCATCCTGTCCGACGAGGGTAAGATCTCGGCCGAGAAGATGGAGACCGAGCAGCACGCGACCCACGGGCTCGCCTGGATCGCCACCTATGCCGAGGGCGTGCGCGAGCTTGGCGCCTACGCGCAGCGCCTGACCGAGGCGGGTGAATTCGGCGAGACCGAGAGCCTGCTCGTGCGGATCGGCCTCGGCGAATACCTCGACCAGCTGTTCTCCGGCATTCCCATGAGCCAGGGCGAGATGGTGCGTCCCACCGGCTCCCTGGGCCTCGCGGCCCGTGAGGTGGCCAAGTTCCGCACCGAGGCGGTCGAGGCTCTCATCGCCGAGGGCAACACCCCTGAGAACCGCGCCGCGCTCGTCGCCCGCATCCGCGACAACGGCGGTGCGGCCACCATCGGCAAGTCCGGCCTCGACGAGGACATGGAGGCGATCCGCTCCGAGATGCGCCGGTTCGGCCTCGCCGAAGTCGTGCCGCACGCGCATGAGTGGCACAGCCAGAACGCCTACATCCCGATGGAGATCGTCACCAAGATGGCCGAACTCGGCGTCTTCGGCCTGACCATCCCCGAGGAATACGGCGGCATGGGCCTGCCGAAGATCTCGATGTGCGTGGTCTCCGAGGAGCTGTCCCGCGCCTATATCGGTGTCGGCTCGCTTGGTACCCGCTCGGAGATCGCGGCGGAACTCATCCTCTGTGGCGGCACCGAGGAGCAGAAACACCGCTTCCTGCCCGGCATCGCCTCGGGCGACACGCTTCCCACCGCCGTGTTCACCGAGCCGAACACCGGCTCCGATCTCGCTTCGCTGCGCACCAAGGCCGTCCGGGACGGCGACGTCTGGAAGATCTCGGGCAACAAGACCTGGATCACGCATCCGGTGCGCGCCGATATCATGACCTGCCTCGTGCGCACCAAGCCCGAGGAGAAGGGCCACCGCGGCCTGTCGCTGCTCATCGCCGAGAAGCCGCGCGGCACCGATGCCGAGCCCTTCCCGGTCGCCGGCCTGTCCGGTGGCGAAATTCACGTGCTCGGCTACCGCGGCATGAAGGAATACGAGCTCGCCTTCGACAATTTCGAAGTACCGGCGGGCAACCTGCTCGGTGAGGTCGAGGGCAAGGGCTTTGCCCAGCTCATGCAGACCTTCGAGTCGGCCCGCATCCAGACCGCGGCCCGCGCCATCGGCGTGGCGCAGAACGCCCTCGATCTCGGCCTGCGCTACGCCGAGGATCGGGTGCAGTTCGGCAAGGCGCTGATCAACTTCCCGCGTGTGGCCGACAAGATCGCCATGATGGCGGTGGAGATCAACATCGCCCGCCAGCTGACCTACTTCTCGGCCCGTGAGAAGGACGAGGGCAAGCGCTGCGATCTCGAAGCCGGCATGGCCAAGCTGCTCGGCGCCCGTGTCGCCTGGGCTGCGGCCGACAACGCCCTGCAGATCCATGGCGGCAACGGTTTCGCGCTGGAATACGCGGTCAGCCGCGTGCTCTGCGACGCACGCATCCTCTCGATCTTCGAAGGTGCCGCCGAGATCCAGGCTCAGGTCATCGCCCGCCGCCTGCTCGAAACCGCCTGAGCCGAGAGCGGCACCGACCTCACCCGATCCGGCGGAGCGCCCTCTCCGTCGTGGTCGGGGGCCGAACCGGGTCTCCGTCCAGAAACGCAGAACGCCGGGGCGATCGTCGCCCCGGCGTTCTGCGTTTCCCGCTTCGGAAGCCGAAGCGAGCGGGAAGCCGTGCGAAGGGCTACTTCGTGATCTTCACCGACACGGGATCGCTCGACGGAAACGTCTCCTCCAGGGCCTCGTCAAGACGCTCGTCGCGTTCACCCGTCTGGCTCGCGGGACGAGTCCCGTCGGACCCCTTCGGGGCCGGCTTGCCGGTGGTGGAGATGATGTCGGTCTCGGGGGTCTTCTGATGATCGGCCATGCACGGCACTCCCTCGGCTTGGCGGCCGGCGACCTCGCCAGCACCTTCCTCGACGATGAGCCGGGACAACGCCGGGCGCGCCTCCGGTTTCCACGATGGCGCGGCCGTGGTTCCGCCCGGCTCCCTCAGAGTGCCGCCGGGACCTGCGGACGCGTCGCGACGCGCCGGCCGCGCAGGTCGGCCGTCCGCCATTCGCGCAGGACGAAATCGTAGACTTGGCCCAGGCGATCGAGATGAGCATCCGGCGTCAGGGGAGCCGCCCAGTAGCGCTCGTAGGCGGCGCGGCTCATGCGCTCCGCGAGGCTGTCGTCGGAGAGACGGACGAGGTGGGCGGCGAGGGAATCGGGATCGCCGGACCGGAACCAGAAGCCGGTCTCGCCGTCCTCCACCGCTTCCCGCCCGGCACAGGCGTCGCTGACGACCACGGGCGCACCGCAGGCGAGCGCTTCGTACACCGTCAACGGCTGGCCCTCGTACCAGACGCTCGGAAAGACCAGGGCGCGGGCCTGCCGCATCAGGGCCTGGACACCGGCCTCGTCGCGCCAGCCGAGCATCACCGCCTCGGGATAGCGCGCCTCGAGTTCGGCGCGCGCCGGACCGTCGCCGACGAAGACCGGGCGGATGCCGGCGCGGCGCGCCGCCTCGGCAAAGATCGGAGCGCCCTTCTCGGTGGAGATGCGGCCGACGAACAGACACGCGCCGGGTGGGCCGGTGCGGAGCGGCGCCTGTGCGACCGCAATGGGATTGTCGACCCGGTGGAAGCGGGTCGCGGGGGGCAGGTGGGGGGCGATCACCCGCTCCTGCAGGGCACTGATGGTCACGATATGGGGGAACAGGGCCTTCATGCCAGCCAGATGCTCGAGGGCGAGGTGGCGCACCACCCGCAGGAGCTTGCGAGGGTAGCTGCGCGCATCGCAATTCGTGGTCAGGCAGCCCGGGGACATCGGTGTGCGCTGGCAGATCCGGGCAGCGGGATACTCGTAGAAGCCGCCATTGGGGCAGACGAGGAAGAACTCGTGCATGGTGTAGAGCAGCGCCAGCCCGGAGGCCGCGAGGCTGCGCCCGATCGAGGGCGAGAGGGCCTTGGCGAAGGCGTGGACGTGGACCACCGTGTCGTGCGGATCGAGCCCCTGCAGTTCGGCGGCGAGGCGCCGGGCCGCCGGGCGATTCCAGATGGCCTGGGCGGCGAAGGCGAACTTGTTCGTCGTCGTGCCCACATCGTCCTGGCCGAGACAGACGACGCGGATGCCCGCGGCCTCCAGGCGCGGGTCTGCGGGACCGACCGCCGCGAACACCGTGACGCGGTGTCCGCGGGCGCGTAACCCCAGGCCCGCATCCAGCGCGACCTTGGCCTGCCCGCCATTGATGTAGGCGTGGTCGACGACGAGGACGACATGCATGGTGGACAGTCCCGGCCAACGACGACAGTTCGTCCGATCTTTACCGAACGTGCGTTGATCTCCGGTAAATCGCTGATCCGGGTGCGGAGAACGACGGAAGTCTCCCGACATTCTTGGGTCCCGCCCCTCACCTTGGGCGTCACCCGTCACCTGGGGCAGGGCCATGCAGATCGTCGTGTTGGCCGAGTTCGCGGTGGCGAGCGGGGGCGCCGAAAAGGTCGCGGTCGAATCCGCGCGCGGCCTCGCCGAGGCCGGCATCGACGTCACCTACATCCAGGCCATCGATGGCCCGATGGATCCGCTCCTCGACCATGCCCGCATCCGCCGCATCACCCTCGGCAATACGGACATCTGGGCGCGACCGGCGCACAGGGCCGCATTCAGCGGCCTGTGGGACGCCGGGGCGGCCACGCGCCTGGGGGCGGCCCTCGATGCCCTGCCGGTGCGGCCGGACCTGATCCATCTCCATCAATGGACCCGCAGCCTGTCGCCGAGCGTGTTTCCGATCCTGTTCGCGCGCAACCTACCGGTAGCGGTGACGGCGCACGACTACTTCCTCGCCTGTCCGAACGGGGTGTATTACCGCTTCGATCGGGCCGAGCCCTGTACCCTGAAACCGCTTTCGGCCCCCTGTATCGCAGCACCCTGTGACGGCCGCACCCGCCTGCACAAGCTCGTGCGGGTGGGTCGCTCGATGGCTCAGCGCGCGACCCTGAAACGCCGACGGCTCGCTGTCATCCATGTCTGCGATGCGAGCGTGGCGCGCCTGGGCGGCCTCCTTCAGGAGTTGGACGTCACCCATTACCGGGTCGACAACCCGGTCCGGGTTGAGCGCCAGCCGCCGGCCGATCCGGCGCGGGGCGATGCCATCGCGTATGTCGGTCGCCTGACGCGGGAGAAGGGCGCCGACCTCGTGGCGGAGGCCGCGAAGGCGGCCGGCCTGCCCGCCCTGTTCATCGGGGCCGGTCCCCTGGAGGACGAACTGCGCGCGCGGCCGGGCGTCGAACTCGTCGGCTGGCAGGCTCCCGAAGCGGTCTGGACCCTGTTGCGCCGGCGGGCCCGCACCATCGCGGCGCCGTCGCGCTGGTTCGAGACCGGCCCTCTCACGGTCTACGAAGCTCTCGCCCACGGCATTCCGGTTCTCGCCTCCGATCGCTCCGGAGCCTCCGATGCCGTCATCGACGGGGTGAACGGGTGTTCCGTCTCGCCCGATCCGGACACCCTGGCGCGGGCCGCCGCGCTGTTCCGCGACGATACCCGAACCGCCCGCCTCGGTGCGGCGGCGCATGCCGGCTACTGGTCGCGCCCCATGACCCTGACCAAGCATGCCGACGCGCTGATCGGTGTCTACGAACGCATCCTTGCCGTGCCGGGCACCGCTGTCCCAAGTCTTCGCAGCGCGATCCGGGCCTCGTGACTCCGGATCAGCAAAGCGGCAAAATTTTTCACCTGTCAGCCGTGGACCCATTGACCTGCATGGTGCGGCGCAACATAAATCTCTCGCAGTGCACCGAACGACTCGGTGCACCCTGGAGAGTATCGCAATGAACGGTCAAACCTTCGAGATCCCCACCGAGATGCGCGCGCTCGCCGAGAAGAGCGTCGACCAGGCCCGGGTCGCCGTCGGCAATGTCATCGGCACCGCCCTCAAGACCGCAGAGCAGATGCAGACCACGTCGAAGTCGGTGCAGGAATCGATGCAGACCGTCGTCGTCAAGGGTCTCGACCAGGTTCAGGAAAACGCGGCCGCGACGTTCGACTTCGCCCAGAAGCTGGTCCGCACCCGTGACCTCCGCGAAGCCTTCGCGCTGCAAGGCGAATTCCTGCGCAGCCAGATCGCCACCCTGCAGGTGCAGGCCAAGGACTTCGGCGCCCTCGCCCAGAACACGTTGCGTCCCTCGACCTGAGGGACGATCCGGCCCCGAACTCAGGCATCGGCGCGTGGCTTCTGCGCGACGCGCCTGCGCGACATCGGCCCGTTTCGGGTTCATCATCGACCCGGAGCGGCAAGGAGACAGCGACATGTCGAGACGGCGCAGGATGCCACCCCAGGGGCACGGCAAGAATCAGGGTCAGGGCAAAGATCAGGGTCCGGGTAAAGATCAGAGTCCCGGGCAAGACAAGGCCGGGGCTTCCCCCGACACCTCCGAGATCCGGGAGGACGGACCGAGGAACGTCGAGGACGCCGACCCGGTGGAGGCCGTGACCGGCGGTGACGGTGAGCCCCGCCTCGTACCGGTCTCCCAGGGGGCGGAGGCCGCTGCGGCCAACACCAACCATCGGTCGCCCGGCACAGGGTCGGTTCACGAAACGTTGCTGGAAGGTGTCTCGGCCGAGGCCCTGGTGGCGAGCCACGCGGGCGAGGGCGGATCGGGCCGGAACGCACCCGAGTTTGAGCCTGCGCCCGAGCCGACATCCGCGCAATCCCCCGGCGACGGGGCCGAGGCCGCGCCTCTCTCGGACGATCTCACGGTGGTCCCGGAGGAGGCGCCCGAGCCAGCCCGGATCGCCCGTGAGACGATCGCGGTGGCGACCGAAACGGTCGAGACCGTGAGGCAGACCCTTCCCGAGGCGGCCGACGCACCGTCGACCCTTCCCGCACTGGCCCCGATCCCCGCCGTGGCGAGCCCGCCAGCGACGACCGGAGCGCTCACGCCGCCCCGATTGACGGAGCTGATGGGTGAGGTGGGCGAGGTGAACACCACGGTTCTCGCCTATCTGCGCGGGGAGAGCGTGGCCGCCATGGCGCATCTGAAGGCGCTCTCGGGCGCTGCGACTCCGGCGGATGCGATCCGCCTGCAGGTCTCCGAGATGCAGCGGGCGGCCGATGCCTCGCTGAGCTGCTTCGCGGCACTCGCCCGGCGGACCAGCCGTCTCACCGCCGCGATCGTGCGGCGCTGAAAGTCCCCGGACGCGGCGCCCCTCGCGCCGACGGCCCGACCCGTCTAGATATCCCGGCATCCGTCGCGGCCACGTCCCAGACCGGGGCATGGCTGCGACGCCAGGTCCCCGGGAGTTGTCCATGCCGCGTTCGTCCCTTCTGCTCGTCCCGCTGCTGACCGCGACGCTCGCCGCCGCGCCGGCCTCGGCGCAGATGATGAAGACGCCGGAGGGGCCTGCCGAGAAGGCGTCCCCGGACAGAGCGCTTCCCGACAAGGTGGCGCCCCTCGCCAAGGGGCAGGTGCAGCTCTCCTTCGCGCCCGTGGTCAAACGGGCCGCGCCCTCGGTGGTGAATGTCTACGCCTCGCACGTGGAGACGCGCGGCCAGAGCCGCAGCGCCATGGACGAGTTCATGCGCCGGTTCTTCGGCGAGAACGGCGGCCGTGGTCGCGGCGGAGCCCCCGGGGAGCGCGCCCAGAAGTCGCTCGGATCCGGCGTGATCGTCGACGAGTCCGGCCTCGTCATCACCAACAATCATGTCATCGAGAACATGAACGAGGTGCGGGTCTCGCTCGCCGACCGGCGCGAGTTCGAGGCCACCATCGTGCTGCGCGATCCGCGCACCGACCTCGCCGTGGTCAAGATCAAGAACCCGACCGGCGGCCTGATCCCCATGGCCTTCGGCGATTCCGAAGCCCTCGAGGTCGGCGATTTCGTCATGGCGATCGGCAATCCGTTCGGTGTCGGCCAGACCGTGACGCAGGGTATCGTCTCGGCCCTGGCGCGCACGCAGGTCGGCTCCTCGGACTATCAGTTCTTCATTCAGACCGACGCCGCCATCAATCCGGGCAATTCCGGCGGGGCCCTGGTCGATCTCCAGGGACAGCTCGTCGGCATCAACACCGCGATCTACTCGCAATCGGGCGGCAGCCACGGCATCGGCTTCGCGATCCCGGCGAGCATGGTCCGGGCCGTGGTCGAGACCGCCAAGGGCGGCGCCACCGCCGTGCGCCGCCCCTGGCTCGGCGCGCGCGTGCAGAGCGTGACGCCCGACATCGCCGAGAGCATGGGCCTCGACCATCCGACGGGCGTCCTTGTGGCGAGCCTGCAGCCGAAGAGCCCGGCCGAAGAGGCCGGCCTGAAGCGCGGCGACCTCATCCTGACCGTGGACGGCAAGGTCGTCGACGACCCGGAGGCCTTCGGCTACCGCTTCGCCCTGAAGGGCCTCACCGGCCAGACCAAGTTCGGCATCCTGCGCGGGACCGGGCGTTCGACGATCGCGGTCAAGCTCGGACCGGCGCCGGAGACCCGGCCGCGCGACATCCTGAAGGTGCGGACCCGGTCGCCCTTCCTCGGCGCCACCCTGGTGAACACCTCGCCGGCCGTGGCGGAAGAGCTCCAGGTGGATTTCCCGTCCGAGGGCGTGGCGGTCGCCGGCGTCGATGAGGGTTCGATCGCGGCCCGCGCCGGCCTGCAGAAGGGGGACATGATCGTCGCCATCAACGGCTTGCCGATCGCCACCACGAAGGACCTGGAGCGGGTCACCCGCAACAGCCTCAACATGTGGGAGGTCTCGATCAACCGCGGCGGCGAGGTGATGACGTCCATGTTCGGGGGCTGACGCCCGGCGTCCCGGGGGGCAGGGGGCGGTGATTGCCGGGGGGATGATTTTCCCGGTTGCGGGCGGCGGGCTCCCGCGTCTTCATGCGCCCATGTCCGACCTCTTCGCCTCCGCCGGCCTCGCCCATGCCGCGCCCCGCCCCCTCGCCGATGCCCTGCGGCCGAAAACCCTGGCCGAGGTGGTGGGCCAGGAGCACCTGACAGGTCAGGACGGGGCGCTGACCCGTCTCCTCAACGCCCGGTCGTTCGGCTCGCTGGTGTTCTGGGGGCCGCCCGGCACCGGTAAGACCACCGTGGCGCGCCTGCTCGCGCACGAGACCGACCTGCATTTCGAACAGATCTCGGCGATCTTCTCCGGCATCGCCGAACTTCGGAAAGTCTTCGACGCGGCGCGCGGGCGCCGGGCCATGGGACGGGGCACGCTGCTCTTCGTGGATGAAATCCACCGGTTCAACCGGGCGCAGCTCGACGCCTTCCTGCCCGTCATGGAGGACGGCACGGTGACGCTGGTGGGCGCCACCACCGAGAACCCATCCTTCGAGCTGAACGCCGCGCTGCTCTCCCGTGCCCGCGTGCTGCTGTTCCGGGCCCTGGACGATGCCGCCATCGCCAAGCTGCTGATCCGCGCGGAAGCTCTGACGGGGCAGCCGCTCCCCCTGGACGAGGAGGCGCGCGGCGTGCTCGTCCGCATGGCCGACGGGGATGGCCGCGCGGCCCTGACCCTGGCCGAGGAGGTCTGGCGCTCGGCGAAACCGGAGGAGGTCTTCGACGCGGAGCAGTTGCAGGCGATCATTCAGCGGCGGGCGCCGATCTACGACAAGTCCCAGGAGGGGCACTACAACCTCATCAGCGCCCTGCATAAGACCGTGCGGGGCTCAGACCCCGACGCGGCCTTGTATTATCTCTGCCGGATGCTCGACGGGGGCGAGGACCGCCTGTTCATCGCCCGTCGCCTTGTGCGCATGGCGGTGGAGGATATCGGGCTCGCCGACCCGCAGGCCCTGGTGGTGGCCACCGCGGCGAAGGACGCCTTCGATTTCCTGGGCTCCCCCGAGGGCGAGCTGGCTCTGGCCCAGGTCACGGTCTATCTCGCCTGCGCGCCGAAATCGAACGCGGTCTACAACGCCTACAAGGCCGCCACCCGGGTAGCCAAGGAGCATGGCTCCCTGCCGCCGCCTCGCACCATCCTCAACGGATCGACCAAGCTGATGCGCAAGATCGGCTACGGCGAGGGCTACCGCTACGACCACGACGAGCCGGACGCGTTCTCGGGCCAGGATTACTGGCCCGAGAAGCTCGGGCGCCAGCACTTCTACGCGCCCACCGACCGGGGCATGGAGCAGCGCTACGGCGACCGCCTGGCCCATTGGGAGGATCTGCGCCGCCAGCGCCGCGCCGACGAAGACTGAACCGCCGGCAGGCCCGGCGGAGCATGGTCAAGCCAAGTATGACCCAGCGGAGATGACCCAGCCGAGGATGGCCGTCCCGCTCTGCCGCGGATACGGGCTGCTGTGAGCCGACCCGCTGCCCCACACCTCCAGCGGTTGCCAGCGCGGCCGCTGGACAGCGCGACTGTGAGGGATGAAGGCTGGAGGGCGAAACCGATCCGCGAACGCTTACAGGTCCGAAGACTCCACCCATGCAGGCCTACCACACCCTCACCGCACGTTTTGCCCGCCTCGGCGCCCTCGGCGACGCGGCCGGCATCCTCCACTGGGATCGCCAGACCCTGATGCCGACCGGTGCGGCGGACGGGCGGGCCGAGCAGTTGGCGCAGCTCTCGGTCATCGCCCACGAGATCCTCACCGCGTCGCAGACCGGCGACCTGATCGACCAAGCCCATGACGAGCGCCAGCACCTCGACCCCTGGGAAGGGGCGAACCTGCGCGAGATGCGCCGCGCCTATCTCCATGCCTCGGCGGTCCCGGCCGACCTCGTAGCGGCAAGCTCCAAGGCTTCCTCGCGCTCCGGGATGATCTGGCGCGAGGCCCGCGCGCAGTCCGATTTCGGGCAATTGGCGCCCGCCCTCGCCGAGACCCTGCGCCTGCAGCGCGCGGTGGGTGCAGCCAAGGGGGCGGCGCTGGGCCTCGATTCCTACGACGCCCTCCTCGACGGCTACGATCCCGGCATGCGCCGCGCCACCATCGATCCCCTGTTCGCGGATCTGCGCGCGACGCTGCCGGGCCTGATCGAAGCGGTCCGCGCCCGTCAGGCCTCCGGCCCGGCACCGCTGCCGCTGCCGAGTCCGTTCCCGGTAGAGACGCAGGCGGCGATCGGGCAGCGCCTGATGCAGGCCGTCGGCTTCGACATGACCCGCGGCCGCCTCGACGTGAGCCTGCATCCGTTCTGCGGGGGCGCGGCCGACGACGTGCGGATCACCACCCGCTACGACAGCGACGATGCTTCTCGCGCCCTGATGGGCGTGCTGCATGAGACCGGGCACGCGCTCTATGAGCAGGGCCTCCCCGCCGCGTGGCGCCATCAGCCGGTGGGCACTGCCAGGGGCATGACCCTGCACGAGAGCCAATCGTTGCTGGTGGAGATGCAGGCCTGCCGCTCGTTCGCGTTCTGCAGCTTCCTCGCCCCCGTCCTGCGGGAAGCCTTCGGCGGGGATGGGCCGGCCTGGACCGCCGAGAATCTGCACGGGCTCTACACACGGGTCGAGCCAAACTTCATCCGGGTCGATGCCGACGAGGTCACGTATCCGGCGCATATCCTGCTGCGCTACGACCTCGAAACCGCGATGATCGCGGGCGACCTCGCGGTGAACGACCTGCCCGGTGCCTTCAACGACGGCCTGCGGGATCTCCTCGGCCTGACCGTGCCGGACGACCGCCAGGGCTGCCTCCAGGACATCCACTGGCCGAGCGGAAGCTTCGGTTACTTCCCGACCTACACCCTCGGCGCCATGGCGGCGGCGCAGTTGTTCCGGGCCGCCTGCGAGGCGGCGCCGGGCATCCTGACCGGCCTCGCCGTCGGCGACTTCACGGATTTGCGCGGCTGGCTGCGCGAAAGTGTGCACGCGCGGGCCAGTCTGCTGGAGACCGATGACCTGCTCGTGGCCGCGACCGGACGTCCGCTGAGCGCCGCGGACTTCACGCGCCACCTGCATCACCGCTACCTCGGAGAGTCCTGACATTCCGGTGACAGCGGCGTGCAGAGGCGGCCTCATCGCCGCAGGCGGGTGGCTCCGAGTCCGTTACGACGCGATCGCCCGGACCTGGGACGTCGGCCGATGCAGGGCCGCCTGCCGGTTCAGCGCCGCGATGGTCGCGGCATCGCGCGCGGAGGGCACGGGACGACCGAGCAGGTAGCCCTGGACCTCCGTGCAGCCCTCGGCCGTGACGAGATCGAGATGGGCCTGGGTTTCGACCCCCTCGGCGACGGTGGTGACGCCGAGGCGGCGGCCGAGATCGGCGACGACCCCGACGATCGCCGCGCATTCAGGACGCTGCACCGCATCCTGCACGAACGACCCATCGATCTTGATCTTATCGAAGGGGAAGGAGCGCAGATGCGCCAGCGACGAGAACCCGGTTCCGAAATCGTCGAGCGCCACCCGGACGCCGAGATCGCGGACGCGACGCAGATCCGCGAGGCAGTCGAGCTCATCGGCGAGCAGGGCACTCTCGGTGATCTCGATTTCCAGGCGGCTCGGCTCCAGGCCGGCACCGACCAGCGCCGCCAAGATGTTCGACGCGAGGGTGCCCTTGCCGAGCTGCTTGGCCGAGACATTGACGGCGACCCGCGCGTCGTCGTCCCAGGACGCGGCGTCCCGGCAGGCGCGATTGAGGACCCAGATGCCGAGTTCGTCGATCAGTCCGCTCTCCTCGGCGACCGGGATGAACTCGGCGGGTGAAATCCAGCCCCGCGTCCGATGATGCCAGCGGATGAGGCCTTCGCGCGCCGTGACCCGTCCGGTCGCGATGTCAGTGATCGGCTGGTAGAACAGGAACAGGCTGTCGGCCTGCGCGAGCGCCGCACGCAGCTTGCCTTCGAGGCGCACGCGCTCGTGCACCCGCGTCTCCAGTTCGGGTGTGAACACCCGGAAGGTCTTCTTGCCGGCCGCCTTGGCGGCATAGAGCGCCATGTCGGCCCGCGACAGCAGGATCTCGGAATCGGTTCCGTGCTCCGGCGCCGCCGCCACGCCGATCGAGGCGCCGATCTCGAGCCGGCGTTCGGCCTCGATCTGATAGGGCGCGACGATCTCGAGGAGCAGGGTCCTGGCGACGTCCCGCGCCTCCTCGATGCCGGCCTCGGCGATCAGGATGGCGAACTCATCGCCGCCCAGGCGCGCGACCATGGTTCCGGGGCGTCCGCAGCAGGCCCTGAGCCGATCCGCCACCCGGATCAGCAACGTGTCTCCGACAAGATGGCCGTGGGAATCGTTGACGAACTTGAAGCCGTCGAGATCGATGAACAGCAGGCCAAGCTTGGGATCGGGACGCGCGAGGCAGGCCTTGAGGTGCTCGCGGAAGGTGTTGCGGTTGGCCAGGGCGGTCAGCGTGTCGAAATGCGCCAGCTGCTGAATCCGGGCTTCCGCTGCAACCTGCTTGGTGATCACCGACCAGGTCAGCATCGGGCCGAGATAGACGCCATCCGTTCCCGTCACCGCCGAGACCTGAAGGTCCAGCACCTCGGACCCGAGCTTGATCCGGGCGTGATGGGGAAGGTTGGCGGGGTCGGCCAGGAGCTGGCGCTGGTGGTGCGGATGGCGATGGAAGACGTCGATCGAGGCCCCGAGCAACTCGGACGGCTTGATCGGCAGCAGATCCTTGATCTGCCCCAACGTCCGCTTCGAGGTCTCGTTGAGGTAGGAGATGTTGAAGGTGACGGGATCGACCGTCATCACCGCCACCGGCATGTCGTCGATCATGCGCAGCAGGCGATACTCCTCCTGTTCCTTGGCGACCTCCGCGGTTGCGATGGCCCAGACCAGCAGGGCGCGGCTGACCCGTCCCGTCGAGTCGGGCAGAGGATGGATATGCAGGTCGAGCCATTCCTGGCCGAAGCAGATCCGCGCCTTGTGCGGCAGCCGCCCCGAATCCGACAGAAGCGTGCGCTGGTGAAGCGGATCCCGGTGAAACACGTCGATCGAGGTGCCCACGATGGTCTCCGGATCGAACCCGAGCGTCTCACGGATCGATTGAAGCAGGGCGATCGAGCACGGATTGGCGTAGTCGATTTCGAAGGTGTCGAGGTTGCACGTCATGGCGCCGACCGGAAGGACGTCGAACATGCGCTCGAAGTCGAGAGGTTCGAGCGGCATGGCGGTGCCGGGCGGTGCTTTCGCGAGAATCGGACAGCCCGTCATCGTTTCCATCCCACCCGGAATCCGAGCCTCACGATCCGCCATTCCGGCAGCCGTTACGCACGACCCTTCAGAGCCCATGCCCCCTGAGCGTCGGACGCCTGGGATGCCGTGCTGACCAGACTCGACGCTGTGCTTCAAACAATTGAATTTTTTCTAAATCATGCTTTTTGTTGCTTGATATTCTCAAATATAAACCCCACAACCCTAGATTATATTGCCTATATTCGCCAGAAACGACAATAGCAGCTGGCAAGATGATAGTGCTCTGTCATGAGGTCCGGGTGCCGTACGCCGAGAATTCGGCACGGGCCGACAAGCCGATTCCGCGCCGTCCGCGACGACCTGAAGGTTCGATGACGATGCACTTGCCTCGACTGGCGTCGCGAATCCGCACCACCGCACCGTCCGGCCATGCGATCCACTGGCAGAACCTCATCGGCGGGCTCGAACACAGCCGCACTTCACCAATTCGTGATCGACATGACCCTCTGGCGAATCGGCGCTCTCGTCGGGCGGCGCGCGCTCGCGCACCGGAGGGCTGGGGTCCGGCACGGCCGCACTGCACAAAACTCATGGACCTCGCGGGAGCCAGCCTGTAGGGGAGCCGGCCCTATCATCCAGCGCTGATGCCGGAGACCATCATGGCGGCCTGCGGCCTCGACTTCGGTACCTCGAACACCACCCTCGGTCTCGTGACCGGGCAGCGTCCGCAGCTCATGCCCCTCGAAGGGCGCCATCTGACGATCCCCAGCGCGATCTTCTTTCCGCCGGGACAGCCGCCCTTCGTCGGGCGCGCTGCCATGGCCGAGTACGTGGAGGGCACGCCGGGCCGGCTGATGCGAAGCCTCAAATCGGTGCTCGGTTCGTCGCTGCTCGAGGAAACCACGCCGGTCGGGCGCGAGCGCATCAAGTTCCGCGACGTGATCGGACGCTATCTCAGCGCCGTGAAGGCCCGCGCGGAGGCGGCGAGCGGCCAGGCCCTCGACACCGTGGTGCACGGCCGCCCGGTCCACTTTGTCGACGGCGATCCGGAGGGCGACGCCCGGGCCGAGGACGCCCTGCGGGAGATCGCAACCAGCATCGGCTTCCGTCACGTCTCGTTCCAGTTCGAACCGATCGCGGCGGCCCTCGACTACGAGCAGCAGGTGCGCGCGGAGGAGATCGCCCTGATCGCGGATATCGGAGGCGGCACCTCGGATTTCTCGATCGTGCGCCTGTCGCCGGAGCGGCATGCCAAGCGCGAGCGCAGCGACGACATCCTGGCCAATGACGGCGTGCGCATCGGCGGCACCGATTTCGACCGCCGCCTCAGCCTCGGGACCGTGATGCCCCTGCTCGGCCTGGGCAGCGCCATGAACCGGGGCGATCTCGACGTGCCGACCGGCTATTTCCACGACCTCGCCACCTGGTCGAGCATCAACCGGCTCTACAACGCCAAGACCCTGCGGGAGATCGAGGAGGTGCGCCGCGACGCCCGCCGCCCCGATCTCCTGGCGCGGCTCCACACCGTGGTGGAGGCCGAGCGCGGTCATTCCCTGGCCATGGAAGTAGAGGGCGCCAAGATCGCGACCTCCGAAGACGGCGAGGGCCGGGTCGACCTCGATTGGGTCGAGGCCGGGCTCCGGGCCGAGATCGATCGGTCGGGACTCGTCCTTCATACCGACGAGCTCGCCCGGCGCATCGCCGAGCGCATCGGACGCTGCCTCGCGCAGGCCGGCCTGACCGCCGACCGCATCGATGCGCTCTTCCTCACGGGCGGCTCGACGGGCTTGCCCCATGTCCGTGCGGCCCTGACCGCGTGCGTGCCGAACGCCCGCGTGGTCGATGGCGACACCTTCGGGTCGGTTGGGACCGGCTTGACCATCGAGGCGGCGCGGCGCGCGGCCTGAACGGGACGTCGCCCACGCGGGAATCCCTCCGCGACAAAACCCGACCGACCCGCGCTTTGTCGCGAGGCTGGCCGGTGATACGAGCAGTCCATGACCACACGACCACCATCACGCGGGGGATCCGGGCGCAAGGGCGCCGGGCCGAGCCGCAGCGGCCCAGCGGGCCGCCCCGGCCGCCCCGGCAAGCCGGGCGCCTTCATCCGGCCGGAGCGCGAGCGGACGGGCCCCCGCACCAGCGCCCTCGACGCCGCGCAGCGCGCCGCGCAGGGGCGGGGCGACGCCGCCGCCAAGCACGCGCCCTGGCGCCCCGGGCAGGAGCCGCGCGACCGCGCCGATGCCGCGCCGGAGCCGTTCGAGGCGATCGACGAGGCACCCCGCCGGGTCCGCCGCCCACGCACCGAACGGGCGGATGACGCGGCGGCGACGCCTCCGCGCCGGGCCGAGGCCACGGCGCGCGGCGGCGCGCCCGTCACCGAGGGGCCGACCCGGCGCGAGCAGCGCGCGGCGGCCTCCGCCACGCTGGCCTCCGGCGTTCAGACGCTGACCGTGGACGAGGACGAGGCCGGCATGCGGATCGACCGCTTCCTGACCACCCGTTTCCCGCAACTGCCCTTCACCCGCGTCCAGAGCATCGTCCGCAAGGGCGAACTTCGGGTCGATGGCAAGCGTGCCAAACCCAACGACCGGCTGGAGCCGGGCATGAGCGTGCGCGTGCCGCCCCTCAAGCTGGAGGCGCAGGGCGAGCGCCCGCGCTCTGCCGCGCGGGATGCCACCGATGCCGATTTCATCCGCTCGCTCATCCTCTACGAGGATGCTGAGATGATGATCCTCAACAAGCCTTTCGGCCTCGCGGTGCAGGGTGGCTCCGGAACCGTGCGGCACGTGGACGGCCTCTTGGAGGCACTGACGGGCAAGGACGGCCAGAAGCCGCGCCTGGTCCACCGCCTCGACAAGGACACCGCCGGCTGCCTCATCGTCGCCAAGACGCGGCTCGCCGCCGCCACCCTGGCGAAAAGCTTCCGCTCGCGCTCGGCCCGCAAGGTCTACTGGGCTCTCACCGCCGGTGTTCCGCGCGTGCCGCAGGGTCGCATCTCCACCTATCTCGCCAAGGAGGAGCCCACGGACGCCGATGCGCGGATGCGGGTGGCCAAGCATGGCGACGAGGGAGCTGCGCACGCGCTGACTTACTACGCCATGGTCGACAACGCGGCCCAGAAGCTGTCCTGGCTGTCGCTGAAGCCGGTGACCGGACGCACCCACCAGCTGCGCGCCCATGCAGCCCATATCGGCCATCCCATCGTCGGCGATCCGAAATACTTCAGCATCGAGAACTGGGAATTGCCCGGCGGAATCCAGAATCGCCTGCATCTTCTCGCACGCCGAATCGTGATTCCCCATCCGCGCACGGGCAAGCCCGTCGACGTCACGGCTCCGCTTCCACCGCATATGGCGCAGAGCTGGAACCTCCTTGGATTCGACGCGTCCCGCTACGATCCGATCGTCGAGGCCCCCGAAGCCTGAGCCCACGATCCCGACGTCCGATGCCGGGGCAGAATGCGCCGGCAAGGCCAGAACGGGGAGGGCACGCGTGTTGAACCTTGCCACGTTGCACCTTGGCAAGCGCCCGCCAGGGCCTATCCTCTTCGACACAGCCCGGCTCGGCGCCTCGCCGCCGGCCAAGGACCGGCGCGCCACGATGCCTCGAGACACGATCCTGAAGCCCGCCAACGCGATCGGCTTCGCGCTCCTCGCCCTCTCGGTGTTCACCGTGGGCGGCGCATACGACAGCAAGGTCTTTGCGCAGGCCGCCCCGCCGGCGCAGACCAGGGCGCCGTCCCAGATGGCACCCCAGGCCCAGGCGCCACTTCAGAACCCGGCCACGCCTCAACAACCCCAAGGATTGCAGCCGGCGCAGCCGCAATCGCCCCCCGCTGCTCAGCCTCAGGGCCAGGGCTTGCGCTCCGCGGCGCCCAGTCAGCCGGCCGGGGCATCGGCGGGGCGCGGCACGGCGCAACAGGCCAGCCGGCCCCGTCGGCGGTCCTATGCGGCGTGCAACCGCATTTCGCACACGCGCGGCTTGCGCGGCGGGGCTCGGCGCCGATTCCTCGTCCGCTGCAAGCTCGGCTACGATCGGCCCCGCAATGGCCAGTCCCAGCCCAACCGGCAGCCTTAATCAGATCGTCCGCAGCACGAGCCCGATCCTGTGAAGCTCATCGTCTTCGACGTCGACGGAACCCTGGTCGACAGCCAACATCTGATCGTAGCCGCGCAGGGCATGGCCTTCGCCGAGCACGGCCTGACGGCCCCGAGCCGTACCGAATCACTCTCCGTGGTCGGCTTGTCCCTGCCGCAGGCGTTTCGACGCCTCGTCGGCGAGGATGGCCCGATCGAGGGTCTGTCGGAGAGCTATAAGCGCGCCTTCAATATCCTGCGCCTCGATCCGAACTACGAGGAGCCGCTGTTTCCCGGCATAGGCGACCTTCTCACCCGCCTGCATGCCCGCGACGACGTGCAACTCGGCATCGCAACCGGCAAGGCGCGGCGCGGCGTCGATCGGCTGATCGACACCCATGGCTGGAAGGGCTGGTTCGCCACAACCCAGAGCGCCGACGACGCCCCCTCGAAACCGGACCCGGCGATGCTTCTCCAGGCCATGACGGACACCGGCTCCGAGCCGGGCGCCACGGTGATGATCGGAGACACCACCTATGACATGGCGATGGCGGTGAGCGCAGGCGTGGCGGCGGTCGGTGTCGGCTGGGGCTATCATCCGGTCGGCGCCCTCTTCGGCGCGGGCGCCTCCATCGTGGTCGACACCGCGGACGATCTCGGCGCCTTGTTCACCGGAACGCTCCACGATCCGACAGCGGCGACAGCCTGATCCTTCGGCACCGGCGTCTCGCAGGCTGCGGGCCGATGCCCTATCTGATCCTGCATGAGCGACGATCCAAAATCCGAAGGCCCGAACCGCGATGGGGCGAACCGTGACGGGCCGGACGCCGACTGGCTCGGCGCGCCCGGTTCCGCTGCCCCCCCTGATCCCACCCGTTCGGCGCGCGGCCCCGGCAAGCCAGCGCTGCCCAAGCGCTTCTATGCCGAGGCGGCCCTCGCCGAGCACGCCGGCGGCTTCCGCCTGACCCTGGACGGACGTCCCGCCAACACCCCCGCCCGTAATCCCCTGGCCCTGCCGACGCGCGCGCTCGCCGAGGGCGTGGCCGCCGAGTGGGCGGCACAGATCGACGTCATCGACCCGTCCCGAATGCCACTGACGCGTCTCGCCAACACCGCCATCGACGGGGTCGCGCCGCGGCGCGAGGCCGTGGTGGACGACCTGTCGGCCTATGCGGGCACCGATCTACTGGCCTATCGGGCCGGCGATCCGGACCGCCTCGTCCAGGCGCAGGCCGAAGCCTGGGACCCGGTGCTCGATTGGGCGCACGAGGTATTGGGCGCCCGCTTCATCCTCGGGGAGGGAGTGATGCATGTCACCCAGCCGGACACCACGGTGGCGGCCCTGCGCCGGGCCATCGGCGAGACGGACGGCCCGTTCCGTTTGGCCGCCCTCCACACCCTCACCACCCTGACGGGATCGCTCGTCCTGGCCCTCGCAGTGCTGCGCGGCCGGCTCACGCCCACGCAGGCCTGGACGGCGGCGCATGTCGACGAGACCTATCAGGCGAGCGTCTGGGGGCAGGACGAAGAGGCGGCGGCCCGGCAGGCGCAGCGCCGCGCCGAATTCGACGCCGCGGCGCACCTCTCGGCTCTGTCCGACGCCGGGTGATGCGGCGGCCCTGACACGGTCCGAACGGGTTCCGTTAATACCCCCGTGCTAGGCCGCCCGTATCACGGGGGCGACGTGACATGTCCGGACGGGACCAGAAAAGCCTTGCCGCACAGGCGCACACGCCGGCGTCCGACGTCCCGAATGCCCGGGCGCGCCTGTGGTTCGCGATCCTGGTCCTCGGCGCCATCACGACCCTGTGGATGCGCGTGGCCGGTCTCACGGTCGATCTCCCGAGTGCGCTGCCGCCCGCCCTGGCCTGCGCCGGGCTCGAACTCCTGGCGACGTTCTATCTGACGAGGCGGCCGGAGCCGCGCTTCGCCGTGACCCTGTCGGGTCTTGCGCAGATCATCGCGGTCAGTGCCTTTGCCGGCCTGCTCTCCTATGCGGTGGCCGCCACCGGCGGCCCGCTCTGGGACGGCACCTTCCAGGCGCTGGATAAAGCTCTCGGCCTCGACTGGCCGGCCTATCTCCATACCCTGAACGACCATCCGAAACTCGGCTCCGCCCTGTCGCTGGCCTACCAAAGCCTGATGCCGCAGATGATCCTGGTGGTGATCGTGCTCGGCTTCAGCGGACGCCTGAGTGCCGTACGGGACTTCGTACTGGCCTTCATGATCGCCGGTTTGATCACCGTCCTGCTCTCAGGCTTGATGCCCGCGATGGGCACATACATGCATTTCGGGTTGCATCCAGGTGATTTTCCAGAATTAAGCCCGGTTGCTGCCTATACCCCGCTCCCACACCTGTCGGGCCTGCGAAACGGAACTACCCGGATCATCTCCCTCGCCGAGATCGAAGGGATCATCACCTTCCCGAGCTTCCATGCGGCACTCGGGGTCCTGTTCGCGCGCTTCTTCTGGATGTCACGGATCACGCGCTGGCCCGGCCTCGCCGTCAACGCGATGCTGATCGCCGCGACACCGATCGATGGCGGCCACTACTTCGTCGATGTCGGCGCGGGTGCCCTGATCGCGGTCGCGGCGATTGCGGCGGCCCGAATCCTGAACCGGAGCGCGACGCGCCGGAGCGTCATGTCGGATGCTCCGGTCGCCTTGACGGCGACATCCGCCTGAACCCGGGCTTCCGACGCAACGATCGATTTTCGTGAGAGAATCCCTGTGGTATGGCCCAACCAGGCCGACCGCCAAGCTCGCCGCGAGAGGGGCTGGTGGCTCGTGGC
This sequence comes from Methylobacterium sp. 37f, assembly GCF_023093475.1. NCBI lineage: Bacteria > Pseudomonadati > Pseudomonadota > Alphaproteobacteria > Hyphomicrobiales > Methylobacteriaceae > Methylobacterium > Methylobacterium sp. 37f. The sequence continues at coordinate 121,606 of NZ_JAGHKN010000010.1, forward strand.
CGGAAACGCCAGCACAAGCCACGAGGCGCAGCCCCATGAAGGACATCCTCGCATGAAGGACATTCTCGAGAAGCTCGAAGAGCGGCGCGCCCAAGCCCGCCTCGGCGGCGGCGAGAACCGCGTCGTGGCCCAGCACAAGCGGGGCAAGCTGACGGCGCGCGAGCGCATCGAACTCCTTCTCGACCATGGGTCGTTCGAGGAATTCGACATGTTCGTGCAGCATCGCTCCACCGATTTCGGCATGGAAAAGCAGAAGATTCCCGGTGACGGCGTCGTCACGGGTTGGGGCACCATCAACGGCCGCACCGTCTTCCTGTTCTCGAAGGACTTCACGGTGTTCGGCGGCTCGCTCTCCGAGACGCACGCCGCCAAGATCGTGAAGGTGCAGGACATGGCGCTGAAGATGCGCGCGCCCATCATCGGCATTTTCGATGCCGGCGGCGCCCGCATCCAGGAGGGTGTCGCGGCGCTGGGCGGCTACGGCGAGGTCTTCCGCCGCAATGTCGCGGCCTCCGGCGTCATTCCGCAGATCTCGGTCATCATGGGTCCCTGCGCGGGCGGCGACGTGTACTCGCCGGCCATGACCGACTTCATCTTCATGGTGCGCGACACGAGCTACATGTTCGTCACCGGACCGGACGTGGTGAAGACGGTGACCAACGAGGTCGTGACCGCCGAGGAACTCGGCGGCGCCAAGGTTCACACCACCAAGTCCTCCATCGCCGACGGTTCCTTCGAGAACGACGTCGAGGCCCTGCTGCAGATCCGCCGCCTGGTCGACTTCCTGCCCGCCAACAACATCGACGGCGTGCCGGAACTCGAGAGCTTCGACGATCCGCTCCGCCTCGACATGAGCCTCGACACCCTGATCCCCGACAATCCGAACAAGCCCTACGACATGGGCGAGTTGATCCGCCGCGTGGCCGACGAGGGCGACTTCTTCGAGATCCAGGCCACCTACGCCCGCAACATCATGACGGGCTTCGGCCGCATCGAAGGCCGCACCGTGGGCTTCGTCGCCAACCAGCCGATGGTGCTGGCCGGCGTGCTCGATTCCGACGCCTCCCGCAAGGCCGCGCGGTTCGTGCGCTTCTGCGACGCGTTCTCAATCCCGATCGTGACCTTCGTCGACGTGCCGGGCTTCCTGCCGGGAACGGCCCAGGAATACGGCGGCCTGATCAAGCACGGCGCCAAGCTGCTCTTCGCCTACAGTCAAGCCACGGTGCCGCTGGTGACCATTATCACCCGGAAGGCCTTCGGCGGCGCCTACGACGTGATGGCCTCCAAGCACGTGGGGGCCGACCTCAACTATGCCTGGCCCACCGCACAGATCGCCGTGATGGGTGCCAAGGGCGCCGTCGAGATCATTTTCCGCAGCGAGATCGGCGATGCCGGCAAGATCGCGGAGCGCACGTCGGAGTACGAGGATCGCTTCCTCTCGCCGTTCGTGGCGGCCGAGCGCGGCTACATCGACGAGGTGATCATGCCCCACTCCACGCGCAAGCGCATCGCCCGGGCGCTGAGCATGCTGCGCACCAAGGAGATGGAGCAGCCCTGGAAGAAGCACGACAACATCCCGCTCTGAACCCGGATGTGACGATCAAGCCCGGCGCTCACTGCGCCGGGCCGGTTTGGCGAAAGATTCCGATGGCCTATTCGCGGAAGGGTGCCATGATCCCGCACCCACAACCGGGAGGAGACAGGTCATGGCGGCTGAACAGAAGCGCGGAAGTCGCGAGGCCAAGAAGCCCAAGAAGGCCGTGACGAAGACGATCGCGGCGGCACCCTCCACAAAGGGCACGGTGGTGGCCGCACCGAAGGCCGGCAAGAAGTAGCAAGCCCGACCAGGGCCGGCGGACGGCTCCAGGGCCGCGCCGGCCGAGGCCTCAGCTCCGAATGATCCGGGTCCGCTGGACGGTCTTCGCACTCGACTCGGGCGGGCCTCCGAGTTCCAGAAGCACGATCTCCGGCGGAACGCCGAGACGCACCGGAATCCGGCTGACGCCAAACCCCCCCGACACGATCATGTGGCGTCCCTTCCGGACCACGTGGCCGTAGGCGAAGTCGTTTCCGCGCACCGAGGGGATCACCGGTGAGTAGCCGAACAGGCGGACCTGACCGCCATGGGTATGGCCAGCCAGGGTCAGCGAGACCCGGTCCGGCACGTCCAGGAAGAGATCCGGCTCGTGGATCATCAGGAGCACCGGTGCCGAATCGGTGATCTTGGCGAGGGTGCCCGGCAGGTCGTCGCGCCCCTGCTCGATCCGCTGGAGAAGGAACGGGATCTGATCGCCGACGCCGGCGACCCAGAACGGCTTGCCATCCTTTACCAGGCGCACGGCATCGTTCTCGAAGACGGGAATGCCGACATTCTCCAATGCGCGCTGCACCGCAATGGGGCCGTCGAGGCGCACCTGCGCCTCCTCGTCATCCCACCAATCGTGGTTTCCCAGAACCGAGTACACGCCGAGCGGCGCCCGAAGGGGTGCGACCACCTTGGCGAAATCGGTCAGCGGAACCTTGCGGAAGGTCACGCTGGGGCCGGCCGGGTAATCGCCGAGCATCAGGATGAGGTCGGGGTTGAGCGCGTTCGTGGCGTCGACGATCTCGGCGATCCGGTCCAGCGGCATGAATGGTTCGCCGACATGGAAATCCGCCAGCACGGCTACGCGCAGGGACAGGCCCGGCGTCCAGTTCGGTAGAGCCGGAGCGTAGGATGTGACGACCAAGCGATAGAGCGGCTCGATTCCGAACGCATAGGCGCCGGTTCCGCCCAGGGCGGCCGCACTCGCTCCGAATCCGGTCAGGAACTGCCGGCGACTCGGCAGGATCAGCATCGTCAGGCTCCCGGACCGCCAGAAGGGCGCGGTCCCATGCCCTCGCCGTCAATGGTGACGAAATCGAGGAGACAGCCGCACCCGACGCTAGCGTTAGGCCCGATGCATTGACGAAGCGATACCGGATTCGGTGAAATCAGCCGGTGACGGCGACCGATCCGACCATCTCAGGAAAGGGGCGTATCCTCGTGCTCGAAGCGAGCGGAACGCGGGCCGCTCACGATCTCGGACCGGTCCGATTTCCGGGCCGCGGCGTTGACCTGTACGGCGGCCGCCAGGGCCGGAAGCGCGACGGGACGGAACGTCTCGGCTTGATGATCAACCATGATGGAGGATCGGCCCGAACGTTGAGCTTGGCTCGAAGTCTGTCGACGGGGGTACATGCAACCGATGTCCTGTTGTGCTCGACCAGCTTAGTGAGATGATCTGCCTCATTATAAGCCATGCGCGTCTCACGGGCACCGTTTGGTTCCACCCGGACGCTTATCGAGCAACGATACAACCATAAAGCCGGCCTCAACCTGAATGAAAGCTTAAACCTGTCACAATCCTTCGACTGATAAGGGTTTCGGCTGCGATTCCCTTCGTCAAAACACTTAAGCATCGGGTGCATTGCAACGCAAAACAATGATGCGTCGCGAAGACTAGTTTACCGAAGACGATCGGCGAAGCATGTTCCGGCGGTCAGCGCGACGGGACCGGAGCCGCGACCAGCCCTTGTTCGGCGATCCAGGCAACGGTCCGGTCGAGGGCGCGGCTGAGCCGATCGAACAGCGCGTCCACTTCCGACGGCGCGATCACAAGCGGCGGGCAGATGGCGATCCGGTCCCCGGCCAGGAATCGGACGATCAGGCCCTCAGCCTGGGCGAAGGCGACGCAGCGTGCCGCAACCCCGGCCTTCGGCTCATACTGGCGCTTGGTGGCCTTGTCGGCCACGAGTTCGATGCCGCCGATGAGGCCGATGCCGCGTGCTTCGCCGACCAGCGGATGCTGACCGAGGGCCGACAGGCGCGCCTGGAAATGCGGCGCCTTCTCGCGAACGCCTTCGACGATGCGGTCGCGCTTGTAGATCGCGATGGTCTTCAAGGCGACGGCGCAGGCCACCGGATGCCCGGAATAGGTGGTGCCGTGTCCGAAGGTGCCGAGCTTGGCGCTCTGCTGCACCATCAGGCGGTAGAGCGGCTCGTCCACCGAGACGCCGCCCAGCGGCAGGTAGCCGGAGGTCAGCGCCTTGGCGAAGGACAGGCTGTCCGGCGTCATCCCCATCGCCTCCGAGCCGAACCAGGTTCCCAGGCGCCCGAAGCCGCAGATCACCTCGTCGGCGATGAAGCGCACGTCGTGCCGGGCGAGCACCGCCTGGATCTTGGCGTAGTATCCCGTGGGCGGTAGAATGGCGCCGCCGGCGCCAAGCACCGGTTCGGCGATGAAGGCCGCGACGGTATCCGCCCCCTCCCGCTGGATCACCGCTTCGAGTTCGGCGGCGAGTCGGGTGGTGAAGGCGTCCTCGCTCTCGCCCTCCTGTCCGAAGCGATAATGGTGCGGGCAGCCCACATGCAGGAAACCGGGCAGCGGCAGGTCCCAATCGGCGTGATTGGCCGGCAGGCCGGTCATCGACGCGGTGGCGACCGTGACGCCGTGATAGCCCCGGAGGTGGGAAAGGATCTTTTTCTTGCGCGGGCGACCGAGCGCATTGTTCATGTACCAGGTCAGCTTGACCTGGGTGTCGTTGGCTTCCGAGCCCGATGAGGTGAAGAAGATCTTCGAGGTCGGAACCGGCATCAACTCCTTCAGGGTCTCGGCCAACTCGATCGCCGGGTCGTGGCTGCGGCCCGAGAAGAGATGCGTGAAAGGCAGGCGCGACATCTGCTCGCTGGCCGCCTCGACCAATTCTTCGTTGGAGTAGCCGAGCGCCGTGCACCACAGGCCCGCCATGCCCTCCAGGTAGGGCCGGCCGTCGCTGTCATAGACCCAGACCCCGTGACCGCGTTCGAGCACGAGGGGTCCCGTCTCCCGAAAGGTCTCTAGATTGGTGTAGGGATGGATCAGGGTTTCGACGTCGCGAGTCGCGAGGTTCGAGAGCATATTTTTGCCTGACGGTTGGACGATGGCCGACATGGGTGCGTGACTGTAACGAGGGCTGCCCGCCGTACAAACCCGCGCGACGTCGCAACCGGCGTGAGGCCACAAATGGAAAGCGCCATGCTCGACCCTGCAACCATCGTGGCCCATCCGGCCCCCGGCCGCGCCTGCGGATCGTGCACCCTCTGCTGCAAGGTCTACGACGTGCCGGCAGTGGAAAGCATGGCGGGGCAATGGTGCCGGCACACCCGACAGGGACGGGGTTGCGCCATCCACGCGACGCGGCCCGACCATTGCCGCGCCTTCCACTGCCTCTGGATGACGGAAGCCTGGCTCGGACCGGAATGGAAGCCCGAGCGGGCCAAGATGGTGCTGAGCCTCGATCCGGTTTCGCGAAACATGAACGTGCAGGTCGATCCTGGTCAGCCGAACGCTTGGCGGCGCGAGCCCTATTACGGCCAGCTCAAGCGCTGGGCCGTATCGTCCCTGGCCCAGAAGCGCCACGTCCTGGTCCACCTCAACAAGATCACGACCGTGGTGCTGCCCGACCGCGACGTGGCTTTGGGCGTGTTCGAGCCCGGCGACCGCATGGTGGCTCGCGAACGCATGACGCCGCAGGGCGTGATCATCGAAGTCGAGAAGGTGCGCGATGCGGCCTGATTCGCTCGGCGGCACGATCTGCGGCATCCTGTTCGACAAGGACGGCACTCTGGTGGACTTCGACCGGACTTGGGGGCCGGCCGCCTACGCCGTGATGTCCGACCTGTCGGGCGGCGACCGGGGCCGCCTCGAGGCCCTGATGCGGGTGAGTCACTACGTCGAACAAGAGCAACGCTTCCTGCCGACATCGCCGCTCATCGCCGGCTCGTCGGCGGGATACGGTCCCCTCTGGGCCGACGTGCTGGGCCGCCCGTCGGGACCGGTGCTCTATGCCGAGATGGACGCGCTCTTCCGCGCAGCGGGACTGGCCTCGTTGACCCCGATCGAGGCGCCCGCGCAGCTCGCCGCGACCCTCGTGGCCGCCGGCTACGCGCTCGGCATCGCCACCAACGACGCCGAAGCCTCGGCCCGGGCCCAATGTGCGGCGCTGGGCCTCGATCCGCATTGCGCCTTCGTCGTAGGCTATGATTCCGGGCACGGGTCCAAGCCGAAGCCCGGCATGGTCACGGCCTTCGCCGATCATCTCGGCGTCCCGGCCCGCCGGATCGCGATGGTGGGGGATTCCCCTTACGACCTCGTCGCGGCCCGAAGCGCCGGAGCGGTTTCGATCGCCGTGCTCAGCGGCCCCCTCGGCCCGGCGGCCCGCGACGAGATGGCGCCGCTGGCCGATCACATCCTCGACTCGATCGCCGACCTGCCGGCGCTGCTCGGCCTCTAACTCTCGTTGTCCGAAACTGGTTGGTCCCGGGCCAGATCGCGCCATCGCAGCACCAGGCGCTCGAAATCCGCGATGTCCTCGGCCGGCAACTGGCCGAGGGTCCGGTCGACATAGGCCTTCTGAGCCAAGATCCCGCGGGTCGCCAGATCGGTTCCGCCCGGGGTGAGGTACAGGGCGTGCGAGCGGCGGTCGCCCGGGATGGGGCGGCGTTCCACAAGGCCCGCCTCCACAAGGCGATCGATCAGCCCCGAGACGTTGCCCTTGGTGACGTAGAGCCGGGCGGCGAGGTCCTGCTGCGTCATGCCCTCGCGCTCGGTGAGGGTCGAGAGCGCATCGAATTGCGGGATGGACAGGCCGAGACCGCGGAGTTCCCCGGCCATCGCCGCGGTGACCCGGCGGTTCAGGCGGATGAAGCGGAACCAGACCCGCAGCGGATCGGCGGCCTCTGCGGGCGTCGGGGAAGGCGGGGCTGGCGACATCGTGGCGTGGCTATAGCAGACCGGCGCCGAGTCTCGGAAGCGGTGCGATGCACGGTGCGGGTGGCGCCGCCGGTCGCGGACCGGTAAAGCTCGCCCGACACCGCCCCGCGACCCTCCGGACAGCGAATCCCCTCACAGCATGCGTCGTCTGCCCTACGAGGATCCCGTTACCCGAGCCGGCCCGGCCGCGCGCACTGTCGCGATCCTCGCCGTACTGGTGACGGTGTTCGCCCTGCTCCTGGTGCGCGATCCCCGGGCCGAGGCGGGGCCGGCCCTGGCAACCCTCGGCGCCGGACTGGTGCTGGCCCTGGTCGCCGTCGCCTTCGCGCTGATCGCCTTCGTACGGGTCTGGCGCGAGGGTGCGCGCGGTCTCGGCGCGGCGCTGGCAGGCGTGTTCCTGGCGAGCCTGGTTCTCGCCTACCCGGCCTTCGCGGCGCTGCGCGGATTGCGGCTCCCGGGAATCGCGGACGTGACCACCGATACCGAGAATCCGCCCGCCTTCTCGCGCTCCCGCGCCGCCTTCGCCGCGCGCGACGGGCGCTACCCGCCCGATCCCGGACCAGCCGCCCGCGCCGCCCAGCGCGCGGCCTATCCGCAGATCGCCCCCCTCACCCTCGACCTCGACGCGGACGAAGCCTTCGAGCTTGCCCGGAAGGCGGCGGTGAACCGGCGCTGGCAGATCGTCGAGGCGATCCGGCCCGGCGGTCGCATCGGCAATGGACGGATCGAGGCGGTGTCGCGCGGGCCGATCCTCAATCTCGCCGATGACGTCACGGTCCGGGTCCACCCGCGCGCCGATGGCGCCCGCATCGACGTCCGCTCCGCCTCGCGTCTCGGAACCCGCGATCTCGGCAGCAATGCCGACCGCATCCGCGCCTATCTGGACGAGGTCGCCAACCTCGCCATCGCGGTGAAGTGACCGGCCTCAGACCGGCGCGTAACGGCTGGTGAGCAGAACGGGGCCGTCGCAGCGCGCGAGGTCGCGCTCGACCAGATCCTCGAGATGGGCGAAGACCGACAGGGCCGCCGCACCGCGCAGGGCCGGGTTCAGTCCCTGGTAGATCGCTCCCACGATGGCGCCGATATCTCGATCGCCGGCCTCGAGGCGGGCTCGGATCGCAGTCTCGCGCTGGCGCCGGTGCGTGGCGAGGCCGCGCACGAAGCGACGGGGATCGCGGACCGGGCCGCCATGGCCGGGCCAGTAGATCGTCTCGTCGCGGCTGCGCAACGCGTCAAGGGACTCCAGGTAGGCCCGCATCGAGCCGTCGGGCGGCGCCACGATGCTGGTCGACCACGCCATGACGTGATCCCCGGAGAACAGGGCGGCCTCCTCCCGCAGGGCGAAGGCGAGATGGTTCATGGTGTGCCCGGGGGTTTCCAGGGTCTCCAGGGTCCAACCCGGCCCCGCAATGATCTCGCCAGCGCGCAGTTCGCGGTCGGGCCGGTGATCCCGGTCCGCGCTGGCATCGAGATGCGGAAACTCGCCCTCGGCCAGGGCCCGTGCCGCGCGATGCGGGCCGCACCCGACGATCGGCGCACCGGTTCGAGCCTGAAGGAGGCGGGCGCCGGGCGAATGATCGCGGTGGGTGTGGGTGACCAGGATGGCCGCGACCGGGGCTCCCGCACAGGCCTCGAGGAGCGCGGCGATGTGGTGCGCGTTCTCCGGTCCGGGATCGATGATCGCGACGCTCTCGGCACCCACGATGTAGCTGCAGGTACCGGTGGCGGTAAACGGGCCCCCGTTCGGCGCGATGCGCCGCCGGACCAGCGGCGACAGCCGCACCGTCTCTCCACTCGGCGGCTGAGCTTCGTCGAGAACGGGATCGGTCTGCGTCTCGCTCATGCCGGCTCCTCACCGCGTGGATATCGCCGCGGGCCTATGCCATCGCCGCACCCCGGACAATGCGCGGCATCCGGCAGGCCGCTCAGTACACGAAGGGCGACGCCATCACGATCCGTGTGGGTGGGCGCGCCGGGACGAAGCGCGGCTCGACCTCGATCGGCGGAGGTGCGGGCTCGAACCCCGAGGTGGCGGCCACGCGGACGCGACCCGAGCGATCGGCGGTGCGCAGGGCCTTGCGGAAGGCGCGGGCGTCGGCCTCCCGCCGGACCACATCGACCTTAGCGTCGATGTCCCGCCGCACGCGGCGGGACAGACCACTGGCCTCCCGAAAATCCACCATCGTGAAGCCGCCGGACCGCCGCCGCGCGACAACCTCGGCACTCGCCTCGGTGGCCACCACGTCGCCGGCACGCAGGGTCAGGTCCTGGAGGATCGGCAGGGGCGTGGCGACCCCCTGCTCGGGCTGGCAGGCGCAGTGCGCGACACGCTTCGTGCGATAGAGATTGGCCACCGCAAGGCTGCGATAAGGCTTTCCGTCGAGGCCGACCGCACGGTCGAGCTCGGTGTCCCGGCCTCCGAGGGTGAACAGCCGCGTGGCCGTGCTCGGACAGGCGGCTGCGCAGGCGGCCTCGTGGATCGGCAGGTCCGCACGGGAGGCGAGGCGGCCCAGCGGGAACAGATAGCCGTCGCAGGACCGAACGCAGACCGTGCGTGCTCCCAGCATCGCGTGAGCCAAAGCCCCAATCGCCCCAGCGTTCCCCTTGACCACCATGGCCGGTGCGTCGGCGCGACGCCTGAGAGTTCGCCGCACTGGCGACGCGTCGGCGACGGGTCGCCGTGTCTGGCGAATCGCCCTTGCTGCCGTCACCCGCCGGGCATCGGGAAGCGACGCGTAATGGGCCGGGCGGCGATTGACCCGTGCCATCGCGACCGGCGCCGGCGGTGAAGCGCGAAAGATCGTCTCCAGGAAGCCGAACAGGCCGCTGCGCTCGGAGGCCTGGACCAGAGTCGTCCCGGCGGTGACGCCGCCGAAACCGAGCAGCAGGCCGGCCAGGGCCGTCACCGTCATTTGCTGACGCGTGCCGGCTGGTGCGAGACGCTGCCAATTCATTCCTGCGGCCCCCTGGCCATGCCCGCCGACGATGGTGTCCCCGCGTCAAGCGGCGAAGATGGCGCCGGGGCGGTCCGGCCCCTCCAGCTACACAGCAGGACGCACCGGACGCAACGGCGGCAAACAACCGAGACGAAGGGATCGGAGCAAGGCACCGTTCCCCGGCATCCGATCAGGGAGAGACCGGGGGTCCCGGACCATTGGGCGGCCGCGGCCGATCTAGGGTCCGAGCGAAGCGGGCGCATGCGTCGGCGCAGCGTCCGGGACCTGCGGTTTGTTCGCGGCGCGGAATGTCGTCCGTAGGGTCGGGGCCGAACCGCAACCTCCCCAATTAGAATGAAACTCCGTTTGGATTCTTTGCGCTCCCACCCGCTTGACGGAAGAAAAGTGAAACGCAAAGGTTCTATAATCTGTGGTTGTATATTCGAAAAAAACGCTTGTTCTCGCCTCTGCTTCAAAGATGTTCCCTGCTCATTATGAGGCAAGACTTTCAGAAACTGCGCAGAAAAGCTCGCACCGGCTCAATGGGCACTTTCGGGCCTGCGGATGGATAACCTGAGATTTATTACCTCGACACCGGAAAAACCAATCTTCATGCATGATAACATCACAGATCAAGCCCATCGATTACATGTCACATTGAATTTATCTGAATTTTAAATCAAATTTAATAAATCTGTTGCATAAACGATCAGACACAAGAAACAAAAAGATAAACAAACCGAGCTTGGTTATTCGGGCTGGTTTGTTTCCTCGGGCTGGCAAGAGGCGAGCATCTTCGAGGCATACCAAGCGTCGGGAAGCCAACCGAACCCAGGCATTTCTACAAAGCACCGGACTAACGGCTCACGAAGGACGGACCCAATCCGGCCTGGTGACCAACAACTCGACTCGGTTCCTGATCCTCAGAGAAGATCACTTCGCTCGATTGATTTCCTCACCCCAACCGCAAGCGTTCCCTCCTATCGCCGCCGCGCTCACTGCGTGCCCGTTGGCTCCCCAAGCCGAGCGGGGTGCTGCCACGCCCAGGATCCCGTCCATGACTTTCTTCGGCAACAAGACATCGGCGAAGCTGCAGGCTCTGGACCGCTCTCAGGCCGTGATCGAATTCGCGCCCGATGGAACGATCATAAGCGCGAACACGAACTTTCTTGGAACGGTGGGGTATGATCTCGCGGAGGTCCAAGGCCAGCACCACCGGATGTTCGTGGACCCGGCGGAACGCGACAGCCCGGCTTACACGGCGTTCTGGGCCGCGCTGGCACGGGGAGAATATCAGCGCGGCGAGTACAAGCGCCTCGGCAAGAACGGCCGCGAGATCTGGCTGCAGGCGACCTACAATCCGATCCCCGGCCGCGACGGCCAAACCACGGGCATCGTCAAGTTCGCGACCGACGTCACGGCCGAGAAACTGCGCAGCGCTGACACCCGGGGTCAGGTCGAGGCGATCGGTCGTTCGCAGGGTGTCATCGAATTCGCCCTCGACGGAACCATCCTCACCGCCAACGCGAACTTTCTCGATGCGGTCGGCTACAGCTTGTCGGAGCTGAAGGGCCAGCACCACAGCCTCTTCGTCGATGCGGCCGAACGGGAAACGGCGCCCTACCGGGCGTTCTGGGCAGCGCTCGCGCGAGGCGAGTTCCAGTCGGGGGAGTTCCGCCGGATCGGCAAGGACGGCCGCGACATCTGGCTTCAAGCGACCTACAACCCGATCCTCGATCCAACCGGTCGGCCCCTCAAGGTGATCAAGTTCGCCACCGACATCACTGCCGAGAAGCTGCGCAACGCAGAACTGCAGGGTCAGGTCGAAGCCATCGGCCGTTCGCAGGGTGTGATCCATTTCGATCTCGACGGTCACGTACTCGATGCCAACGCGAACTTCCTGTCCGCCCTCGGCTATGGCCTCGATCAGATCCGGGGCCGGCACCACCGCACATTCGTCGATGCCGCCCATGCCGCTTCGCCCGAGTACCAAGCGTTCTGGGCGGCCCTGCGCCGGGGTGAATTCCAGGCCGGGGTGTACCAGCGCGTGGGCGCCGGCGGTCGCACGATCTGGATCCAGGCGTCCTACAACCCAATCTTCGACATGAGCGGCAAGCCGTTCAAGGTGGTCAAGTACGCCACCGACGTCTCGGCCCGGATGCGCTCGCAGATCGAGGCCGCCGAGGCCTCGACGCAGACCCTGACCAACGTCCAGGCCGTCGCCTCGGCCGCCGAGGAACTGAACGCCTCGATCTCCGAGATTGCCGGCAGCCTCGCCCGCTCCCGACAGGAAGTCGACGAGATGGATGTCCGGGCTCAGAGAGCCGATCGCTCGACGGGCGAACTCGCGAGTGCGGCCAGTTCGATGAACGGGATCGTGCAGCTGATTCAGGGCGTTGGCGGGCAGATCAATCTCCTGGCGCTCAACGCCACCATTGAGGCCGCACGCGCGGGCGAAGCCGGGCGCGGCTTCGCCGTCGTGGCCGGCGAGGTCAAGAACCTCTCGAACCAGGTCACGAGCGCCACCGCGCGCATCGCCGACGACATCAAGGCGATGCAGGCGATTTCCGGCGATGTGGTCACGTCCCTGACGGCGATCGGACAATCGATCGAGGCTGTGCGGGGCTTCGTGACCGGCGTGGCCTCGGCGGTGGAGGAACAGAGCGCCGTCACCCGAGAGATCTCGATGAGCATGCAGACCGCAGCACACGGCGTGGCCGATATCGACCGCAACCTGCAAGCCCTGGCATCCTGAAGGCACCGAGCGGAAGGCGTTGAGCGAACGGCACCCGGCGAGAGGCATCGAGCAGATTGCGCGCGGGCGCCTCCAACCCCGGACATAGCCGTTGGATCGTAATATAGCCTATGCTATGAGGTCCCGGGCGGCGCTACGGGCCGATGGTTCTGCTGCCCGATGGTTCTCCCGCTGGAAACGCGCGCAAGCATGGCTCGAAACGAATCCGTCACGCTTCCGTCTCCCCCTCGCGACACGGGTCAATCCTGGCGCTTCAGCGATCCATCGCACGCGCAGCCGAGCCTCGGACGCATGAATGGCAGCGTGCCGGTGCTGGCGACCGGCACCTGGCTGCGCCGCCTCCTCGCCTTCATCGGCCCGGGCTACATGGTCTCGGTCGGCTACATGGACCCGGGCAACTGGGCCACCGACATCGCGGGTGGCGCGCAGTTCGGCTATACGTTGCTCTCGGTCATCCTGCTCTCCAACCTCATGGCAATCGTGCTGCAGGCCCTGTCCGCCCGGCTCGGCATCGCCACGGGACGCGACCTCGCGCAGGCCTGCCGCGATCACTATCCCCGCCCGGTCAGCATCGTGCTGTGGCTCGCCTGCGAAGCGGCGATCATCGCCTGCGACCTCGCCGAAGTGATCGGAACGGCGATCGCCCTCAAGCTCCTGTTCGGCATCCCGCTGGTGCTCGGCGCGACGCTGACTGCCCTCGACGTCTTCCTGATCCTGCTCCTGATGCGGCGCGGGTTCCGCGCCCTGGAGGCGTTCGTGATCGCCCTGCTGGTGGTCATCTTCGTGAGCTTCGGCGTGCAGATTGCCCTCGCGGCCCCGCCGATCCAGGCCGTCCTCGGGGGCTTCCTGCCGTCACCCGAGATCGTCACCAATCCGGCCGCGCTCTACATCGCCATCGGGATCATCGGGGCCACGGTGATGCCCCACAATCTCTACCTGCACTCGTCGATCGTGCAGACGCGGGCCTATCCCCGGACCGAGGCCGGGCGGCGCGGCGCGATCCGCTTCGCGGTAACGGATTCCACCATCGCCCTGATGCTCGCGCTGTTCGTAAACGCCGCCATCCTGATCATGGCGGCCTCGGTGTTCCACGCCCAGGGACGGACCGACGTCCAGGAGATCGAACAGGCCTACGAGCTTCTGTCGCCGCTCCTCGGCGCAGGCATCGCCTCGACCTTGTTCGCCGTAGCGCTGCTGGCCTCCGGCCTCAACTCGACGGTCACCGCGACCCTGGCCGGGCAGATCGTGATGGAAGGCTTCCTCCGGCTGCGCATTCCGGACTGGGCGCGGCGGCTGATTACCCGTGGCATCGCCATCGTGCCGGTCGTGGTCGTGACCGCGCTCTATGGCGAACAGGGCACCGCGAAGCTGCTGGTCCTCAGCCAGGTGGTGCTGTCGATGCAGCTGCCATTCGCCGTCATCCCGCTGGTCGCCTTCGTCTCCGACAAAGCAAAGATGGGTCCCCACGTCATCCCCGCCTGGCTGAAGATCCTGTCCTGGATCATCGCGGCGATCATCGTCGTGCTGAACCTCAAGCTGCTGTTCGATACGATTGCGGGCGCTTGAACGACAAAAGGCCGGACGTCCTGTCCGGCCTCCCGAGTCACCCTGGTTGTCCCACAACCTGATCGGGACGCCGTACCGCCTCAGCGACGCCGATCGGTCCTGATCCGTACCGGCACGGGCTGCGGCGCGGACATCGCGCCTTCCAGCACCGCATCGACGAGCGACCGGCCAGTTGCGGCAACAGATTTGATCAGACGTCGCGCGATGGAGGCGACAGTCGATTGTCTCATGACGGGCTCCTGACCGACGGGCAGAGGACGAACGTCGCAGTCCGGGCCGGGTTCCGGTTGCGATAGACGACAGATAGCGACGTCAGTGTCTCCTGCTCAGGGGCTGAGGGCAATCCGCCGCATCGCGTGTGAGCGCAAAAAAGCACCGGCGCGAACGCCGGTGCCCAGAAGTCGCGCAGGTGACGGGATCGAGCGTCGAGGCTCGGAGCCTACGGCTTTCCGCGCTTGGCCATGAGTTGCTCGATGAGGGAGCCGCCCTTCTCGATCGCCGCCAATTCCTCGGCGACCGCGTCGACGGTCTCGCGGATCTGTTCCGGCGTATGCTCGGACGTGATGAAGAAGCGCAGGCGCGAGGCGCGCTCCGGCACGGCCGGGTGGATGATCGGCTGTACGTTGATACCGCGCTTGAAGAGGCGATCCGACAGGGTCACCGACTTCAGGGAGTCGCCGACGATGACGGGGATGACCGCCAGGCCGAGACTCGTCCCTGTGTCGAGTCCATGCTTCTTAGCGCAGGACAGGAACAGGTGTCCGTTCTGGCGCAGCCGTTCCACGCGGTGTGGCTCGGCATGCATGATCTCAAGCGCCGTCTCCGCAGCGGCAGCCAGCGGAGGCGAGATGCCGACGCTGTAGATAAAGCCACCGGCCGTGCACTTGAGGTACTCGATCAGCGCGGCCGGTCCGGCGACGTAACCGCCGCAAGTCGACAGCGTCTTCGAGAGTGTGCCCATCCAGATGTCGACGCCGTGGGGATCAACGTCGCAATGCTCGGCCAGGCCGATCCCGGTCCGGCCGAGGACGCCGAGGCCGTGCGCATCGTCGACCATAAGCCAGGCGTCGTAGCGCTGCTTGAGGGCGATGAGGGCGGCGAGGTCCGGGGCGTCGCCGTCCATGCTGTAGAGGCCCTCGACCACGATCAGCGCGCGGCGATGCTCGTGGCGGGTTGCGCCGAGCAGGGTTTCCAGGGCGTCGAGGTCGTTGTGCGAGAACGAGCGGCGCTGGGCACCCGAGAGCTGCGCGCCGGTAACGATGCTGTTGTGGCTGAGGGAATCGTGGAAGATCACGTCGCCGGGCTCGAGCAGGGCACCGATCGTCGTGACGTTGGTGGCGTGTCCGCTCACCATCACGACGCAGGCCTCGGTATCGTAATGGTCAGCCAGGGCCTTCTCGAGGGAGAGGTGCCCCGGGCGCTCGCCGGCCACGATGCGGCTCGCCGAGGCCGAGGTCCCGTAGGTCTCGATGGCGCGGGCGGCCGCGGCATTGACGTCCGGATGCCCGTTGAGGCCGAGGTAATCGTAGGACGAGAAGTTGATGAACGACTTGCCGGCGATGCGCGTGGTGGCGCCGGCCTTGGTCTCGTGCACCCGGAAGAACGGGTTACCGAGGCCGATCAGGTCGGCGGCCGAACGCTGAAGCCGCAGTTCGCGATAACCCGGCAGCGTTTCGAAATTCTGCACCGAGGAATCGCCCGAGGGCCGCGGCGCCGGGCGCGCGGTGGCCGGACGGTTGGCGTTGCGCCCGAGGCGGTTCGTCACGAAGCCTGCCAGGGCCGCGCGTCCACCATCCGGTCTCGCGGGATTGCTCATGCGGAAACGCTCATGCGGGATGTCACGGCCAGATGGGTCACGGCAGGATCTCTTTGATCGCGAGGCTGTTTTCTTCGACCATCGCGTGGAAGGGCTCGAGGGTGCGGACGTCGACGCCCTCGCTGGCGTGGCGCTGAGCCAAGCTCATCACGGCCGCGGCCGCCTCGTCGACCGGGGCCGCGATCGATTGGATCAGGGTCTCGGTCAACTCGTTCACCGTCAGGCCCGAGGAGATGCCTGAGGGCGGCGCCTCCAGCGCGAAGCGTTCCTGCAGACTGGCGCCGAGTTCGACGCCCATCAGCGAATCGAGGCCGATCTCGGAGAGATGGCGGACGCGGCTGATATCGTCCTTCGGCAGGCGCAGGATCCGGGCGATGTCCTCCACGATGGCATCGGCCACCGTCTTGCGCACCGCGTCGATATCCTGGGTCTTCAGCAGCATGCCGATGTTGATGGCCGCCACCGTTCCGGCTTCCATCTGCTGGTCGGACCCCAGTTCGATGTAGCTAGGGCTCTTCATCGTGGCGAGGCGTTCGCGCGCCTTCCCCCAATGCATCGACGCGATGGCGATCACGGCGTCGTCCGGGTTGGTGCCTTGGCCTTCGAGCGCGTCGGCCATGAGGTCGAGGCAATGACGGGCATCCATCGGAGTCACGCCAACACGTCCCGCGAGGGTCTCCATCACGGCGCGGTTGCGGGCGAGAACGCCGACATCGCCGATGGCCCCCCAGGCGACGGCCAGAGCCGGCAGACCGAGCTTGCGCCGGCGCCGGGCGAGACCTTCCATGAAGCCGTTCGCCGCCACGTAGGCGCCCTGCCCAGGATTGCCGATGAAGGTGGTCGCCGAGGAGAACATCACGAAGTAGTCGAGCTTGCGCCCGCGCGTCGCCGCGTCGAGATGCTCGGCGCCGATGACCTTCGGGCGGATGACCGCATCGAGCGCGGCGGCGTCGACATTCGCAATCAGGCCGTCCTGGAGCACCATCGCACCGTGGATCACGCCGGCGAGCGTCCGCCCGTCGCGCTCTACCTCGGCCAGCAGCCCATCCACCGCCTTGCGATTGGTGATGTCGCAGGCCATGGCGGCGACGTTGACGCCCCGCGCTCCGAGATCAGCCACAACCTGCTTCGCCTCGGAGCTTGCGGCCCCGTTGCGGCCGACGAGGACGATGTGCTTCGCCCCCCGATCAGCGAGCCAGCGCGCCGCCTCGATACCGAAGCCGCCAAGGCCGCCGGTGACCAGATGGACCCCATCGGTCGAGATCGTGAAAGCGGTCCTGGCCGCCTGCATCACGCTGCCGGGCTTCGGCGGCGCGATGACGATCTTTCCCACATGTCCCGATTGCTGCATCAGCCGGAACGCGTCGGAGACCTCGTCCGCCGTGAAGGGCTGGAAGGGCAGGGGCTTCAGACCCCCTTCCTTGAACAAGGCCATCACCTCGCGGAAGAGCCGTGCACCATCCTCGCCCTGGTGCTGGAGCACCTGATCGAGGTCGACACCAAAATACGAGAGGTTCCGGCGGAACGGACGCAGGCCGATATGGGTGTTGGCGACGTAGTCGCGCTTGCCCAACTCGATGAAGCGGCCGAACGGCTTCAGGACGTTGAGGCTGCGCTCCATCGCCTCGCCGAACAGGCTGTTCAGCACCACGCCGACGCCGTCACCAGTGATGCGGCGAACGTCGTCGACGAAGGCGAGCGAGCGCGAGTCGAGCACGTGCTCGGCCCCGAGCGCCTTGACCAGGGCGCGCTTCTCGCGCGAGCCGGCGGTGGCGATGACCCGCGCGCCCTTGAGCTTGGCGATCTGGAGGGCGGCCAAGCCGACGCCACCAGCGCCGCCATGAACCAGGACCCACTCGCCGCGACGCAGGCGGGCGCAGCTGACGAGGCTATAATAGGCCGTCAGGAAGGCCACCGGAACGGTCGCGGCGGCCTGGGCATCGAGCCCGGGCGGGCTCGGCGCGACAACCAGTTCGGGCACGACGATATGAGTTGCGAAGCCCGATTGCGCAAAGGCGACGACCCGGTCGCCGACCTTGAACGCCTCGACGCCCTTACCGACGGCCAGCACCCGGCCGGCCACTTCGAGGCCGAGGCGCGGACCCGCGAAGCCGTCCTCAAGGATCTCCTCGGGCAGCATCGACAGGGCCCAGAGCACGTCGCGGAAGTTCAGGCCGGTGGCCTCGACCGCGATCTCAACCTCGCCGTGCCCTGGGGCGCGACGCTCGGCCGGCCCCCAGGCCATCTCGTTGAGGCCGCCGGTGTTGCTCCGCTCGAGACGGGCCGCCGATGCCGGCACCGCATCGGCGTTCGGACGGCGGGACAGCTGGCCCGGCGAGAACCGGATCACGCGGGTGCAGTCCGGATCCAGGATGATCTCAGTCTCGAGGGTGCCCGACAGGATGAGATCGCGCAGCCGCTCGGCGGCCGCCTTGGTCGACAGGGCTTCGGCGAGGTCGATCCGACGCACGTCGAGATTCGCCACCTCGTTGGCGAGCGTCCGGCTGAAGGCCCAGACACCGGCCTCCACCGATCCTGTCGGATCTCCACCGTCGCGGGTCGCGCCGGGACAGACCACCCAAAGTCGGGTCTGACGGTTGCCGAGATGCTCGACGCAGCGCTTCAGGCTGAGACAGCGCTCACGCAGACGATCGGCCGCCGCGCCATCGTGATTGAAAGCGCCGGCAAGGAACACGACCGTATCGGGTGTCTCGCGCTCGAGTTCGAGCAGCGACTGCTCGGAATCGAGAATGATCGAGACGTGGACGCCGCTCGCCACGAGGAGTGTCGCCAGCGAAGAGGCCGTCTCCGCCGCGACGGCATCGTGCGAGCCGATCACGAAGGCGAAGGTCTGCCCCGGTGCCGGTCGTGCCCGTACGGGAGCCTCGGCGAAGAACAGAAGATCGTCGCCGTTGCCCGAGACGGCGCGATCGACCGCCACCCGAACCAGTCCGGTATCGCTCAGGGCGCGCTGCCAGCCGGTGATGTCGTCGAGGCGGCCCACCGGCATGTCGGCGGCGATGTCGAACCAGTCCGGCGTCAGTCCGAAGACCAGGTCGCGGAACAGCGAGGCACCGGGCTCGACGGCGACGAGGAAGCCACCGGTGGCCAGGGCATCGGCGATCTTGCCGAGAAGCGGGCGCTCGAACCGGTGCAGAACGTTGCTCGCCAGAATCGCATCGAAGCTCCCGGACGCCAGTTCCGCCGCATCCTCGATGACGGTGACCCCGCGCGGTAGGGCGAGACGAGCCCGCTCCGCCAAGCGCCGGTCGGCCTCGAACACGGTGAGTTGGGCCTCGACGGTTCCGGCGAAGGCGGCGGCCTGGGCCGAAAGCGGGCCGAAGCCGACCTGCAGGACCCGGAGCGCGCGGTCACGGGGCAGGGCCTCACGACCGGACTCGGCGAGGGTCGCGATGACATCGGCCGAAGCCCGAGCCGTCGCACTGCGCAGGATGAAAGCGTCGAGGGCATTCTGCGACAGGGTCGGCGCCTCGGCCAAGTCGCCTGCGAGCAGACGGCCGACGACGGCCCCGATATCGGCGGTGAGCACGAGTTCGGCCGATAGTTCGGGATGATCCGCCGCGATCCAGCGCATGATCTCGTCGGGCGCCGGAAGGGTGACGTCCTTGCGCAGGATCCAGCGCTCGCCGTCGAGGGTGGCGAGATCGCTGCTCTCCAGGGCGAAGAGCGCGTTGAGGAGCCAGGGGCGCATCGCCTCCGGGACCCGATCGTCGATCGCCACGGTGCCGGAGCGCTGCAGGCCCTCGGCGAGGCGGTAGGCCATCGAGGTGGCCCATCCTTCGAGGAGGAGATGGCCGGGCGCCAAGGGAGCTTCCGCCGGAGCGACGGACGCCTTGAAAGCCGGACGCACCGCATCCGCGATGCGCTGCCCGCGCGCCATCGGAATCGCCGTCGGCTCGGTGGCCAATTCGGGCCGCTGTGCGATGGCGTAGGCCGCGAGATCGCTGCCGTTCTTGGCGCGCAGGGCCTGGAACCGCCCCTCGCGCAGGGTCGCGACGACAGCGCCGTCCGCATCCACGAGGGTGAAGTCGGCCAGGATGCTGCGCTCGTTGGCGCGCCGGGTCTTGATCATCGCTCGGGCAACGACGGCACCGGGCTTCACCAGGCGGATCTCGCCGAAGCGAACCGGGACATAGGCCTTGGTGGAGCCTTCGCCCATCAGGCCGGCAAACAACAGGATGAGGCCATGGAAGCAGGAATCGAGTCGCGCCGGCACCAGTCCGAAGCGAGGATCGGCGTCCGCCGGCACCAATTCCGAGACGATGGTGGTCTCGTCGAGGCGTGCGCTGATCGCGACTTGGCGGAAGCTCGGACCGAAGCCGAGGCCGGAGGCGGCCGCCAGTCGGTACAGGGCAGCCCCGTCGACCGCGTGTTCGGCCGGAACGTGGATATCCACCGGCGCGGGCGCCGGGAAGCTGCCGTCGATGATCTTGGCTGCGGCATGGATCTGCCACGCCGCCTGCGTCAGGCGCGGGCGGCTGAGGATCTGAATCGCATTGCCGGACCCGGCGACGCGGACCGCGACCTCGCGCAGGGATTCTTCGCCGAACACCATCGGCGACTGGATCTCGAACTCGGCGAGAACCACAGTGTCGCTCTTCATCACCTCACGGGCGACGCCGAGCGCCATCTCGATGAAGGCCGCACCGGGCAGGATCGCCTGCCCGTCGATGCGGTGATCGTCGAGATCCGGCACTGTCGCGATGTCGACGTGACCGTGCCATTCCAGGCCGTCCGGTGCGACGCGGGAGCCGTAGAGCGGGTGATAGGGGCGGGGGGTGGCGGCGCCGACGCCTTCGGTGGTCTCGGCGAGGCGGAACGGGCGGCGCTGCCAGGGATAGAGCGGCAGCGGGACGTCGCCCTTCGGATTGTGGCCGAACACCGTATCCTCGTCGACGGCAGCCCCCTGGACGAGGGCGGCTGCCACGGTGCGGGCAATCGGATCGCCACCGGCCGGCTTGCGGTGCAGGACGCCGATGGTGGCGTTCTCGATACCCAACGGCTCGATCGCGTCACCGATATGCGACAGGAGGGTCGCGCGCGGGCCGACCTCGATGAAGACGCGGGCACCCTGGCGGGTCGCCTCCTGCACGGCCTCGCTGAAGCGGACCGGCTCGCGGATGTTGCGCCACCAGTAGCCGGCCCCGAACTGGTCGCCCGCCAGCACCTTACCGGTGACGGTGGAGACCATTGGAGTCGTCGCGGCCTGCGGCTTCAACCCGGCGAGGTCACGCAGGAGCGGCTTCTCGGTCGGGTTCATCAGGCGACCGTGGAAGGGATATTCCAGGTCGAGCTTGCGCCCGCGCCGGCGCTTGCGCGACAGCGCCTTCATGGCGGCGTCGATATCCTCCACCGGCCCCGCCACCGTGATGGCCTTGGGGCTGTTGTAGGCGGCGATGTCGAGACTTGGATAATCCTTCAGGAACAGCTCGATCTCGTCGGCCGGCGCCAGCAGAACCGCCATGGTGCCGAAGCCGCGCGTCGTCTCCTGATGCTTGCTGCGATAGAAGATGACCTTCACGGCCTGTTCGAGACTGAGAATGCCGGCGGCCTCCGCGGCGGCGATTTCGCCGACGCTGTGGCCGAGGACGTAGCTCGGCTTCAGGCCACGCGCCCGCAGCGCCGTCGTGGACGCGCTCGAAATCGCGAAGATCAACGGCTGGGACACGCGGGTAAGGACGAGGCGCGCGTCGAGATCCTCGGCGAACAGTGTCTCCTTCAGCGACCAGTCGGACAGCTTGAAGAACAGACCATCGATCCGGTCGAAGGCGTCGCGGAACGCGCCGTTCTCCTCGTAGGCCTCGCGGCCCATGCCGGCCCACTGGCTGCCGTTGCCGGAATACACGAAGGCGACCTCGGCCGCGCGGTCCACCGCGGTACCCAGGAGGGCGTCCGGCGCGTCTTCCGCCTCGCCGACGGCGCGCAGGATGGCGGGAAGGTCGGCATCGAGCGAGACTGCCAAGCGCGAGGACAAGCGCTCGCGGCGGTGAGCGGCGGCGGCGGCGATCCGGGCGACGTCGCCCTTGTCGGCGCCGTCGAAACGCTCGGCATAGTCGAGGGCGAGTTCATTGAGCGCGGCGCGGCTCTGGGCGGAGAGCAGCAGCACCTCGGGCATCCGCACCGTCTCGGGCGCACCCGCATCCGTACGTACGGGCGGAGCATCGGTGAGGACGACGTGCGCGTTCGTGCCGCCGAAGCCGAAGGAGTTCACCCCGGCGAAGCGGACCTTGCCATCGCGTGCCAGCGGCAGGGGCTTGTTCGTGACCGAGAGATTGAGATCCCGGAACGGAATGTCGGGGTTGAGCTCGGCGGCATGCAGCGAGGTCGGGAACAGATCATGCTCGAGAGCGAGGCTCGCTTTGAGCAGGCCGGCGAGACCCGAGACCGGCTCGGTGTGACCGATATTGCTCTTGATCGAGCCGATGGGCAGGGGCTCCCTGCGTGGCCGACCGAGCTTTCCACCGATGGCGCTGGCCTCGATCGGGTCGCCGACGGGCGTACCGGTGCCGTGCGCCTCGACGAAAACGACCGAGTCGAGATCGATCTCGGCCTCACGATAGACCTGCTCCAGCAGCGCGCCCTGCGCGTAGCCGGAGGGTAGCGAAATGCCGGTGGTGCGACCGTCCGAGTTGACGCCGCTGGCTGCGATCACGCCGCGCACCGTGCTGCCGTCGCGCAGGGCCGCCTTGGCGGATTTGAGCACGAGGACGACACCGCCTTCGGAGCGCACGTAGCCGTCGGCGCTCGACGAGAAGGCTTGGCACAGACCCGTCCGGGAGAGCATCTGCGCGTTGGAGAAGCAGATGAAATTGAACGGGCTCGCCAGCAGGTTGACGCCGGCGACGACGGCGGTGTCGATCCGGCCGCTGGCAAGGGCTGCCACCGCGGCATCGAGCGCCACGAGCGAGGACGAGCAGGCCGTATCGACCGTGAAGCTCGGGCCCTTCAGGTCGTAGATGTAGGAAATGCGGTTGGAGAGGATCGAGAGCGTGTTGCCGGTGGCCGCATAGGCATCGCCCGAAGAGGTATCGAGGACGCGCAGGTTACCGTAATCCAGCGAGGAGGCGCCGACGAAGACGCCAATCGGGCTGCCGGCCACATCCGAGGGACGCAGGCCCGCATCCTCCAGGGCCTCCCAGGTCAGTTCCAGCAGCAGGCGCTGCTGCGGGTCCATCTGCTCCGCTTCGCGGGGCGAAATTCCAAACACGCCCGGATCGAACGACCAGATGTCGTCGAGGACGCCGGCCGACCACGTGTAGCTTTTGCCGCGCTCCTGCGCCCGCGGATGCCCGAACCGCTCGAGTGACCAGCGATCATCCGGAATGCGGCCGACCGCGCATCGCGCTTCGGTGAGGAGCTGCCAAAGACCTTCGACACTGGAGGCGCCGGGGAGCCGGCAGGCGCGGCCGACGATGGCGATGTCTGTTCGTTGTGTCACGTTCGGTTCGCACACGCTCTTGAACGGGGGGTAGGATCGACTGGTCGCACCGGGGCATCCAACCGATTCCTTAGTATGGCTCCAGGCTAGTGTCCAACCTGCGAGCCCCAAACCGACGGGATCAACGCTCGGTAACATCGACCCTGTTGCACGTATTCATCAATCAATCTGAGCAGTTGAACGCTTCAAAGGCCCCAAGGACCGTCAGCCGTCCTCTCGCTCCACCGCGATCTATTTCCAACAATTACCACATTCCCGGTGGCCGGGCGAAGTTCACACCAAGTCTCGGCAAGAACGACTCACGGCAACCTGGACACCGCACGTCCGTCGCTCCGGCGCCAGACCCTACCACCGGGAGCGGATCAGGCATGAACATTGAGTTTCGATGTCGAAAGACGCGCCTCGCCACTCCGGCGTAGGCACAGCGGACGCCGCTGCGGCATGAGGCCATCGGGATTAAGCGGCTGAATACGGCGACTTTGCGGTGCGACGCGCTGTCGCCGCGTCGCAGCATCAGAGGCGGTAACGCGCCGCATCCCGCGACAGATTGGGATTGTAATAGGGATCGGCCCGCAGCTCCGGTCCCCAGCGGTCCTGCATCACCCGGACCTCGCGCTCGAAGCGCGCTCGCTTCTCGGGCGTATCCTCGGGACCGCGGCTCTTCGATTCGTGGTGAATCAAACAGGCATGGGGCGTCCACACGTTACGATATCCCTGCCTCCGCAGGCGCAGGCAGAGATCGACGTCGTTGAACGCCACGGCGAGGCGTTCGGCGTCGAAGCCCCCGCTCGCGGCGAAGACCTCCGTCCGCACGAGCAGGCAGGCACCGGTCACGGCCGAGACCTCCTGGGTCAAGACCATGCGGGCGAAGTAGCCGGGATCGCCGTCCGGCAGTCCGGGATGGCTGTGACCGGCGACGCCGCCGATCCCCAGCACGATCCCTCCATGCTGCAGCGTCCGATCGGGATAGAGCAGCTTGGCCCCAACGGCGCCGATATCGGGCGTGAGGGCGATCGACACCATCTCGCGGAGCCAGCCCGGCTCGATCACCTCGATATCGTTGTTGAGGAACAGCAGGAGGGCGCCGCGGGCATCTGCCGCCCCTCGGTTGGACAGGGCGGAGAAATTGAACGGCCCCGGCACCGGGAGCACGCGGACGCGGACATCCCCGGCATGGCGTGCGAACAGGGCGCGCGTCCGCGCATCCTGGCTGTCATTGTCCACGATGAGGATTTCGAGCGCCGAGTACGCCGTTCCGGACAGAAGCCCATCGAGGGCGACAGCCAGCAGATCCGCGCGGTCCCGGGTCGGGATGATCACGGAGACCAGCGGAGCGGGTTCCGGGACCGGACGGACCAGCCTGTTGAAGCCCAGAGGCCCGCGCGTCGCAGTCGCCCCCGTGGGCGCGACGACTTCCGCGAGGGCTCTCAGGCGCGCCACTTCCGTTCGCTCCGACGCCCGGTCCGAGAAGGTGCCCGAGCCACCGGCGGCACGCCAGTGATAGAGCACGCGCGGGATGTGCCGGATGCGTTCAGGTGTCAGCCGGGCGGTGACCCGCAGGAGGAGGTCGTGATCCTGGCTCCCTTCGAACCCGGGTCGCAGACCGCCCGCCGCCCGGATCGCGTCGGCCCGGATCACCGTGAGATGGTTGATGTAATTCTGGCCATAGAGGAGTTCGCGGTCGAACCCCGATTTGAAGTGAGGCTCGAACCGGCGCCCGCGTCCATCGATCTTGTCCTCGTCGCTGTAGATCAGCACGAGGTCCGGCGCAGCGCGGATCGTACCGGCCACGTGGTAGAGCGCCGCCTCGGCCAACACGTCGTCGTGATCGAGGAAGGCTACGAACTCTCCGCTCGCCTCCGCGAGGGCGTCGTTGGTCGCACGGGCGATATGCCCGTTCTCGGGCCGGCGGCGGACGCGAATACGCGGATCGTCCGCGGCATGGCGGGCGAGGAGGCGGGGAATTGCCGGATCGGTCGAGGCATCGTCGGTGATGCAGAGATCCCAGTTCGGATAGAGCTGAGCCCGAACCGAGCGGATGGCGGCGTCCAGAATGCGCGGCGCGGGATCGTGGACCGGCATCACCACCGAAATCCGCGGTGGGTCGACCCAGGCTGCGATCTCGTCACGGATGCGGCTGCGGTCGGCATCCGTCAGGGTGTCGAAACGGGCGACCCAGGTCTCATAGCCGGTCTCGCATCGGTCGTTCAGGGCGCGCAGAAGCAGGGCGCGGCCGCGGACCTTCAGGCCGAGGGCGCGCCAGTACGCGGCGCGGGCCGCCAGAGCCGGGTTCCGGCGCAAGCCAAGGGCGATCAGGGCGAGCGGGCTCCTGCGCCGGATGGTCAATCCGTCGAGCCGAAACGGCGTCTCGCGTGACAGGGGCGACAGCCGCAGAGCGCTCAGACCGTCGGGCAGACGCCCGGTCCAGGAGAAGCGGTCGCCGCCCTCGGCGTCCTCGGACAGAGCCACGAGGCCGGTCTGTCCGTCGGGACCAACGAACCGCGCACTGAGAACCAGACGGCAGACACCAGCGCTGCCCACATCCCGGAAACGGATCGTCGCCCAAACACCCCCGAGATCGGCCGTCCCCAAATCAAGGTCGAAGGCAGGTCCGTCGGGCACGAGGTCACGCATGACCGGGGGCATGAGGGCGCATATAAGCCAGCCCGTGCTTGGCCGGGGGAGGGCGGCTGCAGGCGGCATCGCGCCCATGGTCAGCGATCCCATCCCCGGCTCACCGCATCCCGCACCGCGTCCGTCATGGCGATGTCGAACACCAGCATCTCCTGGGCGAACTTCAGGTGACGCAGGCGCTCGGCGAGGGCCAGCGTCTCGGTCGGGATCGGCGCGGGCATGGGGATCGGGGCATCGACCCCGAGGCGATCGAACAGCGTGGCGGCGAAGGCCTCGAAATAATCGCGATGTCCGACGATGCCGATGCGGGCGAGAATCTCGATCGCCACGATCGAATTGCCCGGCAGCAGGCGGTCATCCGGCAGCTTGGTGCCGAATTGCCGGGTGAGGGGATTGTAGAGCAGCCGGTAGGCGCTTTCGGGAAGCATCCGGAAGAAGCGCTTGAGGCTCTTGCCATCCGCGAAATCGTAATCGGCGGTGAAGGCGGCAGCCTCGGCCATGATCCCCAAGCGCCAGGCCTGCGCCGGATCCGCGCCGGTCGCAGTCCGCGCCTTCAACCAGCGCAAACGGCTCGCCATCTCGATGAAGGGATCGTGGACCAGGGCGGTGGTGAGGAAGTTCTCGCCGCTGAAAAAGCCTTCGTAGCGCGGCACCACGATCGCGCCCGACAGGAATGACGAGGTCAGCCAGGGGCTCTCGAACAGCACCCGCAAGACCTCGTCCGAGAGCTTGCCGATGCCGAAGTAGCTCTGCTGGAACCGTTCGAACAAAATCGACTGGAGGGCGCTGTCGCTGTTGATGCTGGTATCGACGAGGAGCACCTTGCCGCGGATGACGTCCGGGCGCGGCGCGCGTCGATAGACGAGCACGTTGGTGTCGGCATCGTAGATCTCCACGCGCTGCGCCGCGCTGATCCCCGGAACCTCGGCCTCGGTGGCCTCGAAGATGCAGCGGCCGGTGGCGTGCCAGCCCTGTGCGCGGATCGATTCATCCGTGATCGTGGCCTCGAGGTCGGTGACTCGACGGCCGTCGACGACCACACGGACGCGGCTGATCGCCATGGGGTTGTCAGGCACGACCCAGCCCCTGACGAGGTGCCCCAGATCATAATCGACGTAGAACCGCATTCCCCAACCGTTATCCCGAAGCTTGACCTGGCGCGGAACTCTCCCTGACCCGGAAGCAGAATCGCACGATGCGACCCCGATCTCCGAGGCGACGTCCCCGTCGCTCCCCGGGTAGGCGCGCCGGCTTACCGCATTTTTGATGCCGGTGCAGCGCCCTCGGCTGAACACGGCCCAACTCTCCGAATCCCCCGCGAGATTCCACTCCGCAGGGGCCTTGCGCCCCCCGAAACCCCACGCTATAGCCCCCTCCATCGGCGCCGGACGGCACCGGTGAGGGCGCGTAGCTCAGCGGGAGAGCACTACCTTGACATGGTAGGGGTCACAGGTTCGATCCCTGTCGCGCCCACCATCTATCTCCTTCATGTCACAGGTTTTTGCCTGCCGGGAGATAAACCTACGATAAGTGAGCGTAGGTTCTGCGAACCCGATTGAGGTTCGGTATCAGCCATATCTAGGTTCATAAGCACGCCCGAACCCCTTCGTCTCCCGTCGCCCTGGCAACTCGTCAAATTCGCCGAAGCATCGGGGGTTGAAGACGCACGCGGGATCGCCGTGAGCATGGCGCGGTTGGCCCGAATGCTTGAGGCTGGCGAGAACACGTCCGTGTGTAAGCCGCCCGATCGCTCAGCGCCTGTTATCTAGACGTATTCGCCACGCGGATGAACGCCGGAATGGACGGACGGTTCTGCGGGTGGAGCCGCCACTCATCGCCCGCCATCGTGAACCCGCATCGTGACCAAAAATCTCGGCACAACAGGTTTGATGGCGTCTCTTTGAACGTAGCCGTTACCACCTCGTCGCCGGGGATAGCGGCCAGGATCGTAGCGAGGGCAGCCATCTCAACGTCGAGGCCGTTCACCCGGCAGCTCATCACGAACTGGTCGATGTTCCGCCTCGATCGCAGGCATACCCCCACCAAGCCATAGCTGGTCAGACGATCGCGAACCTCGAAGGCCTCCAAGGTCATGCCGGCGTCCATCGCCGCCTTGATCGCATCGGCCGACCACCGCCGCCCCGTCGTGTTGAACTGGTTGGTTTTATTGATGAGTTCGAAAGCCCTCGCGAACCGAGCCGAACCATAGGACACC
>NZ_JAGHKN010000110.1:0-601 GCF_023093475.1 Methylobacterium sp. 37f
GGCGGTCAGGGGCGGGACTCGTCCGGGCGCCAGCCCGGCAGGCCGGCCCAGGCCGTGTCGATGATGCGGTCCCGGCGCGCGGCGCGGTCGCCGGCGGCATCGGCCACCCGCCGCAGGGCGGCCTCCATCGCCTCGCGCCCGCCGGCGGCGGACGCCTCCTCGCCCTTGCGCCGGATCGCGGCCTGGAAGGCCTTGACGGCGGGGCCGGCGGTCGGCCCGCTCTCCACGGCCGCCACCAGGCTCAGCAGGGCCTCGGCGATCGGCACGATCGCTTCCTGCCAGGGCGGTGCGGAGGGCGCGGCCGGTCCCAGGGGAGCCGCATGGGACAGCACGGTCGTCCGTGGGCGGATCATGGCGTCGGGCTCCTGCGTGCGAACGGGGGGATGCGGGCGTGCCGGACGGACGGCGGCGGCACGCCGCAATCGGCGTCACCGAACCCGTCACGGCCCGCCGGCCTTCGCCGGAAACCGCGCAACCCCGAACCGATTGTGCCACGAACACCCGCCTCGCTTCCACTGTCGCCGTGTCGCCCTGCGGCACCGAGATTCTGCTGCACTGGGATTCTGCGCAGCTGTCGTCCAGAACCGGAGCGCCCGCGCCC
>NZ_JAGHKN010000111.1:0-593 GCF_023093475.1 Methylobacterium sp. 37f
ATAGCGAGCGGATTGAAGTCATTGAGCGTCTTGTCGATAGCCTGATCGCACTTCGTAAGCTGGTTGCTCATGAGGGCAATGAAGTCCTGAGAACTCTCATTGATATGCTCCTTCTTGAACTTGGAAACGAGCTATCCCAATCCGCCCATGAGGCTGGATACAGGCAGATACACTAGGGTCTACCGTCGGCGTCAAAGGGGAGATTTTTCTACTCCACGAGGAGCCTTGTTGGAGCGAAATATGCTTCGGTTGGGCAACGGTTATGCGCCTTGGAGCATTGGGCCAACGCTGACCTTTCACTGAAGCTTGCGGAATCTCGTGACCGAGGCTGTGCATAGCTTTGTCCTAGCCATAACACGGCTGCCCAAATGGCGTCGTCGCCACTGCAAATTCGAGCCTTTTATGAAGCAGCCTTCTGCCCGATCCGATCCTACCCTGCGTCGGATCGCGGAGACGTTGAAGGTTCCTCTAGAGCGTTTTCCACGATCCCTGAGTCGTTGCGGCGAGGTGAGCGTTGATCCCTGAAGGTTCGTCAGGGAGATCGCCATGGCCCGTGCCTACAGTCACGATCTGCGCATTCGCGTCCTGGACGC
>NZ_JAGHKN010000112.1:0-540 GCF_023093475.1 Methylobacterium sp. 37f
TCCACGGCGACCGCCGTGAGGCTGGCCGTGCCCTCGGGCAGAGCGGCCGGCGTCAGGCTGAAGCTGCCATCGGCAGCGGCCACGGTCGAGCCGATCTGGGTCGTGCCGTTCGAGACGATGACGGTCGAACCCGGCTCGGCCGTGCCGGTGATGGTCGGGGTGGTGTCGTTGGTGGGCGCCAGGGCATCGAGCACCGGGGCCGTGGGAGGCGTGGTGTCTCCGTTGCCCGGCGTGGCGGTGACCACGAGGGTGACCGGGGTGGAGCCCGCCCCCACATTGCCGGCCGCATCGGCGGCGGTACCCGTCAGGACGTTGTTGCCGTCCGCCAGCGGGATGGTGGGCGTGAAGGTGAAGCGTCCGTCGGTCCCGACCAGCGCCGTGCCGAGCACGGTGCCGTCAGACGAGATGGTGATGGTGGCGCCGGCCTCGGCCGTACCCGTGATGGTCGGGGTGGTGTCGGTGGTCGGCGCCAGGGCGTCGAACACCGGTGCGCCCGGCGGCGTGAGGTCGATGACCAGGGGTGTCGCTGCGGAGGCGGGC
>NZ_JAGHKN010000113.1:0-479 GCF_023093475.1 Methylobacterium sp. 37f
CTTCTCTTCCTCGAACACCTTCAGCACGGCCAGTGCCGCGGCGCAGGCGATCGGGCTGCCGGCATAGGTGCCGCCCAGGCCGCCGGGCGCGATGGCGTCCATGATCTCGGCCTTGCCGGCCACGCCGGAGATCGGGAAGCCGCCGCCGACCGACTTGGCGAAGGTGGTCAGGTCAGGAACGATGCCCAGTTGCTCGGTAGCGAAGAAGGTGCCGGTACGGCCGGCGCCGGTCTGCACTTCGTCGGCGATCAGCAGGATGCCGTGCTGGTCGCACAGGGCACGCAGGCGCTGCATGAAGGACTTGGAGTTGACGTAGAAGCCACCCTCGCCCTGCACCGGCTCGATGATGATCGCGGCGATGTCCTGGGGCTGGGCATCGTTCTTGAAGATGCGCTCGATGCTGGCGATGGAGTCGTCCTCGCTCACGCCGTGCAGCTCGCAGGGCGCCAGGGCGCGGAAGATGCCGCCCGGCATCAGGC
>NZ_JAGHKN010000114.1:0-478 GCF_023093475.1 Methylobacterium sp. 37f
CATCGTGGGCGTGGAGCTGACCGGCCAGCGCCAACCCGGCATCACCGCCACCGACATCGTGCTGGCGCTGACCGAATTCCTGCGCAAGCAGAAGGTGGTGGGCGCCTACCTCGAGTTTTACGGCGAAGGCGCTTCCAAGCTGACGCTGGGCGACCGCGCCACCATTTCCAACATGGCCCCCGAGTACGGCGCCACCGCGGCAATGTTCTCGATTGACGACAACACGCTCGACTACCTGCGCCTCACGGGCCGCACCGACGAACAGGTCAAGCTGGTGGAGACGTATGCCAAGACCGCGGGCCTGTGGTCCGACACGCTCAAGAACGCCGAATACGAACGCGTGCTGCGCTTCGATCTGTCGAGCGTAGTGCGCAACATGGCCGGCCCGTCCAACCCGCACGCGCGTGTGGCAACGACCGACCTGGCCGCCAAGGGCATCGCCGGCAAGTGGGAAGAGACACCGGGCCTGATGCCCGAT
>NZ_JAGHKN010000115.1:0-466 GCF_023093475.1 Methylobacterium sp. 37f
ATCCTGTTCCTCGCCGGCGAGCGACGCAGCGCCAGTGCCCACAGCAAGTTCCTGTTCCATCCTTTCCACTGGACCCTGCATGGCGCGGTGGACCATGCGCGGATGGCGGAATATGCGATGAGCCTCGACTACGACCTGGAGCTTTACGCCCGGATCGTCGCCGAGAACACCCGTGATGCGCCGGAACGCCTGGACATCCCGAGCTACCTGATGGCCTATCCGCGCATCCTCGGTCCGGAAGACGCCCTGGCTTGCGGACTGATCCATACGGTGGACGATTCGCCTATACCCGCTTCCGCCTGCCAGTGGAGTATCCATTCCTAGCTTCCCCGCGCCGCCCAGCATATTCCGGCAAGCGGAAGGCCTTGGACAGGCGGCAGGATGCCCATGCCGCCGGGGAAAGCGGGCTTTGCCAACGACCTTCGCGCATCAGACCTTACGTTGGAAAAGTCGAGCGCCTCCTGGA
>NZ_JAGHKN010000116.1:0-464 GCF_023093475.1 Methylobacterium sp. 37f
GTAGACCAGGTCGCCGCCCAGCGGCTGGCGATAGGAGCGGTTGAACAGGTTGTCCACGGTGAAGTCGATGCGGGTGTCCTTCAGGCCCAGCTTGGCCGGGACCCACTCGGCGAACAGCCGATGGGTGTCGTAGCTGTCGTTGGCCGCGTGATCCCAGTAGATATCGCCGGAACCGGTACCCATCCCGCCGCTGTAGCGATCGCTGGGCAGGCGGTCGGTCTTGCGCACGAACTCGCCCTGCCAGCCGAGCTTGGCATCCCATTCCGGAACCTTCAGGCCGAGCATGGCCACCCACTTCGGCGGCGGGATGTCGCGCGCCCACACGTTCGGTCCCCAGGGATTGCTGTAGGCACCATCGTGCTTGCCGGTCATCCACGAGTAGGACAGGCTGCCGAACAGCCGCTGGCTGTCGTAGAAGCTCTCGATCTCGAAGCCCTTGATGGTCAGGCCCGGCAGGTTGCGGT
>NZ_JAGHKN010000117.1:0-460 GCF_023093475.1 Methylobacterium sp. 37f
GTTTAGAGGTTAAAGAAACCTCGCCCGACGCGGCCTCAATCCGTTGCCGAATAGCTTGCAACCCAAATGCCCCGTCGCGAACAGGCGTGTCCAGATCCATGCCAACCCCATCGTCACTAACTCTCAAGAGCACATGCCCGGGGTTGGGACGCACAATCCGGATCGACGCATGATGGGCGTGGGCGTGACGTACCACATTCGACATCGCTGCCTGGCATAGCCTCAGCAATGCCGTCTGGATCTCCATGGGTAGATCGGACGTATCCGGGCAGTCCACGTCGACGTGCAACCCACCGATTGACCATGTCGTGGCCCCAAGCCGTTCGAGTACCGCGGACAGTCCCTGATGGACGACCGTGGGCGGAGCCAACTCAGCAATGAGACCACGGGTCTCTGAAAGGGCGTCCGAGGAGGCGAGATGGGCGAGTCGAATCTGTT
Source organism: Methylobacterium sp. 37f (assembly GCF_023093475.1). Classification (NCBI taxonomy): domain Bacteria; kingdom Pseudomonadati; phylum Pseudomonadota; class Alphaproteobacteria; order Hyphomicrobiales; family Methylobacteriaceae; genus Methylobacterium; species Methylobacterium sp. 37f. The sequence continues at coordinate 439 of NZ_JAGHKN010000117.1, forward strand.
CGATGGCGGGGTGGGCAGGGAC
>NZ_JAGHKN010000118.1:0-457 GCF_023093475.1 Methylobacterium sp. 37f
GGTACAGCCTCGGCCAGCTATCGGTGGTCAACGTGCTGACCTTCGTCCACGCGCTGTTCGAAGGCTTCCGCTGGGAGCTGTTCCTCAGCGACCCGCTGCTGTTCATCCTCTGGACCTTCACCGCAGCCAGCCTGCTGCTCTGGGGCCGCGGCGTGTTCTGCGGCTGGCTGTGCCCGTTCGGTGCGCTACAGGAACTGCTCAACGAACTCGCGCGCAAGCTCCGCGTGCCGCAGTTCCAGGTGCCGTTCGCCGTGCACGAGCGGCTCTGGGCGATCAAGTACATCATCCTGCTGGTGCTCTTCGGTCTCTCCCTGGAATCCCTGGCGCTGGCCGAGCAGGCCGCGGAGGTGGAGCCGTTCAAGACCGCCATCACCCTCGGCTTCGACCGCCAGTGGTGGTTCGTCGCCTACGCTGTCGCGCTGCTGGTGGTCAACCTGTTCACCCGCAAGGTCTATTG
>NZ_JAGHKN010000119.1:0-456 GCF_023093475.1 Methylobacterium sp. 37f
TTCGTGCACCTGGCGGATACCGGCCAGGTAATCGTCGCCGAGCCCGCCTCCGGTGACTTCGGCGGGACGCAGGAAGGGCAGGGCCAGGCACCAGGCGGCGACCTGGCCATCCGCGTCGTGCAGGGGCAGCAGCAGGCGATCGCTATCGAGGCTTTCGTCTATCCAGCCGATCCGGCCGATGGCATGGGCGTTCAGTCGTTTCATCAGCGGAGCGGGCAGTTCGATGCGCGCGCCGGAGTCGTGGTTGCCTGCGATCATCACGATCTCCAGCCGCGGCAGCCGCCGATGGGCGCTGACGATGAAGTCGTAGAGGCGCTCCTGGGCTTTGAGCGGTGGATTGATCGTGTCGAAGATATCGCCCGCGATCAGCAGGACATCGGCGCGCTGCTCTTCCAGCTGGCGTAGCAGCCAGTCGAGGAAGCGCGCGTGCTCATGATCGCGGTTCTGGCCGTGCAG
>NZ_JAGHKN010000011.1:0-148617 GCF_023093475.1 Methylobacterium sp. 37f
CTCCCCGCCTCTTCGGTCCCGCCGCCCCCGTGTTCAACCGCTTCCTTTCGTACGAGACCCGCTACGCCCGGCGCATGGCGCGGATCGCGCGCTTCGAGCGCCCGATTGCCGGCCCGGTGTCGCGCGCCAAGGCCTGGGCGAACATGCTGCTGGTGGACCACGGCGTGTTCCGCCTCGCCTATCTGAACCGGCACCGGATCGGACAGGGCAAGCTGTGGCGCTCGGCCCAGCCGAGCCCGCACCAGTTGGCTTGGTTCAAGCGCCAGGGCGTCCGCACGGTGATCTCGCTGCGAGGCGGGCGCGAGCACGGTTCGTGGCCGCTCCAGCGCGAGGCGTGCGAGCGCCAGGGCCTGACCCTGGTCGAATTCGTCCTGCGCTCTAGGGAGGCGCCGTCGCGGGAGACCATTCTGGCCGCGAAAGCGTTCTTCGACACTGTCGAGTACCCGGCGATCATGCACTGCAAGTCCGGTGCGGACCGCGCCGGCCTCGGCGCCGCCCTCTACCTCATCCTGCACGAGAACCTACCGGTGGCGGAGGCGATGGGCCAGCTCTCCGCACGCTACGGCCATTTTCGCTTCGCCAAGACCGGCATTCTCGATGCCTTCTTCACGCTCTACCGCCGCGAGGGCGAGACGAAGGGCCTCGACTTCCTGACGTGGGTGGAGACGGTTTACGATCCGGAGGCGCTCACGCGCTCGTTCCGGCCGGGCTTCTGGTCCGATCTCGTGGTCGATCGGGTCATCAAGCGCGAATAGCGGTACGCAAAAACCCGCCGCGGCCATGCCGGGCGGGTTTCCAATCAAGGGCTTCAGAGAAACAAGGGGATCGACGATCCCCCGCACGTCAGGCGGCGAGACGGATCGCAGTTGCGGCATTCTCGTTGCTGGCGATGAATCGGCCGGACTTCGACAGCGGGCCGTTCTTCGGCGTCAGAGCGTCGGCGGCGAAGAACACCAGCGAGACGTTGAGGGCAATAGCGGCAACAACCAGAAGAGCGATCATCGGGGAGCTTCCCAGAGCGAGTGCGATGGACCTTATATGGCACCGCACCATTGTCCGTGGCATACCAAATCCAACACACCAGCCATGCACAGGGCTCAGCCACTGCACTGTTTCGTGATCTCAGGGTGACAAGATACGCCGCTCGTGCACAGTTCGCCCGCCACCGGCACAAGTCTCTCTATGAGAAGAGGCACGGTCTTTTCGCACTGCGGTCGTCAGTTGGCAGACAGGCTCTGTATCTCGGCCGCGAAGGACGGGGCGTCGGCCACTCGATCGCCGGTGAGAACCACCAGCGTCAGGATCAGGCCGAACACCGCAAGATAGACGACGGCGAAGAGGTCCCTGTCTTCCCGACCCGACAGCACGATGGCGGCGAATGGGACTGTCTGCAGGGTCAGTAAAGCCGGGATGTTCATGGCGTAGCTCGATTCCTGGCGAGACTCGGTTCATGGCGAAACTCGGTTCATGGCGGATCTCGAACCATCCACGGTATTCGTCCGCCTGGACGGACGGGATGACGCGTTCCGCCTACGCGGCTTTGCAGCGTCGGAGCGGGCGCCCGGGTCTCCGGAATTCGGCACCCGGGTGCCCGCGTGTCTCAGGCGGCCTGGATCGGACGGGCCGCGACCACCGGCACGGACGTCGGCTCCTCGCTCAACAAGCGCAGACGCAGCGGCTTCAAGACGAACAGCGCCAGGATCGCCGCCACCACATTGAGACCGATGATGATCGCGAACACCGCCGACCAGCCGTAGCGGGCGGAGATCACGCTGGCGATCGGCACCAGGAACGAGGCCGTCCCTTTCGCGGTGTAGAGCAGGCCGGCATTAGTGGTGGCGAATTTCGATCCGAAGGTGTCGCCGCAGGTGGCCGGGAACAGTGAGTAGATCTCCCCGAACACCCCGAAATACACCGCCGTGGCGAACACGAAGACGAGCGGCTGGGTACCGTAGGTCAGCAGGGTCACGATCGCCAGAGCGGCGATCGAGAAGGCGATGAACATGGTGTTTTCGCGCCCGAGATGATCCGAGACGAAGCCGAAGAACGGGCGTCCGAAGCCGTCGAAGATGCGGTCGAGGGAGATCGCGAAGGTCAGCGCCGCCATCTGTAGGCCGAACAGGCTGACGGGCACGTCCGCGACCTTGAAGTCGTGGGCGATCGGAGCGATCTGCGCCGCCGCCATCAGGCCGCCCGAAGCCACCATGACGAAGATGGCGTACATCAGCCAGAAGACGGGCGTGCGCACCACCTCGCGCGGGGTCCGGTCGACCCGGGTCTGGGGCAACCGGACGGTCTTGCGCTGCACCGGCGCCGCGAGGGACGGCTTGCGCAGGAGGAACGACAGAGCAACCACGATGGCACCCTGGCCGAGGCCGAAGGTCAGGAAGGCGTCCTGGTAGCCGGAGTCGCGGATCATGTTGGCGATGGGGATCACGGTAACAGCCGCACCGGCGCCGAAACCGGCCGCCGTGGCACCGGCAGCGAGCCCGCGCCGATCGGGAAACCACTTGAGAGCGTTGCCCACGCACGTGCCATAGACAGAGCCCGCCCCGATACCGCCGATGACGGCCGCCGCGTACAGCACGACGAGTGAATCCGCATGGGCATTGAGGAACCAAGACAGCGCGATCATCACGCCGCCGAAGCAGACCACGAGGCGCGGACCATAACGGTCTACGAACCAGGCCTCCACCGGCACGAGCCACGTCTCGGTAGCGACGAAAACCGTGAAAGCGAACTGGATCGCGGTACGACCCCAGTGAAACTTGGCATCGATCGGGTCGACAAAGAGCGTCCAGCCGTACTGGAGGTTGGCGATCATCGCCATGCACAGCACGCCGAAGGCGAGTTGCCACCACTTGGCGGACGCTGGGTCCTGACGTTCCATCCCGGATTCCTTCTTGATCGGTTCTTGAACTTCCGACCGGGACAGCATGCACCAAAATTCTTTGTATGCAATATACCAGGGATTAGATTGTTAGTTTGTTCGTACACCGCGTTCCGGCGGGGGCCTCACGGCTTCGTTGTGCACGATCTTGCACGACGGGAGGACATCACATGGCGTTTTAACGCTTGCCAGCCCGGACGCTGCGGCGCGTCTCATGCGCCGCGGCGGTTTCCGAACGCGATCCAGGGACGGCGCTTCATCGTAATGCCGACGATGCGAACGCTACTCGGCGGCGACCCGGCTCGCCTCGCGGTAGGGATGGGCCGGATAGGTCCCGATGATGCGGACCTCGCGCGAGAAGTAGGCGAGTTCGGCCAGCGCGCGCGACAAGCCCGGCTCCTCCGGATGGCCATCGACCTCGGCGTAGAACTGCGTTGCCGAGAATTGGCCCTCGATCATGTAGCTCTCGAGCTTCGACATGTTTACGCCATTGGTGGCGAAGCCGCCGAGCGCCTTGTAGAGGGCCGCCGGGATGTTTCGGACCCGGAACACGAAGCTCGTGACGATGGGACCGGTTTCCGCCGCGACCGGCTCCGGCTCGGGCGAGAACACCACGAAGCGGGTGGTGTTGTGGCTTTCGTCCTCGACGTCGCGCTCCAGGATGTCGAGGCCGTAGACCTCGGCGGCGAGGGCCGGAGCCAGGGCGCCGCGCGTCCGATCGCCCGCCTCCGCCACCTCCCGCGCCGCCCCGGCGGTGTCGCCGGCGACGATGGCGCGGACCCCGAGGCGCCGGATGATCTTCCGGCACTGTCCGAGGGCGTGGACGTGGCTGTGCACGGTGCGGATGGTCTCGACCGGCGTCCCGGGCAGCACCATCAGCTGAAAATGGATCGGCAGGAAGTGCTCGGCCACGATGTGCAGGCCCGAGGTCGGGATGAGGTGGTGAATGTCGGCGACACGGCCCGCGATCGAATTCTCGATGGGGATCATCGCCCGGTCCGCCCGGCCCTCCTTCACCGCCGCGAAGGCGTCCTCGAAGGTCGGGCACGGCAGCGGCGTCCAGTCCGGATAGGCCTGGGCGCAGATGATATGGGAATTCGCGCCGGGCTCACCCTGGTAGGAGATGGTGCGGTGGGGCATGGCGGGCAGGTCTCTCGCGTGCGGTCAGTTCAGGCGGCGGGCCGACAGGATGGCGCGCGCCCGCTCCAGGTCGGCGGGGGTGTCGACGCCGAGCGGCAGGTCGTCGACGATGATGGCATCGATTCGCATGCCGGCCTCGAGGGCGCGGAGCTGCTCCAGCTTTTCGCGGGTCTCGAGCTCGCCGGGCGGCAGCGCCATGAAGCGCGCGAGGGCCTTCCGGCGATACGCGTAGAGGCCGATGTGGTGATAGAGCGGCCCCTCCCCCCACGGCGCCGAGGCGCGGCTGAAATAGAGCGCCCGCAAGCGGCGCGTGCCGACGGTGTGGCCGATCAGCTTGACCACGTTAGGGTCGTGCCGCTCGGCCTCGTCGGTAATCACCGCGCAGAGGGTGGCGATGTCTACCGTACGGTCCATCAGCGGCAGGATCGCGGCCCCGATGATCCCGGGATCGATGGTCGGCAGGTCGCCCTGCACGTTCACCACGACATCGTGGTTGCCCTGCGGATCGATGATGTCCAGGGCCTCCGCCAGGCGGTCGGAGCCGGAGGGATGATCGGCCCGAGTCAGCACCGCGAGGCCGCCGACGGCCTCGATGGTCTCGACGATGGTCGGCGTATCGGTCGCGACCACGACCGGGCCGATGCCGGATTCGACGGCCCGGCGCCAGACATGCACGATCATCGGCTCGCCGGCGATGTCGGCCATCGGCTTGTTGGGCAGGCGGGTCGCGGCCATGCGCGCGGGAATGAGGACGATGGGATCGGACATCAGTGCAAGGTCCTGTTCCGGATGAGCCCGGTGCTTAACAGTGGCCGTGTGCGATGTCATGCCGTGGCGCGCAGCGATGCCGTGGCGCGAAGCGCATCATCTCGCCTCGAACCCCGGATGCGGGAAACGGGCTTCGGGAACCCGTTCCGCACGACCGAGTCTCAACAAGTGAGGGATGGAGGCGACACCCAGGTCTCTGCGACTCCGCGAAGCGCGACTCCACCATTGTCAAGGTCGGGCCTCAGCAGTTAAGCACCCTCGAGCGTTTCCAAAGTCCGCCGCATCCACGCGCTGGACTTCGCCCTGAATTCTCCCCCTCAGGCCGGCCGCACCGGAGTTGTCGAGAATGGACTCTTTCGAGCTGAACAAGGTCGCGGGTGCCGCGCTGGGCGCGCTGCTGTTCGCCGTGGGGTCGGGCTTCGTTGCCGAACTGATCTATCACCCGAAGCCTGCCGGCAACGCTGGCTACGCGCTCCCCGAACCGCAGCCGAAGGCCGCCGGCGGTGGGGCACCCGAGGCGAAGGTCGAGCCTCTGCCGATCCGGCTCGCCAGCGCCACCGTCGACAAGGGACAGTCCGCGGCCAAGAAATGCGCCTCATGCCACAGCTTCGAGAAGGGTGGCCCCAACAAGGTCGGCCCCCATCTCTGGGGCGTGGTCGATCGCCAGCGGGCGCATGAGCCCGGCTTCGAATATTCGGCCGCGCTGAAGGAGAAGGGCGGCACCTGGACCTACGACGAACTCGACCATTTCCTGGCCAACCCGAAGGGTTACGTCCCCGGGACCAAGATGGCCTTCGCGGGCATCACCTCGCCGACCGAACGGGCAGACGTGATCGTCTATCTGCGCAGCCTTGCCGACACCCCGGCCCCATTGCCGGCTGCCGAGGCGAAGGCAGCGGGCGACAAGCCGGCAGAAGCCAAGCCAGCGGATAAGCCGGCCGATAAGCCGACCGAGGCCAAGCCTGCGCCGGATTCGAAGCCCGCCGCCGAGGTTCGTCGCGAGCAGACGCCGAAGCCCGTCGATGGCGCGAAGCCGACCGAAGATCAGAAGCCCGAGGTCAACAACCCGGCGACCGCCGCCCAGCCCACCGTCGCAGGCGAGACGGCGAACCCGCCCGCCTCCGTGAAGCCGGCCGACGACACGCCGGTCGGGGCTGCCCCAGCCGCGCCGCCGGCACCGGCCGCGACCGTTCCGGCCGAGAAGCCCGCGCAGCAGTAATCCCCGCAGATTGCGAGACGGGAGAAGGCCGGGCATCGCCCGGCCTTTTTTGTTTGCCGCCGTGCTCGCATCCATCCGAGAGGGTCACCGCTCGTCCTGCCGCACGGCCCCCCTGAGTGCTTCGCGCACGCGCCAACTTCTCCTGCGCGCACGCGCCGGCTTGGCGTTCGCCGCCCGTCCGTCCTAGAACACCCGCCTGCCGTCGCCGGTGAGGCGATGGGACCGCGCCCCCGGAATCCGGAGACCGCCTGCCCGTGATGCGAACAGCCCTGATCGGACGCCTTCTCGCCGCCCTCGCCTTCCTGGCCTTGGGCCTGCCTGCCAGGGCCGAGCCCGATCCGCCGGCCGCCACGCCGAAGGGCGAGTGGCTCCCCGCGATCACCCTGATGGGCGCGCCGAAATACGGCCCCGACTTCAAGCATTTCGAGTATGCCGACCCGAACGCCCCGAAGGGCGGTCTCGTGCGCCTTGGCGCCCAGGGCGGCTTCGACAATTTCAACTACGTCGTCTCGGGCCTCAAGGGCGATCTGGAAGGAGGCATCCTTCAGATCTACGATACCCTGATGACGGAATCGGCCGACGAGCCGTTCACCTCCTATGGCCTCCTGGCCGACGGTGCGCGCCTCGCCGACGATCTCTCCTCGGTGTCGTATCGCCTTCGCGACGGGACGAAGTGGCATGACGGCCAGCCGATCACGCCGGATGACGTGGTCTGGTCCTTCGACATCCTGAAGGCCAACAGCCCGTTCTATTCGGCCTATTATCAGACCGTGACCAAGGCGGCGGTCACCGGCCCGCGGGAGGTCACCTTCACCTTCTCGGAGGCGGGCAACCGCGAACTGCCGCAGGTGCTCGGCCAGCTCCGTGTGCTGCCCAAGCATTGGTGGACCGGCACGGATGCGCAGGGGAAACCACGCGATCCGACGCAGACCACCCTGGAGATCCCCCTCGGCTCCGGCCCCTATCGCTTGGCAAAATTCGAGGCCGGGCGCAGCGCCACCTACGAACGGGTAGCGGATTACTGGGGCAAGGACCTGCCGGTGAACGTCGGCCGCAACAACTTCGGCACGATGCGCAACGAGTATTTTCGCGATGCCACCGTGCTGATCGAGGCTCTGAAGGGCGACCTGTTCGATTTCCGGGCCGAGAACATCGCCCGGAATTGGGCCACCGCCTACGACACCTTCCCGGCCGTGAAGGAGGGCCGCCTGATCAAGGAAGAATTCCCCGATCGCGGCAACGGCACCATGCAGGCCTTCGTGTTGAACACCCGCCGGGCGAAGTTCAGCGATCCGCGGGTGCGCCGGGCCTTCAACCTCGCGATGAACTTCGAGGAAATGAACCGGTCGCTGTTCTTCGGCCTCTACAAGCGCATCGACTCCTATTATTTCGGATCGGAGCTGGCGTCCTCGGGGCTCCCCCAGGGCGATGAGCTGGGGATTCTGGAGAGCGTCAAGGATAAGGTCCCGGCCTCGGTCTTCACCACCCCTTACACCAACCCGGTGAACGGCAGCCCGGAAGCCGTGCGGGCCAACCTGCGCGAGGCCGTCGGTCTGCTGAAGCAGGCGGGATACGAGCTGCGCAACGGCCAGATGACCGACGTGAAGAGCGGAGAACCGCTTACCGTCGAGTTTCTGGAATTCCAGAGCGTGTTCGAACGGGTCGTGCTGCCGTTCGCGGCGCAGCTGAAGCTGATCGGCATCAACAGCAGCCTGCGGGTGATCGACCAAGCTCAGTACCAGAACCGCCTGCGCGCCTTCGACTTCGACATCACCACGAGTTCCTGGCCGCAATCGCTGTCGCCGGGCAACGAGCAGCGCGAGTTCTGGGGCTCGGCCGCCGCCGACAAGCCCGGTTCGCGCAACCTCATCGGCATCAAGGACGCGGCCATCGACGCTCTAGTGGAGAAGGTGATCTTCGCGAAAGATCGGCCGGGTGTCCTCGCGGCGACGCATGCCCTCGACCGGGTGCTGCTGGCTCACAATTACGTGGTGCCGCAATGGGGCTCCAACGTCTCGCGCACCCTGCGCTGGAACCGCTTCGGCCATCCGGCGGTGCTGCCGAAATACGGTAGCTCGGGCTTCCCGGCGACGTGGTGGTACGACGAGGCACTGGCGGCGAAGACCGGGGCACCACGGTGAGCGTCGGCTGCCCGACCCGCCGCGCCGTTGTCGCGGGGGCCGGCGCCCTCGGGGTTTCCCTGGTGCTGCCGGCACCGGTCCGCGCAGCGGTCCGCACCAGTCATGGCCTGTCGAGCTTCGGCGACCTGAAATACCCTGCCGACTTCCCGAACTTCGACTACGTCAATCCGGATGCGCCGCGTGGCGGCCGGTTCTCGGCGCAACTCGCCTCCACCCTGGGCAACCAGGCCTCCGATACCTTCAACACCCTGAACATCTACGTCCTGCGCGGTGACGGCGCCGCCGGCATGAACCTGACCTTCGATTCCCTGATGGTGCGGGCGCTGGACGAGCCGGATGCGCTCTATGGCCTCCTCGCCCGCTCGGTGGAGATCTCAGAGGACGGCCTGACCTACCGCTTCGCCTTGCGGCCGCAGGCGCGTTTCCACGACGGCTCGCGCCTCACCGCCCACGACGTGGCGGCGTCGATGCGTCTCCTCAAGGAGAAGGGCCACCCCGAGATCGCGCAGGTGATCCGCGATCTCGACGAGGCCGTCGCCGAGGACGACGCCACGATCGTGCTCCGTTTCGCGAAAGGCCGCAGCCGCGACCTGCCGCTCTTCGTCGCCACCCTGCCGGTGTTCTCGGCGGCCTACTATGCCAAGCGCGATTTCGAGGCCTCCTCCCTGGAGCCGCCTCTCGGCTCGGGTCCCTATCAGGTCGGGCGCCTGGAGGCAGGCCGCTTCATCGAGCTGGAGCGGGTCAAGGACTATTGGGGCGCCGAGTTGCCGGTGAATGTCGGCCAGAACAATTTCGACGCCATCCGGTACGAGTATTTTCGCGACCGTCAGGTGGCCTTCGAGGCCTTCAAGGGCGGTGCCTTCACCTTCCGGGAGGAGTTCACCGCACGGGTCTGGGCGACGGGTTACGACTTCCCCGCCGCGCAGGAGGGCCGCGTCCGCAAGGAGGTGGTGCCGGATGCGCGGCCCTCGGGTACGCAGGGCTGGTGGATCAACACCCGGCGGGAGGCGTTTCGCGATCCCCGCATCCGGGAGGCGATCGGCCTGTGCTTCGACTTCAACTGGTCGAATGCCAACCTGATGTACGGCGCCTACCTGCGCACCGTCTCCTACTTCGAGAACTCTGAGCTGAAGGCCACCGGCCGGCCCGCGCCCGAGGAACTGGCCCTCCTCGATCCCTTGCGCGGCGATCTGCCGGCCGAGGTGTTCGGCGAGGCCTGGAGCCCACCCGCATCCGACGGCTCGGGCCAGGATCGCGCCCTCCTCAGCCGCGCCGTGGCGCTCCTGCGCGAGGCGGGCTGCACCCGAGACGGGGGAGTGGTCCGCCTGCCCTCCGGCAAGCCCCTGGAAATCGAGTTCCTCGACAACGACCCGGTGTTCCAGCCGGTGACGCAGCCATTCATCCGAAATCTCGGTCTGATCGGCATCCGCGCCAGCATCCGGCTGGTGGATCCGTCGCAATATCAGGCCCGCGTCAAGGATTTCGACTTCGATCTCACCGCCCGCCGATTCGGCAGCGGGCTGACGCCCGGTCCCGAACTGCGCGAAGCCTACGGATCGCGCAGCGCCGGCACACCGGGATCGAACAACCTGGCGGGCATCACCAGCCCGGCCATCGACGCGCTTATCGGGCGGGTGACGGAAGCGACCTCGCGCGCCGACATGGTCCACGCCGCGCGGGCCCTCGACCGGGTGCTGCGCTCCGGCCGCTACTGGGTGCCGATGTGGTACAAGGCCGATCACCGGCTGGCGCTGTGGGACGTCTACGGCCGGCCCGCCAAGGGGCCGACCTACGATCTCGGCGCGCCGGGCGTCTGGTGGTACGATGCCGCCAAGGCGCGGCGCATCGGCCGAACCTGAGGATCCTCCCTTGCTCGGCTACATCCTGCGCCGCATCGCCCTGATGGTCCCGACCATCTTCGGGATCATGCTCATCACCTTCGTCATCGTGCAGTTCGCTCCAGGCGGGCCGGTGGAACGCGTGCTGGCGCAGTTGCAGGGCCAGAACGAAGGCAGCCTGTCGCGGGTCAGCGGCGGGGCCGGAGATCTCGGAGGCGCGGCGCGAAGTGCCGGAAGCGGCGACGCGAGCGCCCGCTATCGCGGCGCGCAGGGGCTCGACCCGGCCTTCATCAAGAAGCTCGAGCAGCAATTCGGCTTCGACAAACCGGCCCCCGAGCGCTTCGCCAAGATGATCTGGGACTACGCCCGGTTCGATTTCGGCAACAGCTACTTTCGCGATGTATCGGTGCTGCAGCTCATCCGCGAACGCCTGCCGGTGTCGATCTCGCTCGGCTTGTGGATGACGCTGATCTCCTACGCGATCTCGATTCCGCTCGGGATCCGCAAGGCCGTCCACGACGGCTCGCGCTTTGACCTCTGGACTTCGACCATCGTGATCATCGGCTATGCGATTCCGAGCTTCCTGTTCGGCATCGCGCTGATCATTCTGTTCGCCGGCGGCTCGTTCGTACAGATCTTCCCGATCCGGGGCCTGACCAGCGAGAACTTCGAATCCTTGAGCCTGTGGGGCAAAGCGGTCGATTACGCTTGGCACATGACGCTGCCGCTCACCGCCCTGGTGCTCGGCGCCTTCGCGACCTCGACCCTGCTGACCAAGAACTCCTTCCTCGACGAAATCCGCAAGCAATACGTGATCACCGCCCGGATGAAGGGTCTGTCCGAGCGGCGGGTGCTGTACGGGCACGTCTTCCGCAACGCCATGCTGATCGTCATCGCGGGCTTCCCGGCGGCCTTCATCTCGGCCTTCTTCACGGGATCGCTGCTGATCGAGACGATCTTTTCCCTCGACGGGCTCGGGCTGCTGTCCTTCACCTCGATCGTCGGGCGCGACTATCCGGTGGTGTTCGCGACCCTGTACATCTTTTCCCTGCTCGGGCTGGCGGTGAACTTGCTCTCCGACCTGATCTACACCTGGATCGACCCACGCATCGACTTCTCGGCCCGGGCGACGTGACCACCCTTCCTCTCGTCATCCGACACGAGCACCCCGGGGACGCAGACGCGATCGAGCGGCTTCATGCGCGTGCCTTCGGCCCCGGCCGCTTCGCCCGCACCGCCTATCGCCTGCGCGAGGGCACGCGGCCGGTGGCCGATCTGTGCTTCACCGCCCTGGTGGGCACCTACCTCGTCGGCTCGGTCCGGGTCGGCCCGGCCGAAGCCGTCGGTCCGCTCCTGGTGCTGGGGCCCCTCACCGTCGATCCGAGCTTCGAGGGGCGGGGTATCGGCGCCTCGCTGATGACGGCCTGTCTCGACGCGGCGACGGCAGCCGGCCACGGCCTCGTGATCCTCATCGGCGACGCACCGTATTACCGGCGCTTCGGTTTCGCGCCGATCCCGCCCGGGCGCCTCCTTCCGCCCTCCCCCGTCGATCCCGCGCGCTTCCTGTGGCGCGCATTGCGTCCGGGCGCGGCCGAGGCCGTCTCGGGGAACGTCACCGCCCTCCGGACGCGTTGACCCGTCTGACGCGGCCTTCGGCGTCGCAGGGAGTCGACGCGATGGATCACACCGGAATTCGGCACGACACGATCACGGCCAACGGCATCGCGCTCCACGTCGCGCGCCTCGGCCAGGGCCGGCCGCTGGTGCTGTTGCATGGCTGGCCGGAATTCTGGCTGACCTGGGAGCCGGTGATGCGGCGCCTCGCAGACCGCTTCGAACTGATTGTACCGGATCTCCGCGGTTTCGGCGCCAGCGAGAAGCCGGATCCACTGCCATCCGACAAGGCGGGCGCGGAGGTCCATGCCGCCGATGTGGTGGCGCTGCTCGACGCCCTCGGCCTCGACCGCGTCGGCATCGTCGGCCACGATGTCGGGGCCTCCGTGGTTCAGGCGCTGGCCCGGGCGGCCCCGGATCGGTTGACCGGGCTCTTCACCTTCAACTGCCCTTACCCGGGCATCGGTCCGCGCCTTGCGGCTCCCGGGATGCTCGCCGAAATCTGGTATCAGTCCTACCACGTGAAGCCGTTCGCGGCGGCGCAGGTCGGCGCCTCGCGCGAAGGCTGTCGGCTTTATATCGGTCACTTCCTGCGCCACTGGGCCGGCGGCAACCCATCCGCCTTCGACGCTGTGCTGGAGGCCTTCACGGACAACTTCCTCGCCCCCGGCAACCTCCAGGGCGGCTTCAACTGGTACGTCAGTTCACAGGCCGGCCGCCTGGCGATGATCCGGGGCGAGACGCCCGCATTGCCCCCGATCACGGTGCCGACCTGCGTCCGCTGGGGCGAGTCCGACCCGCTCTTTCCCTATGCCTGGACGGACCGCCTCGGCGAGACCTTTTCGGATCTCGACCTCGCACCGTTGCCCGGCGTGGGGCACTTTCCCCATCGCGAGGACCCCGACCGGGCCGCTGCCGAGATCGCCGGATTTTTCGCGGGGCTGCCGGCGTGAGGCCTCACGCCGCCCGCCCGCGCCGGCCCTCCACCAGCCACATCGCCAGGACGGCGCCGGCCAGGGCGACGAGCGCCCAGAGGCCGAGCGCCAAGGGATAGACTTCGACGCCGCGGATGTTGGCGCTGTCGCTGGGGCGGAAGCCGATCCAGTCGGCGCCGCTGAGGCGGCCGCTGCGGACGGATTGCAGGCGCGGCACCACCGTGCCGCCGGCGGCATCCGCGATGCGGCGGATCGAGCCGCCGGTGCCCTCCGCGAGGGCCTTCAGGCGATCGGTATCGCTGAACACGTCGGCGAGTTCGCGCGGGTTCGGTGGGCCGACGCTGACGAAAGCGACGAGGCTGCCGGAGCGGAGGGTATGGAGGCCGAGTTCGGTCGCCTCGAAGGTGTTCGAGAACAGCCCGGGCTCGCCCTGCATCAGCGTCAAGGTGCGCTGGCTGCCGGTCGGACCCGTGACGGTGACGGGCTCGGCCGTGTCGGCCATGGTCTGGCGCTCGACGCGGACCTCGCGCCCGTGGCCCGTGGTCTGCGCCCGCAGGGCTTCTTCCTCCAGAGCCGGCTCCTTCATCAGCCAGTGGCCGAGGCGGCGCAGCAGGTCGAGATAGGGGCCACCCTCCTGATATCCGCGTGCCCAGAGCCAGGCATGGTCCGAAGTGAGCAGGGCGACCCGACCCTTGTCCTCACGCGACAAGGCCAGCAGCGGCAGGGCGTTCGGCCCCTGCAGGATCGGCTGAATGCCCGGCCTCACCTGCGTCGAGACGATACGGAGCCAGTCGCCCCAGGCCGGCGGCGACGCCTCCGACCCTGGCAGGGCCCGGGTCACGGGATGGCGGTTTCCGATGTTCGTCAGCGCCGCCTTGTAGGGTTGCTCGATCACCCTCCCGTTCGGCTCGCCGGGCAGGATCGCGGCCAGCCGGGTGCGCGCGAGGCTGGCGGACGAGGCGAATTCGGGACCGGCGGCGATCAGCAGGGCCCCGCCCTCACGGACGTAGCGGACGATGTTATCGAAGTAGGCTGAGGGCAGCACGCTCTGGTTGGCGTAGCGGTCGAAGATGATGAGATCGAAATCCTTGATCTTTTGAACGAACAGCTCGCGCGTCGGGAAAGCGATCAGGGAGAGTTCGGAGATCGGCGTGCCGTCCTGCTTCTCGGGCGGCCGCAGAATGGTGAAGTGAACGAGATCGACGTTGGCGTCGGATTTCAGCAGGTTGCGCCAAGTGCGCTCGCCTTGGTGCGGCTCGCCCGAGACGAGGAGTACGCGCAGCTTCTCGCGGATGCCCTCGATGGGCAGGACCGCGCGGTTGTTGACGGTGGTCAGTTCGCCCGGCAGGGGCTCGACCTCGATCTCCACGACGTTCGGACCGCCATGCTCGATCCGCATGGTGAGGGAGAAGGGCTGGCCGGTGGGGAAGGTTCGGCGCCCGACCTCCTCGCCGTCGCGACGCACGGTGACGGCGGCGCTGCCGGTTCCACCGCGCTCCATCACCTCGGCCCGGATGGTGAGGTCGCGCCCGACGATGCCGAAGCGGGGCGCCTCGATCAGCTTGATCTGGCGGTCGCGCTCGTCCGGGTGGCCGGTGACGAGGACATGGAGGGGACCCTTGAGGCCCAGCGCCGCCACCGAGGCTGGAATGTCGTGCACGACGCCGTCCGTCAGCATCACGACGCCGGCCAGCCGTTCGGCTGGCACATCGGCCAGAGCCTGAGACAGGGCGGTGAACAGCCGGGTGCCTTCGTCGCCATCCTTGGCGTCGGGCACTTCGATGAAGCGCGGCTCGATGTTGGTGAGTGCCCCGAAACGGCGCTGCAATTCGGCCCGCACCGCATCGGTCATGGCCGGGCGATCACCGAGGGCCTGCGAACCCGAGCGGTCGACCACGATGGCGGCGATGTCCTTCACGGGCTCGCGATCCTCGCGCACCAGCGCGGGGTTGGCGATCGCCAGCAGCACCAGCGCGAGCGCCAGCGCCCGCAGGATCGCGACCCGGCCGCGGGCCAGGAACGCAAGACCGGCGAAAACCGCGACCAGGATGCCGAAACCGATCAGGACCGGCCAGGGCACGAGGGGCGTGAAGCTGAGGCTCAGCATGGGCGCGGGGCCTCCAGTTTTTGTTGTGTCACTGGCCCAGGCGCTCCAAGAGCGCCGGGACATGGACCTGATCGGCTTTGTAGTTGCCGGTCAGGGTATAGATCACGAAATTGATGCCACCCCGGAAAGCCATCTCGCGCTGGCGCTGGTCGCCACCGACGATGGGGTAGAGCGGTTCGCCCCGCTTACCCACAGCCCAGGCCGCCGCGAGGTCGTTGCTCGTGATCACGATGGGCGAGACGCCATCGCCCGCACGCGCCGGACGGCGCTCGGCGCCCTCCCCCGCCGGAGGCAGGGTCTCGACCCAGGTCTGGCCGGTCGCGTAGCGGCCGGGGAAATTGTCGACGAGATAGAACGCCTTGGTCAGGACGTGATCAGGTGGGACCGGCTCGAGCTCCGGCACCTCCAAGGTCGACAACATCTTGCGCAGGTAGGCCGCCTCCGGAGTCGGCGGACCGCCGGGCCGCGCGGTGAGAGCGTCGCGGGTATCGAAGATCACGGTGCCACCGTTGCGCATGAAGGCGTCGATACGGCGGATCGCGGCTTCGCTCGGCTGCGGACGTCCAGCGACGATGGGCCAGTAGATCAGCGGATAGAATGCAAGCTCATCCTTGGCGGGATCGATCCCGATCGGATCGCCCGGCTCCAGGGCGGTGCGGCTCGCCAGCATCTGGGTCAGGCCCGTAAGCCCGGCGCGGCTGGCGGTGTCGGCCGCCTCGTCGCCGGTCACCACATAGGCGAGGCGGGTGGCCAGCGCCGAGTCGAAGGCGCCCGCCCGCGCCGTCTGGCCCTGCTGCGCCTGCACAGGACCGGGCAGGCCCACCAGGGCACCGAGCGCCAGAACGGCCAGAACGATCGCGGCCGGACGCGAGACGAAGCCCCGTGCGCGCCGGAGGAAGCCGCTGAGCCAGAGGCCCGCAAGGGTATCGAGAATGAGGAGCATCAGAGCCAGAGTGAAGAGGGAGGCGCGCAGATCGAGGGTTTCAGCGCCGGCCAGAGACCCGACGCGCGCGCCGGACAGGGCGGCGAAGTCGAGAGGTTTGAGCCGGTCGGCGGGGGCCAGAGCGTTGACCGCGATGCCGCCATCGACAGGGCCGTAGAAGCCCGGCGGATGCTCCAGGGTGGCCCGCTCGCTGGAATCGGCTGAGACCGCGATCGCTCCGGCCGGCGGAGTGCCGAGCGCTCCGAATCCGTCGAGGGTGAGGCGCGGGGCCAGCACGGCGGTAGCCCGGGCCCCGGCATCGCCGGACGGCAGTGCCTTGGCGCCGGCGAGATTCACCACCCGGCGCAGCATGTCGATGAACAGGCCGGACAGGGGCAGGTTCGACCAGGTCGTGTCGGCGGTGACGTGGAACAGCACGACGAGACCCTGGCCCCGCTTCTGGGCGGTCACGATCGGTGTGCCATCCTGAAGCGAGGCCCATGTCCGGCCCGGCAGCTCGCCGTCGGGCTCGGCCAGGATCTGGCGACGCACGCCGATATCGGCCGGCGGCGTCAGACCCGCGAAGGGACTCTCGGGGGCGAAGGGCGCCAGGGTCTTCGGGCTGTCCCAGGACAGGGTTCCGCCGAGAGTCCGGCCGCCGCGGCGAAGACGCACCGGCACCAGGGGATCGTTGCCGGCAGCCAGGCGCGGCCCGGCGAAGCGCAGCAGGAGGCCGCCCTCGTCCACGAACTGCTCGACACGGGCGAGGGTCGGTCCGTCGAGCGCGCCGACATCAGCCAGGACGAGAACAGAAACCTGATTGTCGAGGAGCTGGGTGATCGACTCGGCGACGCTCTTGGCCCCACGCGGCTCCTGCACGTCGGCGTAGGGGCTCAGCGCCCGCGACAGGTAATAGGTCGGCGCCAGGAGTGGCTGGGCCTGATCGCTGGTACCGCCGAAGATGAGGCCGACGCGCCGGCGCTTACCGCGCTCGTCGACCAGCGTCACGGCACCGGCGGAGCGCTCCGCAGCGATCTCGATCCGGCTGATGCTGTTGCGCAGCTCCACCGGCAGGTCGAACCCGATTTCGGTGTCGAACGCCTCCGGCGCAAAGGTGAAGCTCTGCTCGGCCAGCGGCAATCCCTTCTGATCGAGGGCGCGCACCAGCCCAGTATCACGACCGTTCGGACCGGCACGCAGGACATGAGCGGTAAGCCGCCCGCTGGCCTCGGCTGCCGACAGCGCCAAGGCCGGTGGACGGTCGGCCTTCAGGATCGTCAGGGACGCGCCGCGTGCGGCGACAAGATCACCCAGGCGCTTGCCGAAGACGTCCTCGCCGGAACCGGCGACGCCGTCGCTGATCCACAGGATGGCGGCGGCGGGGCTGCGCTCCAGGAACGCGGCCAGAGTCGGCAGATGCGTCTCACGGTCGGCGAGGTGCGGCCGGGGCGCGATGGCGCGCAGGCGTTCGAGCGCAGCCGCCGGGACCTTCGCCTCGACGGGCGCCGTCGGGTCGGCCAGGGCGGTCACCGCCACCGGCCGGCCGTCGCGCGCGGCCCCCTCAACCGCGTCGGTTGCAACGCGGAGACGTTCGCGCCAGTCGTGGGCCGAGGTGAAGCCGTTGTCGAGCATGACGAGGAGCGGCGTGCGCCCCGTCGCGGTCCCCGTACCGGACGGATTCCACACCGGGCCGGACACCGCCAGGATCAGGGCGGCCGCCGCCAGAAGGCGCAGGATCAGGAGCCAGGGCGGGGTCCGGGCCGGCGTCTCACGCCGACCGAGCAGATCGGCCATGATCGCGAGCGGCGGGAAGTCGATGCGGCGCGGGCGCGGCGGCGTCACCCGCAGCAGGAACCACAGTGCCGGAAGAGCAATGAGAGCGGCGAGCGCCAGGGGCGCGGCGAAGGTCAGGGGCAATCCGAGCATGCGGCGATCCTCAGCCGGTCCCGCGCGCCGCCGCCACGAGGGTGAGGAGGCGCAGGGCCGCCTCGCTCGCCGGGCGGTCGGTGCGATGGATCGTCAGGGTCCAGCCCTGGCTGCGGGCGATCTCCGCGAGGCGATCGCGATGGGCGGCGATCCGGACCCGGTAGGCCTCGCCCCAGGCGCCGGCATCGCCGACGTTCAGGCTGACGCTCGATTCGGGATCGTGCAGGACCGCCTGGCCAGAAAACGGAAAGGTCTCCTCGACCGGATCGACGATCATCACGAGGTGGCCGCGGGTGCCCCTTCCGGCAAGGCGGTCCACGGAGGCCTTCACGGCATCCGGTGGCGACAGGAAATCGCTGATCAGTACGGCCTCGTCGAACCGCCCGGGCGTCGCGCGCGGCGGCGCGTCGTCATCCTGCCCCTTGGCGTCGGCGACCAGGGCCTGCGCCATGGTCTCGACGATGCGGCGGGAAGCCGTTGCGCGGGTGAGCCCAAGCAGGCCGGTGCGTTCCCCGCCCTCCACCAATGCGTCGGCCAGTGCGAAGCCGAGGACCAAAGCGCGCTCGACCTTCGGGGATTGCGCCAAGTGGGAGGCGAACCCCATCGAGGCCGAGCGGTCGATCCAGAACCAGATGTTGTGGGTGGCTTCCCACTCGCGCTCGCGCACATAGAGCCGGTCGTCGCGGGCCGAGCGGCGCCAGTCGATGCGCGCGGCGGCCTCGCCGGCCACGAACGGCCTGAATTGCCAGAAGCTTTCGCCCGATCCGGCCCGACGTCGGCCGTGGATGCCATGGGCCAGTGTCGAGGACACCCGGCGCGATTCGAGGATCAGACGTGGCATCCGCTCGGCCAGCGCGAGAGCGCTTTCGGTCTCGCGGCGTCCCGGATTGCGGGCGCTCCGGTCGATAACCTGGGTCGCGCCGCCGCCGGGCCGGAAAGTCGCCATGCCGTTAGAGCTTGCCGGCGAGCTGGGCGATGAGGCCCGAAATGGTCTCGCCGTCGGCACGCGCCGCGAAGCTGAGCGCCATGCGGTGCTTCAGCACCGGCTCGGCCAGCGCCTTCACGTCGGCGACGGAGGGCGCAACGCGTCCCTCTATCAGCGCGCGAGCGCGCACCGCCAGAGTCAGAGCCTGACTGGCGCGTGGACCCGGTCCCCACAGCAGCTTGCCCTTGAGGGAGGGATCCCCGTCCTCCGGCCGCGCGGCACGCACGAGGTCGAGGATGGCATCGACCACTGCGTCGCCCACCGGCAGGCGGCGCACCAGGCGCTGGGCCGTTAACAGCGCCTCGGTGGACATCACGGCCACCGGCTTGTGTTCGTCGCTTCCGGTGGTCTCGATCAGGATGCGGCGCTCGGCGGCACGATCGGGATAGCCGACATCGATCTCGAGGAGGAACCGATCGAGTTGGGCCTCGGGCAGCGGGTAGGTCCCTTCCTGCTCGATCGGGTTCTGGGTCGCGAGCACGTGAAAGGGTCGCGGCAGATCGTGGCGTTCGCCCGCCACCGAGACGAAATGCTCCTGCATGGCCTGAAGCAAAGCCGATTGGGTGCGGGGGCTGGCGCGGTTGATCTCGTCCGCCATGAGAAGCTGGGTGAAGACCGGCCCTTTGACGAAACGGAACGAGCGGTGCCGATCGGCATCCTCGTCGAGAATTTCAGTGCCGAGGATGTCGGAGGGCATCAGGTCCGGCGTGAACTGCACCCGCCGGGCATCGAGCCCGAGTACGGTGCCGAGGGTCTCGACGAGCTTCGTCTTCGCCAGACCCGGCAGCCCGACGAGGAGGCCGTGGCCGCCCGCCAGAATTGTGACGAGGGCGAGGTCGACCACCTGCTCCTGGCCGAAAATCACCTTGTGGATCGCATCGCGCGCCTGCCCCACCGATCCGAGACAGGCTTCCGCCGTGGCGACGATGCCGTCATCGAGGGGAGTGGCCGGCTGGGAGCCCTGGATCATGCGTGTCGGTCCTGGCGTCTCGGCGCCGGCCGTCGAGGGCCGGGTGCCGCGGGAATACGCGAACAATGCGCGGGCCTGTCAGCGACCCTCAACGCGGGAGTGTGGCGCCCTTTCCCGCACGCTGGCAAGGTCGGCGCGACGACGCAGGGTTCAGTCCTGCGCGAGCGGCTCACGGGCGAGGCAAGCGGTCGTATCGTGTTCTCCCTGTCCAGATGCGCTATCTAGCGTTCATGACCGACCCCGCCGCCGCCGTCGGAGATCCGACGATCGACCGACTCCGTTCCGCCCTCGGGAGCGCGACACGGCGCGGCCCGCCGCCGGTGGAGCGCTGGAACCCGCCCTTCTGCGGCGCCATCGACATGCGGATTGCTGCCGATGGCACTTGGTACCACGACGGCGCTCCGATTCGCCGGCCTGCCCTGGTCAAACTCTTCGCCTCGATCCTGCGGCGCGAGCCCGACGGCAGCTTCGTGCTGGTCACCCCCGTGGAGAGCGTCGGCATCACGGTTGAAGACGCGCCGTTCGTGGCCGTCGAGATGGCCATCGAGGGCGACGGTCCCGACCGGCGTATCGCTTTCCGCACCAATGTCGACGATCTGGTCCCGGTGGGTGCCGACCACGGCTTGCGGTTCGCGCAGGATGCTGCCGGAGGCCTGCGCCCCTATGTCCATGTCCGCCGGGATCTCTGGGCCCTGCTCACCCGGGCGCTGACCTACGACCTGTTGGCGCTCGCCGAGGACCGTGAAGGTTGGCTCGGCGTCGAGGCCGGCGGCCTCTTCCACCGCATCGCGCCCGCCGAGAGCGCATGACGCACGACGTCGCGCTGACGGACCTCCTCGCCCGGGCCGCCGACCACCTGTCCTTCGAACCGCCGGGCGAGGGTGACCCGACGGCTGACCCCCGCGGCGACCACGACCTCGATGGCGCCGATGACGCCGTGGTGCCGGGGCCGCTTCATCGGCGCGCCGCGGTGCTGGTACCGGTGCTGCCCCGCGCCACGGGGCCGAGCGTCCTGTTCACCGTGCGCGCCGCGCACCTGCGCGACCATTCGGGCCAGATCGCGTTTCCGGGCGGCAAGATCGACGCCGACGATCCGACTCCGGCCGATGCCGCCCTGCGCGAGGCGCGGGAAGAAGTCGGCCTGACAGCCGATGCGATCCGGGTGCTGGGTTATCTTGATCCGTATCTGTCAGCCACCGGCTTCCTGGTCGTCCCGGTCCTCGGACTGGTTGACCCGGAGGCGCGCCTGAACCTGAACCCCGACGAGGTCGCCGCGACTTTCGAGGTTCCGCTGGCGCACCTCCTCGATCGGACACAGCGCCGCATCGAGAGCGCGGAATGGCGCGGACGCCGGCGGCGTTACTATGTCACCCTGTATGGGCCGTACCGGATCTGGGGGGTGACCGCCGGAATTCTGAACAACCTCCAAGAGCGGCTCTACCCCTGACCCGGCGTTCAGATCGTCCACTTCAAAAGAGTCTCATGATTCGTCGCGTCCTCGAAGAATTCCTGATTTTCCTCTCGCCGTTCCTTGTCTTCGCGCTCTTTCTCGCGATCACCGGGCGCAAGCCCTATGACCGCGCCCATTGGACCGGACAGGCCTTCCGGTTGACTCTGGCCGGCCTCGGCCTCGTCATCCTCTCCTTGGTCGCGATCGGGCTCTTCAGCGAGCGGCATCGCGGGGGCTACGTCCCACCTCACCTGGAGAACGGACAGGTCGTGCCCGGTCGGTTCCAGTGAGCGAGCAGGCGTTCCATTCAGCAGCCCACGACACCCGAGGGCTCGCGCATCTCCTCAAACGGCCCGGTGTTGGACGGGTGCTCACCGCCCTGACGCGGGACGGCGAGGCGACCCGCCTCGTGGGGGGCTGCGTCCGCGATGCGCTGCTCGGGCGCATCGGCGACGACATCGACCTCGCCACCACGCTGCAGCCGAACGACGTGATCGCGTGCGCCGAGCGCGCTGGACTTCGGGCGATCCCGACCGGCATCGAGCACGGCACCGTGACGCTGCTCGTCGGCGACACCACCTTCGAGGTCACCACCCTGCGTGAGGATGTGGAGACCGATGGGCGCCACGCCGTGGTCCGGTTCGGCCGGGATTTCGCTCTGGATGCCCAGCGCCGGGACTTCACCATCAACGCGCTTTCCCTCGATGCCGAGGGCCGGCTGCATGATACGACAGGCGGGGTGGATGACCTTCGAGCCGGGCGCGTCCGATTCATCGGTGAGGCTCGGACGCGCATCCGCGAAGACGCCCTGCGCATCCTGCGCTTCTTCCGGTTTCATGCCCGCTACGGGGCAGGTCGCCCCGACCCGGAGGGGCTCGCGGCCTGCATCGAAGCGCGGGATGCCCTGGATGGCCTGTCCCGCGAGCGGGTCCGCGCGGAGTTCTTGAATCTGCTGCGGGCGCCGGGAGCAACGGCTGCCATCGAAACCCTGAGCGAGACCGGCTTGCTGATGCGCCTGATCGGGGGCCTCGGCGATCTCGGCCGGTTCAACTGCGTCGTCAAGGACGGGTCCGACAACGCGGAGATCGACAGGCTGGCGGCCCTGGCGGTTTTCTCCGCCGCCGATGCCGAACGCCTCGGACTGGCGCTGCGGCTCTCAAAGGCAGAGCAGGCTGCCCTCACGGACTATGCCAGTGCGGTGGCCGCCCTGCATGGTCGTGTCGTGATCGATTTCCGTGAGATCCGCCGGCTTGCCGCGTGCCACTCCACGGCGGCACTGGCCCTGGCCCGACGGGTGACCCGCGGCGAAGGCCCTTCGGTGTGGTCACCGGACGCCACAACGTATCTCGACGATGTGGAGGCTGGGCGAGTGGCGGCGCCGAGGCTTCCGCTCACGGGAGCCGATCTGGTGGCGCGTGGGGTACGGCCGGGGCCGGAGATCGGCCGTCGCCTCGCGAAAGCGCGCGACCTTTGGCTCGAACGCGGATGCCCCGAGGACGAAGCCGCGCGCAACGATCTGCTCGCGCGCGCGACCGCGTAGGCGCTAAAAGTTGAGGGCGACCTTGGCGTCGCGAAGCTGGACGATCTGACCGGTCAACTCGTCCTTACGGGCGAAGTCCTCGGTGGCATCACGCAGCATTTCGATCGCCTCGATGTCACGGTCGAGGGATTCCTGCGTGATTTCCTCGAACGGGTTCGCCCGCTCCGCGATGACCGTCACCGAGGTCGGGCCGATATCGGCAAAACCGCCGCGGACGAGAACGCGCTTGCCGGTGTGACCAACCTCGTTGATCACGATCACGCCGACCTTGAGCGCCGTGAGCACGGGGGCGTGGCCGGGGAGAACGGTCATTTCACCCTCGACACCGGGCAGCTGAACCGCCTCGATCGGGCCGGAATACACGGTCCGCTCAGGGCCGACGAAATCGAACTGGAAGGTGGCCATGTGGTCGAGGATCCCGGTTCGGGGTGTCTGTGTGGAGTGACGGCGCGCCATGCCTCGGTGGCGCGCGCCGTCCGCTTCGTCGTCAGGCGCCGCGACGATCGGCAACGAAGCCGATCCCGAGGCCCAGCACCGCACCGATGACGGCGAAGATGCCGATATGCTGCATCTGGCCCGTGGTCAGGGAGCCGCCGCGCGTACCGGCCGGCGCATCTCCCTGAACTTCCAGGCTGAACGAGCCGATCTTGATCTCGGCAGCCTCGGGCCGGGTGAGATACCCGGCCAGACCGCCGACCACGAGACCGACCAGCAGCAGAACGATCTTGGCGTTCAAGACCTCAGGCCGCCGCAGCGATCTTCTTCGCCTTTTCCTTGGCGTCCTCGATCGTGCCGACCATGTAGAACGCCGCCTCCGGCAGGTCGTCGTAGTCGCCGTTCACGAGGCCCTTGAAGCCCTTGATCGTATCCGCCAGCGGGACCTGGATGCCCGGCGAGCCGGTGAAGATCTCGGCCACCGAGAAGGGCTGCGAGAAGAATCGCTCGATCTTGCGGGCGCGGGCGACGGTCAGCTTGTCCTCTTCCGAGAGCTCATCCATGCCCAGGATCGCGATGATGTCCTGAAGGGCCTTGTAACGCTGCAGGGTCTGCTGGACGCGGCGAGCGACGTCGTAATGCTCCTCGCCGAGAACGGCGGGGTTGAGCATGCGCGAGGTGGAGTCCAGCGGATCCACGGCCGGGTAGATGCCCTTCTCGGCGATCGAGCGCGACAGCACGGTGGTGGCGTCGAGGTGGGCGAACGAGGCGGCGGGCGCCGGATCGGTCAGATCGTCGGCCGGCACGTAGATGGCCTGCACCGAGGTGATCGAGCCCTTGGTGGTGGTGGTGATGCGCTCCTGCAGGGCGCCCATGTCGGTGGCGAGCGTCGGCTGGTAGCCCACCGCCGACGGGATGCGGCCGAGCAGCGCCGACACTTCCGAGCCGGCCTGCGTGAAGCGGAAGATGTTGTCCACGAAGAACAGCACGTCCTGACCCTGGTCGCGGAAGTCTTCCGCGATGGTCAGGCCGGTGAGCGCGACGCGCGAGCGGGCGCCGGGGGACTCGTTCATCTGGCCATAGACCAGGGCGCACTTGGAGCCTTCCGCCGAGCCGTTGTGCTCCTTGGGGTCCATGTTCACCTTGGACTCGATCATCTCGTGGTAGAGATCGTTGCCCTCGCGGGTGCGCTCACCGACGCCGGCGAAGACCGAGTAGCCGGAGTGAACCTTGGCGATGTTGTTGATCAGCTCCATGATCAGCACGGTCTTGCCGACGCCGGCGCCGCCGAACAGGCCGATCTTTCCGCCCTTGGCGTAGGGAGCGAGCAGGTCGACCACCTTGATGCCGGTGACCAGGATCTGCGACTCGGTGGACTGCTCGGAATAGGCGGGGGCCGGCTGGTGGATGGCGCGGAGCGTGTCAGACTGGATCGGGCCGGCCTCGTCGATCGGCTCGCCGATGACGTTCATGATGCGGCCGAGGGTGTTGAAGCCGACCGGAACCTTGATGGCCTCGCCGGTGTCGGTGACCTCCTGGCCGCGGACCAGACCTTCCGAGGTGTCCATGGCGATGCAGCGCACGGTGCTCTCGCCAAGCTGCATTGCGACCTCGAGAACGAGGCGGCTGCCGTTGTTCTTGGTCTCCAGGGCGTTCAGGATCTCGGGTAGGTGGCCGTCGAAGTGAACGTCGACCACGGGGCCGATGACCTGGGTGATCTTGCCGACCTTGCTTGAGCCGGCGCCGGGGAGAGCGGTGTTCGCCATGTTACGGGTCCTTTGAAAATGGTGTGGTCAGGGCGTCGGGTGCGCTTAGAGCGCTTCGGCGCCCGAGATGATCTCGATGAGTTCCTTGGTGATCATGGCCTGACGCGTCCGGTTGTAGATCTGCGTCTGCTTCTTGATCATCTCGCCGGCGTTGCGCGTGGCGGAATCCATGGCACCCGTGCGGGCGCCCTGCTCGGAGGCGGCGTTCTCGAGGAGTGCCCGGAACACCTGAACGGTCAGGTTGCGCGGAAGCAGCGTATCGAGGATCGCCTCCTCGCTCGGCTCGAACTGGAGCGCGGCGTCGGGTGCGGTGGCACCCGTCTCAGGCAGCTCGGCCGGGATCAGCTTCTGGGCGGTCGGAATCTGCGAGATCACCGAGCGGAAGCGCGAGTAGAACAGGGTCGCAACATCGAATTCACCGGCATCGAAGCGGGCGATGATGCTGTTGGCGATCTCGGCAGCGAACTCGTAATCGACCGCCTTGTTGCCGCGCAGATCGCGGTTCTCGATGATCTCGTCACGGAACTGGCGACGGAGCAGGTCGTAGCCCTTCTTGCCGACGGTGATGATCTTCACCGTCTTGCCTTCGGCCGCCAGCCTACGGGCGTGGTCGCGAGCGAGACGTGCAATCGAGGAGTTGAAACCGCCGCACAGGCCGCGATCGGCCGTGCACACGACGAGCAGGTGCGTCTTCTCAGAACCGGTTCCAGAGAGGAGCCGGGGACCCTGGACGCCGCCCACCAGGTTGGCCGCGAGGTTTCCGAGAACCTGGGACATCTTCTCGGCGTAGGGGCGCGCGCTTTCGGCAGCCATCTGGGCCCGCCGCAGCTTGGCGGCGGCGACCATCTGCATCGCTTTGGTGATCTTCTGCGTGCCCTTCACCGAAGTGATGCGGTTCCGCAGATCCTTCAAACTCGCCATGGGGTGACTTCCAGATCCATCCGCTGCCGCTCAAGGCGAGACGCCCGAACGACCCGGGCGCCTGCTCTCACTGAGATCCGGCCACCCTGGGGCGGCCGGTTTCGCTTTCGTGGCGCGCCTCAGGCGAGCGACTTGGCGACGCTCTCGACGACGCCCTTCAGCGTCTTGGCGCTGTCGTCCGACAGATCCTTCGAGTCGCGGATCTTGGTGAGAAGGTCGGCGTGCTTGGTCCGGAGGGCCGAGAGCAGAGCGTCCTCGAAGGGGCGAACCTTATTCAGCGGCAGGGTGTCCAGGTACCCGTTCACACCGGCATAGATCACCGCAACCTGCTCTTCCATCTTCAGCGGCGAGAACTGCGGCTGCTTCAGGAGCTCGGTCAGGCGCGAACCACGGTTCAGGAGCTTCTGGGTCGAGGCGTCGAGATCGGAGCCGAACTGCGCGAACGCGGCCATTTCGCGGTACTGCGCGAGCTCGCCTTTGATCTTGCCGGCGACCTTCTTCATCGCCTTCGTCTGGGCCGACGAGCCGACGCGGGAAACCGAGAGGCCGACGTTCACCGCCGGACGGATGCCCTGGTAGAACAGATCGGTCTCAAGGAAGATCTGACCGTCGGTGATCGAGATCACGTTGGTGGGAATGTAGGCCGAGACGTCGTTGGCCTGGGTTTCGATGACCGGCAGCGCGGTCAGCGAGCCGTTACCGGCAGCGTCGCCCATCTTGGCGGCGCGCTCGAGCAGACGCGAGTGCAGGTAGAACACGTCGCCCGGGTAAGCCTCGCGGCCCGGCGGGCGGCGCAGGAGCAGAGACATCTGGCGGTAGGCCACGGCCTGCTTGGAGAGATCGTCATACACGATCACGGCATGCATGCCATTGTCGCGGAAATACTCGCCCATGGCGCACCCGGCGAAAGGCGCGATGAACTGCATCGGCGCGGCGTCGGAAGCGGTGGCGGCGATGACGATCGAGTACTCGAGCGCACCGTTGTCTTCCAGCGACTTCACGAACTGGGCGACGGTGGAGCGCTTCTGGCCGATGGCGACGTAGACGCAATAGAGCTTGGCGTTCTCGTCGGTGCCGGCATGGGCCGGCTTCTGGTTCAGAATGGTGTCGAGGGCGATGGCGGTCTTGCCGGTCTGGCGATCGCCGATGATCAGCTCGCGCTGGCCGCGGCCGACGGGGATCAGGGCATCGATGGCCTTAAGGCCGGTGGCCATCGGCTCATGCACCGACTTGCGCGGGATGATGCCCGGGGCCTTCACGTCGACGCGACGACGCTCGGTAGTGGCGATGGGACCCTTGCCGTCGATGGGGTTGCCGAGCGCGTCGACGACGCGGCCGAGCAGCGCCTTGCCGACCGGTACGTCCACGATGGCGCCGGTGCGCTTGACGGTCTGGCCTTCCTTGATGTCGCGGTCGGACCCGAAGATCACGATGCCGACGTTGTCCTGCTCGAGGTTGAGGGCCATGCCGCGCACGCCCGACTCGAACTCGACCATCTCGCCGGCCTGGACGCTGTCGAGGCCGTAGGCACGGGCGATGCCGTCACCGACGGAAAGAACCTGACCGACCTCGGTGACTTCGGCTTCCTGGCCGAAGTTCTTGATCTGATCCTTCAGGATCGCGGAGATCTCGGCGGCGCGGATATCCATCGTCGGGCCTCTTGTCTTTAAATTGATTGATTGGGGTCAGGAACGGGAAGCAGTCGGGCCTGGAAGGCCCTTACCGGGCTTCCCGCATCGCAAGGCGAATTCCATTGAGCTTGGTGCGCAGGGAGGCGTCCACCATGCGGCTGCCGATCTTGACCACGAGGCCACCGATCAGGCTGGGGTCGATGCGCAGGTCCAGGTCGATCTCCGACTTGGCGACGTCGCGAAGAGAGGCCTTGATGTCTTCGATCACAGCGTCCGAAGGACGCTCGGCGACAGTGACCTCGGCTCGCACGATGCCCTTCGATTCCCGCACCAGGGCGCGGAAGCCGCGGATCATGTCCGGCAACGCGAAGAGACGACGATTGGAGGCCGCGAGACGGATGAAGTTGCCACCCAGACCGCCAATGCCGGACTTCTCCAGGAGGGCGACGATGGCAGCTTCCTGCTCGGCGCCGGAGAAGACCGGGCTGCGCACGAAGCGGCGCAGGTCGGCGCTCTCCTTCAGCATGGTGTCGAACTGATCGAGGCTCGCCGCGACACCATCGATGTCGCGCTCATCACGCGCCAGTTCAAACAAGGCCGACGCGTAACGCGCCGCTACGCCTGCAACCGGGGAACCCGCCTCGGAACCGTTCTGCGCCACGCGCCGCTCTCTCTTCAATCCTGCCTGAGGGCTCCGGCCTTGTCGCACCGTTGTTGGGCGCGGGCTTGCGAAACCGTCAGGATTGGGAACGTGCCGGTCTGCGCGGACCTTGAAAAGCCCGCCCTTCCGGCGCGGCGAGGGCCTAGCATGCGTGTCCGGGGGGCGCAAGACGACGGAACTTGCGCCGATGCGTTGTGCAACGCGACATGCCGAACCCCGTTCCGTTGGGGGCAAACGGTGGCGAAGGTGAGGCCGCGCCGTCAGCAGGCGATCCGGTCGCAGCGCCGGGTGGCGGCGATCATCCGAGCCAAGGCCTTCGGGCCCGGATGGCCGAGAAGGCCGGTGTTGCCGAGTACGTAGGAGGGCGTCGCCGCGAGGCCGAGATCTGCTGCCATCCGCATCTGCGCCTTGAGCGCGAGCCGGACGTCTTCGCTGTCGGCGATGCTCTCGATCTCCGTCGCTGCCACGCCGAGTTTGGCCGCCGCCTGCAGGGCGCCCGGACCGTCGATCTTACCCGGCCTGGCGAGCAGCGTTCGGTACAGATTCCAGGTGGCAGCCGACCCGAGCTTGCGCTGGATCGCAAGAGCGACCTTGGCGGCCTGGGCCGACTGGACCGCGAGAATGGGGTTGTTGATCAGGCCGATCCGCAGCGACGGGTCGCTCTCGCTGAGGGAGACCATGTCGGCCGCTGCCTTTCGGCAATAGGGGCAGTTGTAGTCGAAGAACTCATACAGCGTGGTCTCGGCCTCGGCCGGACCGATATACGTGACCCCGCGCAGGGCGGGGATCTCGCCGACGATCTCGCCTGGCAGGCGCATGTTGGCGATGGGGCGGCCCTCGTCGTTCTCCACCTTAAACGCCTGACCGTATCCTTGAGCCAAAGCGGCACCGACGGACCCAGTTCCGGCGGAGAGGCCCGCGGAGGCGAGGAGGAAACGCCGGCGGTCGAGGCGCGGGAACGCGAAGCTCATGGGGCGGCCCTGGAAGCGGGGGAGACGAAAAACCGCCCGGCTTTTAGACCCGCTGGCGCCGGACCGCCAGCGGCACGCCTCAACGCATGGCGCCAGGCCGATCGCCGGCGGCCCAGGCCAGGGCCTGCTCCAGACGGTCGTTGCCCCAGAACAGCTCGCCATCGTTGGTCAGGAAAGTCGGTGCGCCGAAGATGCCGCGCGAGCGCGCCTCCTCCCCGTTGACGCGCAGGCGACCCTTGTTGGTCTCGGCGGCCGCCTGCTTCAGGATGATGGTTCCGTCGAGGCCGAGCCCGTTGAGGAGCGACACCACGGCCGGCGGTTCGGCGATGGACTGCCCGCGGGCGAATTGACTCTCGTAGACGGCCTTCGAGAACGGCACGAGCCACTCGTAATCCATGCCATAGGTGGCCGCGCGCGTGGCGCTGAGACTGTTCTGGGGGAAAGGATCAGGTCGCTTGACCGGAGGCAGACCCTGCCGGGCGGCTTCGCGCTCGACGTCGCGCCACATATGGCGGCCCTTGGCGGCGTAGAGGTTGAAGGGCGAGGAGTTCCAACCCTGCGCCGCGAAAATGGGCCCTACCAGGAAGGGCCGCCAGCGGATCTCCACGCCGACGGCCTCTCCCAGGGCTTCGATCCGCATCGCCGACAGATAGGAATAAGTGGACGCGAACTCGTACCAGAATTCGAGGGTCGGCCTGCGCGGCATGCGTCGAATCTCCGGGGTCGAGAATGGTCTTGAGTGTCGCCCGACGCTTGGCTCGCCACAAGGCGGTCGCGCGACATGGTCTTCACCGGCCACAATTACCTCGAGCGAACGCGCCCGGCGGCACGGCGGTTGCACGGCCCCGCGCTCCGCTGATAAGCCGCCGCAATCCAAACTCCGAACGCAAAGCGAGCCCCATGACCGACGCGAACCCGAAGCCCGTCAACAAGGTCGTGCTCGCCTATTCGGGGGGGCTCGACACCTCGATCATCCTCAAGTGGCTCCAGACCACCTATGGATGCGAGGTCATCACCTTCACGGCCGATCTGGGTCAGGGCGAGGAGTTGGAACCCGCCCGCAAGAAAGCGGAACTGCTCGGCATCAAGCCCGAAAACATCTTCATCGAGGACCTGCGCGAGGAGTTCGTACGCGACTACGTGTTCCCGATGTTCCGGGCCAACGCCGTCTATGAGGGCGTCTACCTCCTCGGTACCTCCATCGCCCGGCCGTTGATCGCCAAGAAGCAGATCGAGATCGCCGAGCGGCTGGGTGCGGACGCCGTCTGTCACGGCGCCACCGGCAAGGGCAATGACCAGGTCCGGTTCGAGCTGGGCTATTACGCGCTCAAGCCCGACGTGACGGTCATCGCCCCCTGGCGGGAATGGGACCTGAAAAGCCGCGAGCAGCTCATCGCCTTCGCGGAGCAGCACCAGATTCCGATCTCGAAGGACAAGCGCGGCGAGAGCCCCTTCTCCGTCGATGCCAATCTCCTGCATGCCTCGTCCGAGGGCAAGGTTCTGGAGGACCCAGCCGACGAGGTTCCCGACTACGTCTACTCACGGACGATCTCGCCGGAGGAGGCTCCCGAGACGCCGACCATCATCACCATCGGCTTCGAGACAGGTGATGCGGTCTCCATCGACGGCGAACGCCTGTCGCCCGCGAGCCTGCTCGCCAAGCTGAATCAGCTCGGCCACGACAACGGTATCGGCCGGCTCGACCTCGTGGAAAACCGCTTCGTCGGCATGAAGAGCCGCGGCATGTACGAAACGCCCGGCGGCACCATCCTGTTGCCGGCCCACCGCGCCATCGAGTCGATCACGCTGGACCGGGGTGCCGCGCATCTGAAGGACCAGCTCATGCCGCAATATGCGGAGCTGATCTACAACGGCTTCTGGTTCAGCCCGGAGCGCGAGATGCTGCAGGCTCTGATCGACAAAAGCCAGGAGATGGTCACCGGTGAAGTCCGTCTGAAACTCTACAAGGGCGGCGTCCACGTGATCGGACGCACCAGCCCGAACTCGCTCTACGACCAGGACCTTGTCACGTTCGAGGAGGGCGCCGTCGCCTACGACCATCGTGATGCGGCGGGCTTCATCAAGCTCAACGCCCTGCGCCTGCGTACATTGGCCCAGCGGAAGAAGAAGCTCGGGGGCTGAACGGAACCGGACCGGCCGGGGCCTCCCTGCTGAGAGACTCCGGCCCGAGGATACTCGGCTACTCGGCCCGGCTCACCGAGAAGCCCTGCAGAATTCGCGGGACTTCTCCTGAGATCTCCCGGGCCAGGAAGCCCATCGGCCCAACCGATCTCGCAAGCCAAGCACCCGCCTCACCGTGGAGGTAGACCCCCCACAGAGCCGCCGTGACGGGATCGGCGCCCCGCGCCAGGATGCCGGCGATGATCCCCGCCAGAACGTCACCGGACCCGGAGGTCGCGAGGCCGAC
Organism: Methylobacterium sp. 37f; assembly: GCF_023093475.1. NCBI lineage: Bacteria > Pseudomonadati > Pseudomonadota > Alphaproteobacteria > Hyphomicrobiales > Methylobacteriaceae > Methylobacterium > Methylobacterium sp. 37f. The sequence continues at coordinate 31,259 of NZ_JAGHKN010000011.1, forward strand.
GCCGCCGCCACTGTAGTGCCAATGCGCTCCGTCAGGGGCGACGATCCAGCTCTCGGCCCCCTTCATGATCACCACGGCCCGCAGCATCTCCACCGCCTGCCGCGCCGCCTTCAGAGGCTCGGCCTCCACCGCTTCGCGCTCCCAATCGAGGAGTTGCGCCATTTCGCCGGCATGGGGCGTGAGGACCGGCGGGCACGTCAGGCTTCGCACGGTCTCCGCGTGGGCGCCGAGGCCGCAGATCGCGCCGGCGTCGAGGACGTAGGCGGTTGCGTTCTGCTCCGCCAGGAGGGTGCGGACCAGCATCGTGGTGAGGTCGCAGGTGTTCATGCCAGGGCCGAGCAGCACCGCATCGCAGCGTTTGGCCGCCTTGGCGATGCGGGGCGCCGCCGCTTCGGCTTCGATCTCGCCGTCCTCCGTCTCGGGGAGGCCGATCACCATGGCCTCGGGGACGGCCAGAGCCATCGCAACCGCGACGCTCCGCACCGAGGCGATCTTCAGCTTGCCGGCTCCGGCGCGCAGGGCCGCCACGCCGGCCAGGAAGACCGCGCCCGGCACCTCGGCGCAGCCGCCGAGGACGAGGACGCTGCCGCGATCGTCCTTGCTTCCCGCCTCAGGGGTCGGCAGCGGGCGCTGGCGCAGGCACGCGTCGTCGAGTTCGATCCCGGTCATCGCACGTCCTCCATCGGTGAGGGTTCGGCGGTGACGGGAGCGCCGGCCCGCTGCACCGGGGCGACGAAGTTGTAGCGCTGGAGATGCATCCGCCCCGTCGAGCCCGGCTCGGCCTGGAAGGCATATTCGGTGACGGAGCAGTTCCGGACGTCAGCCTCCGCGTCGATACCCAGGATCTCCGCTTCGCTGAGATTCTCGATGAGGTAGCGCAGGCAGAGCACCACGACCTGATGGGCGACGATGAGGACACGCTTCTCGCCATGATGCAGCGAAACCGTATCCATTGCGCCGCGCAGGCGCAGGATGACATCGCACCAACTCTCGCCGCAGGTCGGACGATAGTAGAACTTGCCGAGGCGGGCGCGGAGTTCGGCCTGCTCCGGGTGAAGATTCTCGATCCCGGTTCGAGTCAGGCGATCGAGAAGGCCCAGCTCCTTTTCACGAAGCCGCTCGTCGACGTAGTCCTCGGGAGCGTCCGACGCGATGCCGCCAGCCTGCCGAATCCCCGCAACGGTCTGCTGGGCGCGACGATAGGGTGACGTCAAAACGACATTCGGACGCTGGGAATCGGGCATCTCGGCGAACCAGCGCCCGAGGGCTTCGGCCTGGCGGTGACCGCGCTCACTCAACGCAACGTCGACATCGCGTTCCGCAATGTCGATCCGAGCCAAGCCTGCCTCGGCCGCCGCGTCGCGCGCGACGTTGCCAGCACTCTCGCCATGTCGAACGATCCAGATCCGGCTCGGCCAGCGTTGCAGCATCCGTCACGTTCCTCGGCTTGGTTCACCTCGGCAACGTTCCTGTGCCCGACCCGTTCGCCCCTGCGTCGTTCCCGACCCTCACGCCGGCTGCCAGCCCGCGTCGCTCCGGACGAAGTCGCCCGGCCCAAGGTCGGCGTAGCGCAGGAAGATCTGGAGCACCGGCTGCATTTCGCGGTGCTCGGCGGGCAGCGCGGTGCCTGGGCCATACGGAGCGTTGGTGTCGACCGCCGGCACGTCGCGAGCGGTATCCCACCGAATTGCGAGGGCATGGACCCGGGCCACCTGTTCGGCGGTCACGTCGAAGGTGACATGCTCGGGCGTCTCGCCGGTGGCCGCGTCCCGAAATACGTCGCCGACATCGTCTGACGCCAGCTTGGCCAGCGTGTTGTGATAGGCGTAGCGCCCCGGCTTCAGGATCGCGTTGGCGGTGAACACCGCAAGCGCCTCGCCCAATGCCCGATGCTCCTCGTCGGCCCCATCGTCATCGCCGGTCACGTTGAAGATGTCCTCGTCCCGGTCGGTGCTCCCGTAGGGCGCATCGGGATGGACGATCGGCGCGCCGACACCCTCGGAATTCCACGCGATCACCATCCGACGAATCAGCGCGATGCGCTCCAGGGTCAGTTCGAGCATCGGCTGGGTCATCATCGGTCTTTCGCGCGTGGGGCCGCGAGGGCGCCCGTCATGGCCGTCGACCCGACGGGACTGTCGCGGGCCGCGGGCGAGGAATGGCCGGCAGGTACCTGATCCCATCGCCGCGGGCTACCGCTTCAGGCATCCCATTAACCCCGAGACGCCATTCATGCGAGCCTGGATGCGGGCCGCCTGGGCCCGCACGCCGCGTGATGGCATCGCCGGATTGCGCAGGATGGGATTGGGCAGCACCGCGGCCAGCAGCGCCGCCTCACCACGCGTGAGAGCGCGGGCGGACTTGCCGAACCAGCGCTGTGCCGCCGCTTCCGCTCCGAACACCCCCTCCCCCCACTCGGCGATGTTGAGGTAGATCTCCATCGTACGGCGCTTGCCCCACAGCGTGTCGGCCAGGAGGGCCAGGGGAATTTCCAGCGCTTTGCGAACGACCGACCGGCCCGGCCACAGAAAAACGTTCTTCACCGTCTGCATCGGGATCGTCGAGGCTCCGCGGCTCGGGCCCTCCTCGTCATCGACGACATCCCGCAGGGCGCCCCAGTCCACGCCATCGTGCAGGCAGTAGCGCTGGTCCTCGGAGGCGATGACGGCCTGGACGAGGTGGGGCGAAATGGCATCGAGGGCAATCGCCTGCCGGTCGACGGGGCGCAGCGTCAACCATCGGCCAAGCATCAGGGTTGAGGGCGGGGTCAGCGCACTATAGACGAGCGCAAGCGACACCAAGAGGGCCAGAGCGATGACGGGGAGGAGGAATAGGCGGTTGACGATCCGCCGTGCCGCGCCGCTCCGTTTCATACCGGATGCAGCGCGGACCGGTAGCGCATGCGCCGAAATCTGCCGAAGCGGCCGCTCCGGGCTCTCATTCTCGTCCTGAATTCGAACCTCCTGCCCACGACACGACCCTGTCTGACCGAAGGCCCGACCGAACATGACCTCAACGCAAGGATCCCACGCTTCGGTCAAGGCGGATGCCCCGGTCGAGGCCTTTTCCCACAGGCTTGCGGCGGCCGCCGACACGGTGGAGTCGTTCCTGGCCGAGCGCCTGACGCCGGAGACTCAGGCTGGCGAGATCGCCCGGCCGGTGCGCCTGATGGAGGCGATGCGCCACGCGGTGCTCGGCGGCGGCAAGCGCTTGCGCCCATTCCTCGCCATCGAGACGGCGCGGATGCTGGGCGGCTCGGATGCCGGCGCCCTTGCGGCCGGGTCGGGCATCGAACTGGTCCACTGCTACTCGCTGGTTCACGACGACATGCCGGCCATGGACGACGACGACATGCGCCGCGGCAAGCCCACGGTGCACAAAGCCTATGACGAAGCCACCGCCATCCTGGTGGGCGATGCGCTCCAGACCCTGGCCTTCGAGATCCTGGCCGATGCCACCTGGCAGCCCGATCCGACCGTGCGCGCCGACTTGGTGCTCGGCCTCGCCAAGGCCTCGGGCCTTGGCGGAATGGTCGGCGGCCAGCTGCTCGACCTTGGCGCCGAGGGACGTTTCGGTCCTGTCTCCCTGGGGGTCGATGACACGTTGCAGCTCCAGGCGATGAAGACCGGGGCGATCCTGGCCTTCTCGGTGGAGGCTGGTGCCATCGTCGGCGGTGCGACCCCGGACCAGCGCACGGCGCTGCTGCGCTACGGCCACGCCCTTGGTCAGGCTTTCCAGATCGCCGACGACATCCTCGACCGTGAGGCTTCGGCCGAGGCCATGGGCAAGGCCACCGGCAAGGACAAGGACGCCGGTAAGGCGACCCTGGTCGACCGCCTCGGCGTTGAGGGCGCACGCGCCGAGTGCGACCGCCTCGTCGGGGTCTGCGACGCAGCCGTGGCCGCCTGGGGCGACAAGGCGGAGACCCTGCGCCAAGCGGCGCGCTTCACGGTGGCGCGCAAGGTCTGACGCCGGACATCTCCGGGCCTTCCTCGGCGTCACGCACTTTATGCCGCGATCGCGTCCTCCCGGAGGTGGACACGAATTCTTCGACCAACGACTGCGAGTTGATCCATGACCGCCTACAAGCTCCTCCTCCTCCCCGGCGACGGCATCGGCCCCGAGGTGATGGCTGAAGTCGAGAAGGTGATCGGTGCCCTCGGTGAGCTGGGCCTTGCCACGTTCGAGATCGAGCGCGACCTTGTCGGTGGTGCCGCCATCGATGCGCACGGAGTTCCCCTCACGGATGACGCGCTGGCCCGGGCGGATGCCGCCGACGCCATCCTGCTAGGTGCGGTCGGCGGCCCGAAATGGGCGGACGTGCGCTATGAGATTCGCCCGGAAGCCGGCCTGCTGCGACTGCGCAAGGATCTCGGCCTCTTCGCGAACCTGCGGCCGGCGATCTGCTACCCGGCCCTGGCCGACGCCTCCGCCCTCAAGCGCGAGCTGGTCGAGGGCCTCGACATGATGATCGTGCGCGAGCTCACAGGTGGCGTCTATTTCGGCGAGCCGAAGGAGATCACGGTGCTGCCCGATGGCTCGAAGCGCGCCGTCGACACGCAGGTCTACACCACGGCCGAGATCGAGCGGATCGCCCACGTGGCGTTCGACCTCGCCCGCAAGCGCTCCGGCCGGGTCGCTTCGGCCGAGAAGCACAACGTGATGAAGTCGGGTGTCCTGTGGAAAGAGGTCGTCACCCGGGTGCACGCCGAGTATAGCGACGTCAGTCTCGAGCACGTGCTCGCCGACAATTGCGCGATGCAGCTGGTGCGCCGGCCCAAGCAGTACGACGTCCTCGTCACCGACAACCTGTTCGGCGATGTGCTTTCGGACGTCGCCGCAATGCTCACCGGCTCCCTCGGCATGTTGCCCTCCGCCTCACTGGGCGCCGTCGACGCCAAGGGCAGCCGCAAGGCGCTTTACGAGCCGGTGCACGGCTCGGCCCCCGACATCGCCGGCAAGGGCTACGCGAACCCCATCGCGATGATCGGCTCGCTCGCGATGTGCCTGCGCTACTCCTTTGGTCTTGGCGAAGCCGCCGACCTGCTCGAAGCAGCCATCACTCGAACCCTGGCTTCGGGCGCGCGCACCCGAGACATCGCCGCGGAGGGCGCGACGTCGATCAGCACCACCGAGATGGGCGACGCGATCATCCGCGAGCTCAGGCACGCCGTCGCATGAGGGCCTTCGCCTGAGTCAACGGTCGCCGCGCCCTAGCAGGTCGGCACTGGCGCGTCAGGAGAGCCTTCGCCGACAAACGAAAACGGGCCCCGAAAGGGGCCCGTCAAAGATCCAGCAGTGAGTTTCGGCTTAGTAGGGGTTGCCGAAACGCGACACGTAGGAGGTCGGATCGATCGCGTCGACGGCCGAAAAATCGACGTTGCGGATCGCGCTGGAGCGGGCGCCGACGAACGGGCCATTGGTGATCGGGTCGGGCAGAATGCCGCCGCCGAAGCGATCGTTTCGGCCGTAGGGCGGAGAATTCAGGTAGCTGGCGGTGATGAACTGGGGGTTCGTCGCCGGGTTGCTGACCGAGCCGTTATTGGCTTCGACCACGTTGCCGGCGTCGAGCCAGCTGCGCGGGCGAATGCGGATCGGAAGCGGCTGGCTCACGCGGTAGCCGGCGGGCGCGTAGCGGCCCTGGGCCTCGGCGGCGGTGTTCGCGCCGACGGCTGCGAGAGTGAGGGCACCCATCAGGGCAATCGAGACAGAGCGCATGACGCACCTTCGTTGAAGCTGTGAGACTTGTAAGCCGCGCTTTCTTAAGAAACACGGCTCTCTGTATGCGGGGAAGACGTGCCAACGCAGCCGAGGTTCCCACCTTATGGCCGCGCTTCTCAAGATTGCCGCAGTTTGGCCTCATTTTTTCGTGTCAGGCGCTTTTCGCGGCCGACGGGCGAGGATCGATCCGGTTTCGCCGCCGACATCCCGATCGGCATTCTTCATTGCGACGACGCGCGGGCCACAACCGGGCTCGCGCCGCGCCTCGGTGGTCGCAAAGGTGCTTTCAAGAGCGGATGAAGGCTGGCCATTGAGGCTGATCCGATCGAGAGCGCAGGCGACGGCCCGGGGCTCGGGAGCCTGACCAAGCGGGGCGCAGAGCCAGCCGTCGAGACGGAGTGCACCGGGCTCGAGGGTTGCGAAGCCGGTGCAGTTGCGCCTGCCCTCGCGCCCGAGGGTCAGGTCGAGGGTCTCGACGAGGCCGAACTTGGTGGCGATCGTCCCATGCTCACCGGTTCGAATCACGGCGAGCCCCTGCCCGTCCGCAGCGCGACGCGCCAACGTTACGAACAGACGCGGACCTGTCTCCGGCTCCGGCGTTTCCGTGAGGGTGAGGCGGAGGTAGGGTGCCTCGATGATATCGAACCCGCCCTGGACGAGCACGTCCTCGCGCCGCCCGGTCGCAGGGTTGAGCCGTGCCGTCTCGGCGCGCGGCGCCTCCAGCGCATCGGGATCATCCAGGCGAAAACGAGGTTCGGAGAGCGCGACTGGGATCGCCGGCCTAGCAGCCTGTGCCACCGTCGGCACGAAAGGCGATCCGATCTGCGACTCGATTGAGGGATCGACCGGACCCGGCCGGCCCTCACGCGCGAGGACGCTGAGTGCCGCAATGGTTATGATCGCCGCTGAAAGCTGTCCTGCGCGCTTCAGCAGCGTGACCGGACTCTGGCTCAATCGACCCGCACCGACTGACGTCAGAGGATCGTGGCGGCCTCTTGTCTGACCCACGTCACGTGTTCGCTCGGAGTCGGGCTCGGTTCGCATCGATATCCGGGGTTCTCTGGCGGCGGGATTCTCTGGCGGCGGGGGTTCTCTGGCAGAAAGCCCGCCCTCCGAGAGCGATGGTGAAGCCGGACCGACCAAGGTCGGGTTTCCGGATCGCTCCGGCCCTCGGGATTTCCGCCGCTAAGGTGAATCGCCGGTATCGACCCGGATGCCGACCCATGCCGACAGCACATGCCGGCCCCGGCTTGCGCCGGTGCGGGACCGTCGCGATCTGACAGCAAGGGGCACCGCCGCGATGAGTCAGAAGGAATACATGATCCCCCTCTCCGTTCTCGACCTTGCCCTCGTGCCCGACGGCGCAACGCCGGCCGATGCCCTGCGCAACAGTGTGGCACTGGCCCGTCACGTCGAAGGGCTCGGCTATCGGCGCTTCTGGCTCGCCGAACACCACAACATGGTGGGTGTCGCCAGCGCAGCGACGGCGGTGGTCATTGGCCATGTGGCGGCCGGCACGTCGACGATTCGGGTCGGGGCCGGTGGCATCATGCTGCCGAACCATGCTCCGTTGGTGATTGCCGAACAGTTCGGCACCCTTGAAACGCTGTTTCCCGGCCGTATCGACCTCGGCCTCGGCCGCGCGCCCGGCACCGATCCGCGTACCACGCGGGCCCTGCGGCGCTCGGGCGAAGCGGCCGATACCTTTCCGCAGGACGTGCTCGAAGTGCAGGCTCTGTTCGGCGAGCTGAAGCCCGGCCAAGCTGTGCAGGCCGTGCCGGGCACGGGGCTCCGGGTGCCACTGTGGATCCTCGGCTCGAGCCTCTACGGCGCGCAGCTCGCCGCGATGCTCGGGCTTCCCTATGCCTTCGCCTCGCATTTCGCGCCTGACCAGCTCCTGCCGGCCCTCGCCACCTACCGGGACCGCTTCCAGCCGTCCGAACAGGCGAGCCGGCCGCATGCCATGATCGGCCTCAACGTCGTTGCGGCGGACACCGACGACGAAGCGCGCCGGCTGTTCACATCGGCGCAGCAGCAATTCACCAATCTGGTCCGCGGGACGCGTGGGCTGCTGCGTCCACCCATCGCCGATATCGAGGCGTATTGGGCGCCACACGAAAAGGCCCAGGCCTCGCGGATGCTGGCACGCTCCCTCGTCGGGTCGCCGGAAACGATCCGTCGGGGCCTCGCCGATCTCGTGGCGGAGACCGGTGCCGACGAGATCATGGTCGCCTCGGCGATCCACGATCCGGCGGCGCGGCAACGATCCTATACGATCCTGGCCGAAGCGCGGGACGCGCTGGCGCAACGCCCGGCCAGCCTTGTGGCGTGAAGGCCTCGGCCTACCCTTGACAGCAGCGGGGACGAGGCGTCTTGCTCCCGCGCTTGGCGAATCATGCTGCGATGCGGCGTGTGCCGCATCAGCGGGTCGATTCGGGCTCGCGCACCTCCGAGGCCGGCAGGCCGCCGGCCATCGGCGATGGTCCGGTGCGCGGCAGGGAGGCTGAACATCGGTGCCGAACCCGGCCGCGGCGGCTCGCCAGAGGGGTGAGCGGCGCCTTGGTCCTCGGTGCACGCAAGAGCGGAGTGTTTGAGCAATGGGTTACAAGGTCGCCGTCGTGGGTGCCACGGGCAATGTGGGCCGCGAGATGCTGGACATCCTGTCCGAGCGCGCCTTTCCGGCGGACGAGGTGGTGGCGATCGCGTCGCGCCGCTCGGCCGGCCAGGAGGTGTCCTTCGGCGACAAGATTCTGAAGGTGAAGGCTCTCGATACCTACGATTTCTCCGATACCGATATCTGCCTGATGTCGGCCGGCGGCGAGACCTCCAAGGAGTGGTCGCCGCGCATCGGCCAGACCGGCTGCGTGGTCATCGATAACTCGTCGGCCTTCCGCTACCATCAGGACGTGCCGCTGATCGTGCCCGAGGTGAACCCGGACGCCATCAACGGCTTCTCCAAGCTCAACATCATCGCCAATCCGAACTGCTCCACGGCGCAGCTCGTGGTCGCCCTCAAGCCTTTGCATGACGCGGCGACGATCAAGCGCGTGGTGGTGGCGACCTACCAGTCGGTCTCCGGCGCCGGCAAGGACGCCATGGACGAGCTCTTCCAGCAGACCCGCTCGGTCTTCACCGCCGGCGAGATCAAGGCGGAGAAGTTCCCCAAGCGCATCGCCTTCAACGTCATCCCGCACATCGATGTGTTCATGGAGGACGGCTACACGAAGGAAGAGTGGAAGATGGTCGCCGAGACCAAGAAGATGCTCGATCCCAAGATCAAGCTGACCGCCACCGCCGTGCGGGTGCCGGTGTTCATCGGCCATGCCGAGGCAGTGAACGTCGAATTCGAGCGCCCGATCACGGCCGAGCAGGCCACCGCGATCCTGCGCTCGGCTCCGGGCATCATGGTGGTCGATAAGCGCGAGCCCGGCGGCTACATGACCCCGCACGAGGCCGCCGGCGAGGATGCCACCTACGTCTCCCGCATCCGCGAGGACGCCACGGTTGAGAACGGGCTCGCCTTCTGGTGCGTCTCCGACAATCTGCGCAAGGGCGCGGCGCTCAACACCGTGCAGATCGCCGAGATGCTGGTGAACCGGAAGCTGTTGAAGCGGGCGCAAGCGGCTGCCTGACCCGGACGGCCCCTGAAATCAGCTCGATCGGCTAACTCTGCGATCCGAACACGCCGTCCCCCCGAGGGGCGGCGTTTTTCGTTAGCCGACGCAGGGATTTGCTTTCGAACGATTCACCGAATACGTTCTGGGAATGTATTCTGGCAGCCAAAATGCTTCAACGCGCAGGAAGCGAGGACCTTAAATTTGAATAGAATTCCGAATTCCAAGCTGGGATTTGTACCGTCATTTGGAGGTGATCTGGAATTCAGGCGCTGGCTTCCAACGCTGCCACATCCCCACCGCTGATGGCCGGCAAGCACCGCGTGATCCGTGCCGCATCCCAATCCCACCACGCCAGAGCTTGCAGACGTTCAGCGACCTCTGGAGGCACACGCATCCGCACGAGGGTGGCCGGATTGCCAGCGACAATGGCATAAGGCGGCACATCGCGGGTGACGACGGATTTTGCCGCTACGACAGCACCGTTCCCGATGGTGACGCCCGGCAAGAGGGTGCAATCGTAGCCGAGCCAAACGTCATGGCCGACCACTGTATCTCCACGACTTGGAAAGGTGGCCTCTTCCTGGAAGCGGCCGGCCCATGTCCCCCCGAAGATCAGAAAGGGATAGGTCGAGGGTGCCACCAGGCGGTGATTTCCGCCATTCATGAGGAAGTGGGTACCTGCCGCGATAGCGCAGAACCGTCCGATGCTCAGCCGATCGCCCAGGAAGGCGAAATGATAGAGGATGTTGTCGAGAAAGGCCTGTGGGCCTTCAGGGTCGTCGTAATAGGTGTAGGCGCCGACTTCGATATTGGGCGGCAGGTCTAGGTTGCGGATGAAGGTGATCCGTGGGTGTCCCGGCACGGGGTGAAGCACGTCTGGGTCGGGGCCGAAGCGTGGATCGTGGGGCATCGAGTGATTCCTGCGCTGCGGCTTTCACCCAGTCCGCCGCAGGATACCAGAGCGACAAACTGCCGAAACCCCTTGATCGAAATCGCTTGAAAAATGCGGTAAACCAGCCTACTTTGACATCATCAGTTCTGGTTGCAGTTGTGAGACTGCGGTTCGGGAGTGGGCCCCACCGGGTCCGCTCTTTTTTATTGCCGCAACGTCGCCCGCGCCGGAACGCCTCGGACAAGGCCGGACTTCAAGCGCAGCATGGCGGACAACTTCAACAGCGACCTCACCGAAAAACGCCTCATCACCGAGACGGGCGTGGCCGCGCGGGTGGTGCAGGTCATCGAGGCCTCGATCCAGGGTCTGGGCTACCGGGTTGTCCGGGTGAAGGTGTCGAGCGCCAATGGCTGCACGGTGCAGATCATGGCAGAGCGGCCGGATGGCACCATGACGGTGGACGATTGCGAGGCGGTGAGCCGGGCGATCTCGCCGCTCCTCGACCTCGACGACCCTGTGGGCAAGGCCTATTACCTGGAGGTCTCCTCGCCGGGGATCGACCGGCCCCTGGTGCGGGCCGTCGATTTCGCCCGATGGGCCGGCTACGAAGCCAAGATCGAACTCGCCGTGCCGATGGACGGTCGCAAGCGCTTCCGGGGCATCATCGGTGCACCGAACCCCGACGGGGTCACCGTGCCGATCGATCTGCCCGACGTGAAAGAGGGCCTTCCCAGCCGCATCGACCTGCCGCTGCGCGACCTCGGCGACGCCTACCTGGTGCTCACCGACGAGCTTGTCCGCGAATCCCTTCGACGGGGCGGCCCGCCGGTCCTTGAGGACGAGGATGACGATGCTGACGCGGACGAAGCTGCTTTCGAAGCCGAGGCCGAACCCGCTCCCGCCCCGCCGAAGAAGAACGTTTCCCGTCCCTTGAAGCCCAAGGCGTCGCAGAGGCCGAAGCCCGTGAAAGTCGAGACCGAGGAAAGTCTCGCCATCAAGGCCCGGAACAAGGCGAAGCCCGTCCGCACCAAGGCGGTGCGGGTGAAGGACGACGGCAAGCTGCACTAGTTTTGTCATCCGTCCCCGCGCAGCCGCAAGCCGGCCCGGGGCCACGGACGTGAACGACATCCGACGAAGAGAAGGACGAAAACCGATGGCCGTCGTCAGCGCCAACAGGCTCGAACTCCTGCAGATCGCCGAAGCGGTTGCCCGCGAGAAAGTGATCGACCGTTCCATCGTCATCGATGCGATGGAGGAAGCCATCGCGAAGGCGGCCCGCTCCCGCTATGGCGCCGAAACGGACGTGCATGCCGAGATCGACCCCAAGACCGGCGCTCTGCGCTTGTCGCGCCACCTCGTGGTGGTGGACCAGGTCGAGAACGACGCCCGTGAAGTGACCCTGGACCAGGCCCGCCGCTACAACCCCGGCGCCCTCGTCGGCGACGTCATCTCCGACACCCTGCCGCCGTTCGACTTCGGCCGGGTCGCCGCCCAGTCGGCCAAGCAGGTCATCGTCCAGAAAGTGCGCGACGCCGAACGCGACCGGCAGTTCGATGAGTACAAGGACCGGATCGGCGAGGTCGTGAACGGGCTCGTGAAGCGGGTCGAGTACGGCAACGTCATCGTCGATCTCGGCCGCGGCGAGGGTATCGTCCGGCGCGACGAGATGATTCCGCGCGAGACCTTCCGCCCAGGCGACCGCATCCGCTCCTACCTGTTCGACGTCCGCCGCGAAGTGCGCGGGCCGCAGATCTTCCTGTCGCGCTCGCACCCGCAGTTCATGGCCAAGCTGTTCGGCCAGGAAGTGCCGGAGATCTACGACGGCATCGTCGAGGTGAAGGCGGTCGCCCGCGATCCGGGCTCGCGCGCCAAGATCGCGGTGATCTCACGCGACGGGTCGATCGATCCGGTCGGCGCCTGTGTCGGTATGCGCGGCTCCCGCGTCCAGGCGGTGGTCGGCGAGCTTCAGGGCGAGAAGATCGACATCATCCCGTGGTCCGAGGATCAGGCGACCTTCATCGTTAACGCCTTGCAGCCGGCGGAAGTCGTGAAGGTCGTGCTCGACGAGGAGGCCGACCGAATCGAGGTGGTGGTACCGGACGACCAGCTCTCGCTGGCCATCGGTCGTCGCGGCCAGAACGTGCGCCTCGCCTCGCAGCTCACCGGCTGGGACATCGACATCCTGACCGAGGCTGAAGAATCCGAGCGTCGGCAGAAGGAATTCGCCGAGCGGACTGCCGTGTTCATGGAAGCTCTCGATGTCGACGAGACCGTGGGCCAGCTCCTGGCTGCGGAGGGATTCCGCAACGTGGAGGAAATCGCCTACGTCGAGCCGGGCGAACTCGCTAACATCCAAGGCCTTGATGAGGAGAGTGGCACCGAGATCCAGGCCCGCGCCCAGGATCATCTCGCCCGGGTCGAATCAGAGTTCGATGCCAAGCGCCAGGAACTCGGAGTCCAGGACGAACTGCGCGAGATTGACGGCATCACCACCCCGATGCTGGTGGCCCTCGGCGAGAACGACGTGAAGACGATCGAGGATCTGGCGGGCTGCGCCACCGACGATCTCGTCGGCTACACCGAAGGGCGCGGCCCCGAGGCCAAGCGGCATGCGGGCTACCTCGACGGCTTCGAGGTTTCGCGAGCCGAAGCTGAGGCGATGGTGATGGCCGCGCGTGTCCGTGTGGGCTGGATCGAAGCTCCCACCGAGTCGGACGGTGAGGCACCCGAGACGGATCAAGAGGAGCAGGCATCGGCCTGACCCTTCGGATTTGGTCATCCCCGCGATCGACGGTCGCGGGGATGTGTTGTGACGATGGGGAGACGTGCGCACCGCATGATGGGTCAACACGCAGATGGAGATGACATCGAAACCGAGGCCGATTCGAGCGCGCTGCTCGATGCGGGCGTCGGGCGTGGTCGGGCCAATGCTCTGCGGACATGCCTCGTCACGCGTGTTGCGCAGGCGCCGAGCAGTCTGATCCGCTTTGTCCTCGGGCCGGACGGGAGCGTCGTGCCGGATCTGCGAGCGCGCCTGCCGGGGCGCGGCGCGTGGCTGACACCCACCCGGTCTGTCGTGAATGAGGCCGTGAAGCGCCGCGCCTTTCAACGCGCCTTCAAGACCAAGGATGCCGCAGCGGCGCCCGATCTGGCAGATCGAGTCGCCGAAGTGCTGCGAGCGGATCTGCGCCAATCGCTGTCGTTGGCGAATAAGGCGGGATGCGTGGTCGCAGGCTTCGCCAAGGTCGAATCGGCCATTGGCGACAAGGCCGGAGTTTCAGCGGTGATCCAGGCCTCCGACGGGAGCGCCGATGGTCGTCGGAAGATCGTCGCGGCATTGCACAGGCGGCATGGCAGTGCCATATCGGGCATTCCCGTCATTGATGACCTGTCCAACGAAGAATTGGACATGGCCTTGGGTCGGGATCATGTGATACACGCGGCTCTCGTCGCAGGAGTCGGAGGTTCCGGCTGCCTTGCGCGTTGGCGTCGGCTCCGCTCTTTCGAGGGTTTGGCGACGACGGCCGAGGAGGCTGGTCCCGCCCGCGATGGGCAGACCGTTTCCGATCTGCACGACTGAGATCACGGATTTACCCGGCGCACATCAGTTTGCCGGTTCACGGGACGATGGAAACCCTCAGGGTTTGGACTGAATGAGCGATACGAACAATCCGGGCGACAAGACGCAGGCGAGACCCCCTTCGAAGCCGCTGTCCTTGAAGCGCCCGATCGAGCAGGGAACGGTGCGTCAGAGCTTCTCCCATGGCCGCACCAAGCAGGTCGTGGTTGAGACGGTGAAGCGCCGTGTCATCGGCGCGGCGCCGGCTGCACCGGCGCGCGAGACGACGCCGGTGGCACCGGCAACGCGCGTGGCACCGCCTCCGCCGCCCGCCGCTCCCCGTCAGGCGCAACGCTCTGCGAACGGCGTGGTGCTGCGGACCTTGAGCGAGCAGGAGAGCAACGCGCGTGCTGCTGCCCTTGCTGACGCCAAGCGTCGGGAGGCCGAGGCCCAGAAGCGTGCCGAGGCCGAAGCTGCGGCGCAGCGCGAGCGCGAAGCTGCCGAGCAGCGGGAGCGTGAGGCAGCCGAGGCTCGCAAGCGCGAAGATGAGGCTCGCCGCCGTAAGGAAGACGAGGAGCGCCAGGCTGCAGCCGAGGAAGCGCGCCGCGCCGCCGAGGCTGCTGCTCAGGAGGCTGCTAAGGCCCAGAGCACGCCTGCCGCTGCTCCCACCGTTTCCAAGACGGCGCCGATGCCGGCGGCCCCGACGATCGTTCGTTCGGCGCCTCCTGTGGCGGCGGCTGCACCCGAGCAAGCCGCTTCTGCTGCGGCACCTGCCCGTCCGGCAGCACCCACGCCTGCGGCAGCCCGTCCGGCAGCACGCCCGCCGCTGACGGCGCGCCCGGCCACGTCTGAGCCGCGCAAGACCATCACGGCCGACGTGCGCAAGCCGCGCGATTTGAACTTCATGGCTCGCCCTGCTCCAGCACCGGAGCCCGAGCCGACTACTCCGACGACGGCGACTGCGGTACGTCCCGCCGGCGGCGCAACACCAGCCCGTACGGCTGGGCGGCCGCAGGCTGCTGAGGAGGAGAGCGAGCAGAAGCGCGTGATCCGCCGCCCCGGCATGCCGCTTAAGATCATCACGCCGCCCAAGACCCCGAAGCAGCCGGGCGGCGATCGGAATCGTGGCCGCCTCACAATCGCCACCGCCACGTCGGGTGAGGACGAGCGCACGCGTTCGGTCGCCTCGTTCCGCCGCCGCCAGCAGCGCATGAGCGGCAACCGGCATGTGGAGCAGAAAGAGAAGCTTTCTCGCGAGGTGACGATCCCGGAGACGATCACGATCCAGGAACTCGCCAACCGCATGTCGGAGCGGGCTGTGGACGTTATTCGCCTTCTGATGAAGCAGGGTGAAATCCACAAGATCACCGATGTGATCGACTCGGATTCAGCCCAGCTGATTGCCGAAGAGCTCGGGCACACCGTGCGCCGCGTGGCGGAGTCGGACGTCGAGGAAGGCTTGTTCAGCGATGAGCCCGAACTGGAGGAGGATCTCGATCCGCGTCCTCCGGTCGTGACCATCATGGGTCACGTCGATCACGGCAAGACCTCGCTGCTCGACGCGATCCGAAAGACCACCGTGGTCTCCGGTGAAGCGGGCGGCATCACGCAGCATATCGGCGCCTATCAGGTCGCAGCCCCCAGCGGCGACATGGTGACCTTCATCGACACGCCCGGCCACGCGGCCTTCACCTCCATGCGCGCCCGTGGCGCCAAGGTGACGGACATCGTCGTGCTCGTGGTGGCGGCCGATGATGGCGTCATGCCCCAGACCGTGGAGGCGATCTCTCACGCCAAGGCGGCCGGCGTTCCGCTGATCGTGGCGATCAACAAGATCGACAAGCCCGAGGCGAACCCCCAGCGGGTCCGAACCGAGTTGCTCCAGCACGACATCCAGGTCGAGTCGATGGGCGGCGAGACCCTTGAATTCGAGGTGTCTGCCAAGACCGGCGACGGTCTGCCGGAGCTTCTCGAGGGCCTGCAACTCCAGGCCGAGATCATGAACCTGCGCGCCAACGAGACGCGCGACGGTGAGGGTACGGTCATCGAGGCCAAGCTCGATCGCGGTCGTGGCCCGGTGGCGACGGTCCTGGTCCAGCGCGGCACCCTGTTCACTGGCGACATCGTGGTCGCTGGCGCGGAGTGGGGCCGCGTGCGCGCTCTGATCGACGACAAGGGCGAGAACGTCCCCTACGCCGGTCCCTCGGTTCCGGTGGAAGTGCTCGGCTTCAACGGCACCCCCGATGCGGGTGACCGCGTCGTGGTCGTACCGAACGAGGCCCGTGCCCGTGAGGTCACCGAGTACCGCGCCCGTCAGAAGCGTGAGCGGATCGCTGCCCGTACCGGCGGTGCAAACCGTTCGCTGGTCGACATGATGCGCGACCTGAAGGAAGGCGCCGGCCGCAAGGAACTGGCGCTGGTCGTCAAGGGAGACGTGCAGGGCTCGGTCGAGGCCATCAACGGCGCCCTGGAAAAGCTCGGCAACGACGAGGTGTCGGCGCGGATCCTGCTCGCTGGCGTCGGTGGGATCACGGAGTCGGACATCACCCTGGCGGAAGCCTCGAAGGCCGTCGTCATCGGCTTCAACGTGCGAGCCCACAAGGAAGCGCGCGAGTCGGCCGAGAACAAGGGCGTCGAGATCCGTTACTACAACATCATCTACGACCTCGTGGATGACATCAAAGCGACCCTGTCGGGCATGCTGCCGCCGACGCTCCGCGAGGAGCGTCTCGGCGAGGCTCAGATCCTGCAGATCTTCGACGTGTCGAAGGTCGGCAAGATCGCCGGTTGCCGCATTCTCGACGGCGTGGTTCAGCGCGGTGCGCATGTCCGCCTGATCCGCGACAGCGTGGTGATCCACGAGGGCAAGCTGGCCCAATTGAAGCGCCTGAAGGACGACGCGAAGGAAGTCACCGCCGGTTACGAGTGCGGTATGTCCTTCGAGAACTTCCAGGATATGCGCGCCGGCGACACCATCGAGTGCTACCGGGTGGAGGAGATCCGGCGCACGCTCTGAGCGGCGATGCCGCTTCGGTATACCAGCGGGGTCGCGACGAGGTCGCGGCCCCGTTTCGCGTTTCGGCCTCCGAAAAGCAGGCCCCGTCGACGACCTATCGGCCGCGACGGGGAAACCTGCATGACAGGCCTATCTCCCGGGCGCCGATTTGCGTTAAGAAGTGCGCCTTCGGCGTCCGCTTCGTTTCGACCCGCTCAGGCCCTGGCCGCGCGGCGGCGCATCGATGTTCCGTTTCAGCAACGCTCGGATGAGCGTGACCGCGCCGGCCGGTGTCGAACCGCTTCGACGACAAGACGATCAGAATTCTTCATGGCCCAGAAACAGACCCCCACCGGACCCTCGCAGCGCCAGCAGCGCGTCGCCGAGCTGATCCGCCACGCGATCGCCGAGGTGCTCCAGCGCGGAGACATCCAGGACGCGGTGCTAAGCGCGCATGTCATCACGGTGCCGGAGGTACGGATGTCGCCGGACCTCAAGCTCGCCACCGCGTACATCATGCCGCTGGGCGGCCTCGACGAAGCCCCGGTGCTGGCCGCCCTGGACCGCAACAAGAAGGCGCTGCGCCAGGAGGTCGCCCGCCGGGTGAACCTGAAATATGCGCCCGACCTGCGCTTCCTCCGCGACGAGACCTTCGACGAAGCGGACCGGATCGACGCCCTGCTGCGGACTGATAAGGTACGGCGCGATCTCGAATCGCAGGCGCCGGGCGAAGAGGCCGATCCGTCGGACCCCAAAGCGGACTGAGGCGGTTTCGGCCCGCGAGAGCGCCGCCGGCACGAACCCGACCCGCACCCTGCAGGTTCTCCGGCCCAAGGCGGCGGAAGACCCCGACTCAAGACTTGAACGGGACGGATGACGGCGCAGCGCGTGCCGCCCGGCCCCTGTGATCAGTGACCGAGGATTTCATGATCAACGAACCGACCATCGAGCGACCCGAGGGCTCTCCCCCGCCAAATCCGGCGGACCGACCCGTGGCCGCCGAGGGCCGTCGCCCGCCGCGTGGTGCGCCGCGCCCGGATCGGCCGAAGCGCCGGGACGTCAATGGCTGGGTCATCCTCGACAAGGGCGTGGGCATGACCTCGACCCATGCCGTCGCGGTGGTGAAGCGCGCCTTCAACGCCAAGAAGGCGGGACATGCCGGCACCCTCGATCCCCTTGCCTCCGGCATCCTGCCGATCGCCCTCGGCGAGGCGACCAAGACGGTGCCGTTCGTGATGGACGGGCGCAAGGCCTACGTCTTCACCGTCACCTGGGGCATCGAGACCGACACTGACGACGCCGAGGGTCGTCCGGTCGCCACCAGCGAGGCGCGGCCGACCCGGGAGGCCGTCGAGGCCGCTCTGCCGACCTTCGTCGGCGCCATCGAGCAGGTGCCGCCGCGCTACTCGGCGATCAAGATCGCGGGCGAGCGCGCCTACGATCTCGCCCGCGACGGCGAGGAGGTGGTGCTGGTGGCGCGCCCGGTCCAGATCGACCATCTCGCGGTGGTCGAGCACAGCCCCGAGCGGACGGTGATCGAGGCCGCCTGCGGCAAGGGCACCTATGTGCGGGCACTCGCCCGCGACCTCGGGCGTCTGCTCGGCTGCTACGGCCATGTCTCGGCCCTGCGCCGTACCCGCGTCGGTCCCTTCACGGAGGCCGATGCCTGCCAGGTGGCGGCCTTGGAAGAAGCGGGACCGGACGGCAATGCCGGCTCGCTCCACCCGGTCGAAACCGCCCTGGACGCGGTGCCCTCGGTGCCGGTCTCCCGCGACATGGCTTTGCGCCTGATGCGAGGCCAGCCGGTGATCCTGCGCGGGCGCGACGCCCCGGTCGAGGGGAAGGCCTTCGCCACCTGCGGCGGCATCCTGGTGGCGGTCGGCGATGTCGAGCGCGGCGAGCTGGTCCCGCACCGGGTGTTCCATCTCGGCGGCACGGCCAATCGCTCGGACTGAGAGATCGGAGGAAGAAGGTGCGTTCTCGAACGCCCTTCTTCGGCTTCGGGACAGACGTCCGCCATCGCTCCTAAACAATCGATGAAAAAGACATGATCACGACTTCGGTTGTTCGAGCGCGTCGACACGACCAAACCTCGGCGTCTGTCTTAAGTGAATCGTAAATCTTCGTTGGCATTCGTCAGCTCAAGCTTCAGCTCGGGCGACGAATGCGCTGCGATATCTTTCGACGGTTCCGCAATGACGGACAGGGCGTCGTTGCGCTGATCTTCGCCCTGGGGGCGATCCCCCTGCTTCTGTTCGCCGGCACGGTCATCGATTACGGCGTCAAGTCGATGGCGCGGCAATCGGCACAGGGGGTGACCGACGCCACCGTGCTGTCCCTGGCCAAGCTGCCGATCACCACCACCGATGGCGACCTGTCGAGCAAGGCCGACGCGCAGGTGCGCGCCGCCCTGCTGAAGACCCCGATCGACGGTCTGCTGGTCCGGACCACCCGCAACGGCGACGACATCACCGTGACGGCGAGCGGCAGCACCCCGACCAGCCTGACGCGTCTCATCGGCCTCACCGGCATGCCGATCTCGGTCTCGAGCACGGGCCGCCGGGCCTCGGACAACCTCGAAATCGCCCTCGTGCTGGACAATACCGGGTCGATGGAGGGCGCCAAGCTCACCAACCTGAAGTCGGCCGCCAAGGATCTCGTCTCGACGCTGTTCAAGGCCGTAGACCCCTCGAAGCCGAATGCCCTGCGGATCGGGATCGTCCCCTTCTCGATGACGGTCAATGTCGGCCCGTCGAACACTACCGCCTCATGGATCGACACCGACGCCCGGTCCTCGGTCCACGGACAGATCTTCAATTCCGCCGCCAACCGCCTGACCCTGTTCCGGCAGATGGGCGTCACCTGGGGCGGCTGCGTCGAGGGTCGGCCAATGCCCTACGACGTGCAGGAAACACCCCCGAGCGCAGGCACGCCGGACACGCTGTTCGTGCCCTACTTCGCTCCGGACGAGGCGGATACGGAAATTTCTGAAAACCAAATGCTGAACAATTACCTGTCGGACGGCGTCTTCTGGGGCAGCGCACGCACCCGCCAGGGCCAGGTAAACAAGTACAGGTCCAGCCCGCAGCGAACCGGCCGCATCGACAGCGTCGCCGCGAATTATCTCTACGGTCCGAATTCCGGTTGCGAGTTGCAGCCCATCACCCACCTGACGACTTCGCAACCGACTCTCAACAACGCCATCGACGCATTGACCGTCCGGGGCGACACCAACATCCCGATCGGTCTGATCTGGGGCTGGCACGTGCTGTCGCCGCTCGGTCCTTTCGCCGAGGGGGCGGCCTATACCGACAGGACCACGCGCAAGTTCGTGGTGCTGATGACGGACGGGCAGAACCAATCTCAGATCCGCCCCAGCAACTCGAACAACTCGTTTTATTCGGGCATCGGCTACATCTGGCAGAACCGCATCGGCACGACCTCGGACGATCTGAACACCCGGCGCATCGCCATCGACAATCGGCTGTCGACGCTGTGCGGCAATATGAAAAGCGCCGGGATCGCGCTCTTCACGGTGCGGGTCGAGGTCTCGGAAGGCACCAGCGACATTCTGAAGAACTGCGCCTCGGGCAGCGACAAGTTCTACGACGTCCAGAACGCCTCCGACCTCAGCGCCGCCTTCAAGGCCATCGCGGCCCAGATCAGCGAATTGCGGATCTCCCGATGACGGGGCGCCTCATTCTCGCAGGCGTCAGGCCGGCGATGCCGCCCGTGGCCCCGGCCCTGCGCCGACTGGCCCGCGACACGCGCGGCGGGGCCGCCATCGAGTTCGGAATGGTGGCGGTGCCGTTCCTGCTTCTGCTCGGCGCGATCATCGAAGCCGGCATGCTGATCCTGGCTCAGCAGCTCCTCGACGACGCCCTCGATCGGGGCGGCCGCGCGGTCTTCACCGGCGTGTACCAGGACGCGGCCGGCACCAAGCCTCCGGTCGACCGCCTCGTGGCGGAGATGTGCCGGGGCCCGGTGCTGTTCGACTGCACCAAGCTGAAGGTCGAGATGACGACCGCGTCGACCTTCAGCGCCAATGCGGCCGCCTCGCCCTACGATTCCACGACCGGGACCGCGTCGTCGACCTTCGGCACGCGCTTCACCTGTCCGCAAGGCAGCGACATCGTGACGATCCGTGCGGCCGTGGTGATCCCGCGCTTCTTCGGCTTCACGGGAATCGTGGCGCTGCCGGTCTCGGCCACCGCCCAGATGATCACCGCGACCACGGTCTTCCGCGCCGAGCCCTATCCGGTGGGAACGTGTTGAGGCTGTGCCGGCGGGGTGGCCGGCGAATTCGCCGGCAGATTCGCCGGCTTGCGGGCGACCGGGCCGGGGTGAGCGCGGTGGAATTCGCCCTGGTCGCCCCCGTGATGATCGTGATCTTCATCGGAACGATCGAGCTGCCGCGGGCCTACGCCACCAAGCAGCGCCTGGTGCGCGCCACCCGCTCGATGGCCGACCTGATCTCGCGGGGCAGCCTGACCAGCGTCACCGACGTCTACGCGGCGGGCCGCGCGGTCATGTATCCCTCGGACGCCAGCGGGTCCGGCATCATCCTGACGGCGGCGGGCGTCTACCAGCTCGCCAACAAGTCCTACGAGGCAAGGGTGTGCTCCAGCGCCGCCGACAAGGCGACCAAGCGGGTCGCCAATGCCATCCTGGGCGAACCGCCGCCCTCCGAGGCGCGTGTCAACGCGCGCTACATGATGGCGGAGATGACCTACCGCTACGTGCCGATCTTCAACCTGTTCCCGGCCCTGAACGACCTGACCTTCTCACAGGTGACCACCTGGCCGGTCCGCTCGGTGACGGGCGCCCCGGTCGTGCTGCCGGGCGGGGCGGCTTGCCCGTAAGACACGAGGCCCCCGACAGCGTGCTGGCCTCAAGGCGTGCTGTGGCGGCAGGGTGACGGTGTTTCGCAATAGGGACTCCGCCTAACCCAGGATGGTGGCGGAGCACGAAGAACCGACCAGTTTCATCCCGGCGGGCCGTCGTTTCAGTGCGGCCCGGGAGCAGAGCCATGACGTCATCTCGGACGACCGGATCGCCATCGATCCGGGACGGCTCAACCTTGGGCCTCCGCTTGGTGCCGGCAGGTCTCGCCGCTGTGAGTCTCGCACTTCTGGGTCTCGCGCTGGATTCGTCCAACCGTCAGGCGCGGGCCGCGTCGGCGGCCGAGCCGGGCCAGACCGTCGGGCAGGCCCCCGGCGCGCCACTGCCGGTCGGCCTCTACTTCATCGACACGTCGAGCTTCGGCGTACGTGACATCGCGCCCCGATCGACCGATTCAAACATCAACCTGCCCTCCTTCGTCTGGGCGACGCCGGCCGAAGTGGCGGGCGGACGGCTGCAGTTGATCGTACTCCAGCCGATCGCCGTCTCGAGCACCGGTGGCGCACCCTACCAGAGCGGCTTCGGCCAGACCCTCCTGGCCGCGCAGGTGGCGTGGAAGCTCGGGAGCAACCTCAACTTCAGCTACCTGCTCGGCGCCTATCTTCCGAGCCAGACCAAGATCGTGATTCAGAACCCGGTCCTGCACCAACGCTTCGCGATCACCTACAACGGCGACGGCTGGAACCTGACGGCGAACTTCCTCTACGGCACCTATTTCGACACCACATCGCGCACGGGGGCGTACTACCCCGACTTCCTCAACCTCGATCTCACGGCGACGAAGAAGTTCGGCAAGTGGGAGGTCGGGCCGGTGGCGTTCGGCGCCACCGACCTGCCGACGCGCAATCCCGGCTATGCCCGCCAGGGCCAGTTCGCCGTGGGCGGTCTCGTCGGCTACAATTTCGGACCGGTGAACCTGCAGGCCTACGTCACCCGCGAGGTCGTCGAGCGGAACTACCGCGGCCTGGAGACGCGCGCATGGCTGCGTGCCACCGTGCCGATCTATCAGGAGAACGCCGAGGCGGCCCCCGCCGCGCCGCCGGCGATGATCGGCAAGTTCTAGGATTGGACAGGCCGGGGGCGAGGCTTTGCGGGGGAGCGGATTGACCGCCCTCCCCTGCGGAAGTCTGCGCCCGCGATACGCCCGGCTGGCGCCAGGATCTGTAAGGACTTTGCCCGGCTGGCGCCCGAGGCTAGTCCCGGATCGGCAGCCCGGTCTCGATCACCCGCGCCCACAACGAGGCGCCATAGGGCGCGGCGGCGTCGTTGAAGTCGTAATCCGGGTGGTGCAGGCCGGCGCTGTCGCCGTTGCCGAGGAAGATGTAGGCGCCGGGACGGTGGGCGAGCATGTAGGAGAAATCCTCCGCCGCCATCAGGGGCGCCACCGCGCGGTCGATCCCGGCCTCGCCGACGAGCCCGGCCGCCACGTCGGCGATGAAATCGGTCTCGGCCGGATGGTTCTCGGTGACGGGATAGCCGCTGTTGAAGTCGATTGTCCCGCGCGCCCCGAAGGCGGCCGGGACATGGGCGACGATCGCGCCGATGCGGTCCTGCATCAGCGCGCGGACCGGCTTCGACAGCGCCCGCATGGTGCCCCGCAGGGTCACGTCCTGCGGCAGGACGTTGAAAGCCTCCCCCGCCTCCAGGGCGCAGACCGAGACGACGGCGCTCTCCAGGGGATCGACGCTGCGCGACACCACCGATTGCAGGGCGGTGATGACGTGGCTCGCCACCAGCACGCTGTCGATCGCGTGGTGGGGCTGGGCCGCGTGGCCGCCCCGCCCCGTGATGGTGATGGTGAAGCGGTCGGTGGAAGCCATGATCGGCCCCGGCCGGATGGCGAAGGTGCCGAGAGCGAGGCCCGGGATGTTGTGCATGCCGTAGACGCTCTCGACGCCGAACCGCTCCATCAGCCCGTCGCGGACCATGGCCTCGCCGCCGCCGCCGCCCTCCTCCGCCGGCTGGAAGATCAGCACCGCGGTGCCGTCGAAGTCGCGGGTCTCGGCGAGGTATCGGGCGGCCCCGAGCAGCATCGCCGTGTGCCCGTCGTGACCGCAGGCATGCATCTTTCCCGGGACCGTCGAGCGGTAGGGCAGATCGCGCGCCTCGTGGATCGGCAGGGCGTCCATGTCGGCACGCAGGCCGATGGCGCGGTTCGATCCGTGCGCCCGCCCCCGGATGAGGCCGACGACGCCCGTGCGGCCGATGCCGGTGACGACCGCGTCGCAGCCGAAGGCCCGCAGCTTCTCGGCCACGACGCCCGCCGTGCGGTGGACGTCGTATTGCAGCTCCGGATGGGCGTGGAGATCGTGGCGCCAGGCGGCGATCTCATCCGCGAAGGCGGCGATCCGGTCGAGGACGGGCATGGACAGCGACTTTCGCGAGGCGACGGCTCTCAGGACGGACTGCATCCGGAACGGGACGTCATCGATCCAGCAAACAAGAGGCCAGAGACGCGGTCAACGCGTCCGGTGCCCGGATGGCGCTCCTTCGGCGCGATGATCCCCCCGCGCCAGTGTCGCGCCGGGGGAGTCCTGGGGTCCGGCCGCGAGGTCGTCGAGGATCGGGCAATCCGGCCGCGCGTCGCCGCCGCAATGGGCGGCGAGATCCTCCAGGGTGCGGGCCATGCCCGCGAGGGCGTCGATCCGGCGGCGCAGGTCGGCGACATGGGCAAGGGCGAGCTGACGCACCTGCGCGCTGGCCCGGGAGCGGTCGTGCCACAGGCCGAGCAGGGCCCGGATGTCGTCGATCGCGAAGCCGAGGTCGCGGGCCCGGCGCACGAAGCGCAGGGCATGCAGATCGGCCGGTGCGTAGAGCCGGTAGCCGCTGGCCGTGCGCTCGGTCGGCGCCAGCAGCCCGATCTCCTCGTAGTAGCGGATCATCTTGGCGGAGACGCCGGTGGCGCGGGCCGCCTCGCCGATGGTGATCGCCTCCGCGCTCATTCCCAAAACTCCAGTGGGGGGACGGAACGCTCGCCTGCGCGCTCATCGGCCCGAGGCGTCGAAAGAGGGTCAAGCCCCGCGATGCGAACGCGCGAGGTTTTCCGCCCGTTTCCCGATGCGCTCTGCTAGAGTAGCGCATTCGGCTCATGAGAGGGGGACCCATACGGGACCCTCCGGTGAACTCGCCCTTCGAGAGGAACACCCATGACCCGCGACAAGCCCACGGTCGACGCGCCCGCGCTGGAATACTCGCACCTGACCGGGCGCGCGACCCAGGCGGGCATCACCGTGACGGTGAACGTCTATCGCTCCGCTCACAGCGAGGATCCCTGGACCCTGGAGGTCATCGATCCGGCCGGCTGGTCGACGGTCTGGAGCGAACCCTTCGCCTCCGACGAAGACGCCCTCGACGCCTTCATGGAGGCCGTCGAGGATGCGGGCGGCATGTGCGATTTCCTGGAGCCGCCGCCCACCCTGCACTGACGCCCCCGCGCCGACGCGCCTGTGCGCGTCGCGCCGGCCGCGCGGCAGGACGGCAACACGGCACGCCCCCATTCCAGGAGAGACCCGATGCGCATCCTCGTCGGCTGCGAGATGACCTACCTGTTTCCCCAGCCCACCCCGGTCATCGCCACGCTCAACGTCCACGCGTCGCGGGTCTCCGACCTCGAGCGGCCGGACCATCTCGTCACCAGCCCGTCGGTGCCCCTGGAGGGATACCGCGACAGCTTCGGCAACTGGTGCCAGCGCATGACCGCTCCGGCGGGCACGCTCACGCTGAAGACCGAGACCGTCGTGCGCGACGGCGGCAAGGGCGACACGCTCAAGCCGGACGCCAAGGAGACGCCGATCGGACAGCTGCCCACGGACAGCCTCCTGTTCCTCCTCGGCAGCCGCTACTGCGAGACCGACCGCCTGTCGCAGATCGCCTGGGACCTGTTCGGCCACCTGCCGCCCGGCTGGAGCCGCGTGCAGGCCATCTGCGACTACGTGCATGACCGGATCACCTTCGGCTACGAGCACGCCCGCGCGACGCGGACCGCCTTCGAGGTGTTCGAGGAGCAGCGCGGCGTCTGCCGCGACTACGCCCACCTCGCCATCGCGTTCTGCCGCTGCCTCAACATCCCGACCCGCTACTGCAACGGCTATGTCAGCGACATCGGCCTGCCGCTGCCGCACGCGCCGGGCGACTTCGCGGCCTGGATGGAAGTGTTCCTCGACGGGGGCTGGCACACCTTCGACCCGCGTAACAACGCCTCGCGGATCGGACGCATCCTCATCGCCTATGGCCGGGATGCCGCCGACGTGCCGCTGACCCTGACCTTCGGCGCCAACACCCTGACGAAGTTCGTGGTCACGACCGAAGAGGCTCCGGCCGCGGCCTGACATCCACCGCGCGCCGCCCTTCATCCGGCGGGCGCCTCACCCTCCCTGTCCGACAGCAGAAAGACTTTTCGACGTGGCTAAACCCGACCTTCTCGCCGAGAACTTCTCCATCCCCGACCTGAAGGGCCGCCGGCCGGACCGCGTCGAGTATCTCCGCGGCATCTACCTCAACATGGTCCCCGACCAGGCCAAGAACCCGACCCTGCGGGTGCGCCTGAGCCGGCTCGGACCGGACGCCCAGCCGGCCTACCGCATCGAATGCGACGACGCCGACGGCAACACAGTGGTGCTGGGCTGGTACCAGGGCGACAAGCACAAGCCGCTGACGAAGAAGCTTCAGGAGAGCGAGGAATCGACCTGGAGCCGGGCCACCACGAGCTACATCGAGCTGCGCACCCTCCATAACCGCGAGATCGGCGTCTGAGACCCGCTCGCGGGAGCAGAGCGTTCCGATAGCCGAGCGCCCGCGCGGCGCTTTTGAATCCGCCATCCCGCAAGGGGTCGGCGGATCGGGCCCGAGCCCTGTACCTGCTCTTGGGTCCGACATGAGAGCGACCGGCGGGCAGGTTCGCGTGGCGAATGCGAGTCGCCTCACGGCCTCAGGACACGACCCATCGTCCTGCCCAGGCACCACATCGGTCGCGCCATTGTTGCCCACGCCGTTGCCGCCCACACCGGTGCGTTCGTTCCGGACGGCGCTGACGACGCGGTCCGCCCGTCATCGAACCGGGCGGACCTCTTCGCCGGGAGGTCCAAACGGAAACGGGCAGCCTGGACTCTACCCCAAGCTGTCCTGCCGCTGGCGACCCGGTGTCGCCACGGATGCCGGCTTGCGATGTCGCGCAACGCAGCCCCTCGACTTGCGTGCGACGGCTTCGCGGTCATCGGACCGGACACAAGTATTTGTCTTGCCCGACCAAACGACGTCATGCTCCCGTGCTTCGCCAAACGGGTCGGATAGCGAAGGATTTGGCTCGTTGGGTGCAGACGACACCACGGCCGAGGCTGGCCTGCCGCACTTCTTCCTGACGACGTCCGGCTTGCCGCCCGGAGAGGCCTTCGAGCGATGGCGCACGCTCCTGGCGCCGATGTACGCGGTCAGCCCGACCACGCCATCCGCCCCACTGCCGTTCGGCAGCAACATCGCGTACCCGATCGACGACCTCGTCGCGCATCGCACGCTGCTCTCGACCCAGCGGCTCCAGCGTGATCGCCGACGTGTCGAGGCCGGTCCCGACCACTACATCGTCCAACTCTACCGATCCGGACGCTTCCAGGGCACGGTCGCCGGCAAACCGATCTCGGCCTTGCGTGGCACCGTCACCCTCATCGGCCGCCGTCACCTGCTCGACGGCCTGCTCGACCGGGCCGATGCGATCGGCATTGCCGTTCCCTGCACCCGCCTTCACGGGCTGCCGCTCGAAAAGCACGACCTGCTGTTCGATCCGGTCCGCAATCGGCTGCTGGCGGCGCGCATTCTCGACATCTATCGCCGATTGCCGACCACACGCGCCGCCGAAGCCCCGGCTCTGGCCGATGAGTTCGTGACCTTCCTGCACCGCCTCCTCGATCGCTCGCATGCCACGGACGTGCTGGACGGCCGCGAACTCGATGGCGGCCTGATGGCGCTGGCCAGGATGATCGTACAAGCGAACCTGTCGCGCCCCGATCT
This sequence comes from Methylobacterium sp. 37f, assembly GCF_023093475.1. NCBI lineage: Bacteria > Pseudomonadati > Pseudomonadota > Alphaproteobacteria > Hyphomicrobiales > Methylobacteriaceae > Methylobacterium > Methylobacterium sp. 37f. Next base: position 58,945 of record NZ_JAGHKN010000011.1, read on the forward strand.
GTCGCCTGAATTCATCGCGGGGCAGATGCTGGTCTCGCGGTCCACGCTCTACCGGCTGTTCGAGCCGGAGGGCGGCGTGATGCAGTTCGTAAGAGGCGAGCGCCTGCGGGCGGTGCGCGACGCACTCGCCGATCCCATGGAACGGCGCACCATCGGCCGATTGGCGGAGGTCTACGCCTTCAGCAGCGTATCGCTGCTCAGTCGCAGCTTCCGCAACCGGTACGGCGCCCCGCCCCAGGCTTGGCGTGGCGAGCGTCAGGCCGTCCGGCGGATCAGCGGTCAGGGAACGGTGCAACATGTGTGGAAGTGGCTACGCGAAACCTGATGCCGTCATCCGAGGGTGTGCCGCACGTTCGGTGCGTTGCGACGGCGTGCGTATCCCGCACGCTGTGAGTGGCGTCCGCGGGAAAGCACCGGCAGCGCGGGATGACGTCGACGAAAAGCGTTTATCGCCCGGAAGTCGACTGTCGGACATTCGCCCGAAACAGCCATTCATCGAAGAAAGCCAGGCATCAAAAAACCCAAGACGAACCAAGCGCCCAGCGATCCCTAATCCGGTACGCGCGCGAGGGTGCCGAGGCCGTTGCTGTCGAGGGCGTCCACCGTCACCGCGTCGGCCTGGCCGCCGCGTCCGATCGCGAAGCGGATCGCCGAGGGGCGGTCGGGCATCTCCGCGTCGGGGAAACTGGCGAAGCGGTCGCGGTCGACGTGGCGGAGCGGATAGGTCCGTCCGGGCTGAGGCCCGAGCGTCAGGGTCAGGGCGCCGTCCACGGCAGCCACGACGGCCTCGCCGGCATAGGCGTTGGCGTAGCGGCCCATATAGGCGGCGAGCGGGAGAGACCCGGTGGCATCCGCCGGCGCGGCGTTGGCGGCTTTGGCGGCGGCGAGGCTCGGCGCGAACAGGCCGCCGTAGGCGGCGCCCCATTCCTGCAGCCAGGACCGGGAGACCTGCCCGTCGAAGACGAGATCGGCGAAGCTGCCGGCGAGGCCTTCGGGCACGCCGGACGGAAACCCGTTGGTCAGCACCACGAGGCCGAGTTTCGCGCCCGGATGGATCGCCACCAGCGTCTGGGCGCCGACGCTGAACGCGCCGGCATGACCCCAGACGGTGCCGTGACGGCCATACTCGACATTCCAGCCGAGCCCGTAAAACGAGGCGCCGCCGGTGACGGGATTCGGGCCGCGCGCCATCAAGGGCTTGTGCATCTCGGCCAGGGCAGCGGACGGGATGCGCTGGCGCCCCTCGAACTGTCCCGCATTGACGACGAGGCGCAGCCATCGCGCCAGGTCACGGGCGCTCGAACTGACACCGCCGGCGGGTGCCTGCGCATCCGGATCGCGGGTGAGGCGGGCCACCCAGGCGTCGGCGACCCGGACGTGCAGGGCCGCCCGGTCGGGGCGCGCCAGGAAGTCCCGGTGCACCATGCTGGTCGCATTCATGCCCAGCGGATCGAAGAGGTGTTCGCGGGCCACGATTTCCCAGGGCTTGCCGGTCGGGCGCGCGGCCGCGATGGCGCCCTCGGTGAAACCGAAATTGCTGTAGGCGTAGCCCGCGCGAAAGCTCGACGACGGCCGGACCAGCCGCAGCCGGGGCAGGATCGCATCGCGGTTGAAGCCGAGATCCTCGAGATCGTCGCCCGCGCTGCCCGGCAGGCCGCTGCGGTGATTCAGGAAATCCCGCACCGTGACGGCGGCGGTCGGGTAGGGCTCGGAGAGCCGGAACGCGGGATCGAGATCGGCCACGCGCGCATCCCAATCGACGAGCCCGGCCCCCACCAGGGCGGCCACCACCGTCGCGGTCACCGCCTTCGACAGGGAGGCGACCTGAAAGACCGTGTCGGGACCGACCGGCTCGGGCCGGCCCGTTTGCCTGAGCCCGAAGCCCTCGACAAATAGCGTCTCGTCGCCGAGCACGACCGCGATCGCCACGCCCGGCACCTCGCCCGCCGCGACAGCCCGCTGCGCCAGCGCGGCGAGGGCGGGCAGCTTCGCCACGACCTGCTCGCGGGTCGGCGCCCGCATCCCCGGGAGAGCCTGCGCCAGAGCGCCACCGGGCGCCGTCAGGATCGCGGCGAGCACGAGACCGGTGGGCAAGAGGCGGGCAGGCAAGAGGCGGGCAAACAGGAGGCGGGCAGCGACGTGGAGCCGGGTGAGGCACACCATGGACAGACCAGTTCGATTCCGGTGAAGTCCGGCGCCGAGACTGGATACCAGGTGTCTCGATAAGTCTATCGGCGAATCGAACGGTCTATCGGTCTTCCGCGCCATCTACTGATAGACGAAGCGCGCTATCGGCGACTCCACAGGCCGGCCCGCTCGGAGCGGGCCTGCTCCTCGGCCGCCAGGAGGTCGGCGGGGGCGTCCTCGGTGGCGCGGGCGCCGCCGGCCGTGAGGATCAGGGAGGCGAGGTCGTCGCCGTCGATCTGGCAGCGGAGCTGTTCGCCGGGGCCCTCGGTGGCGGGCATGCAGGTGACCTCGCGGCGGCGCAGATAGCGGGCGAGCTGCCGCGCCAGGGCGCCGCCCTCCCCCTCGACGCCGGCGAGCCGGACGGTGCGGCCCCGGAACGCCAGGGTTCCGGTGTCGATCACCTCGGGCACGCCGCGCACGGTCGCGGCGGTCCCCGAGGAGGCGTTGGGCTGGGACGAGACTTCGCGGGCGGGCGGCGGCTCGGCGCGGGCCGCTTCCCCCCGGGCGGTGGAGGGACGCTTGCGACCCTTGGCCAGTTGCGCGGTCGCCCGCTGCACGAAATCACGGAAGAGGCTGGCGGGCAGGTCGCCGCCGCCGACCCGGTTCATCGAACTGTTGTCGTCGTTGCCGACCCAGATGCCCACGATGAGGTCCGGCGTCATGCCGATGAACCAGGCATCGCGGTAATCCTGCGTCGTGCCGGTCTTGCCTCCGACCGGCAGGCCGGAGACCCGCGCCGCCTTGCCGGTGCCGCCATCGACCACGGCCTGGAGCGAATCGAGCATCATCGCCCGGCTCTCGGTGGGGATCGCGGTGCCGCCCTTGGTCTCGGCCCGCAGGTATAGCGGCTGCGGCTGGGCGCCCCGGATGGCATGGACGCCGTGCGCGTCCACCGGCACGGTGCCGGCCAGCACGCCCGCATAGGCACGGGTCATCTCCAGCAGCGTCACCTCGGCCGAGCCGAGAGCCAGGCTCGGCACGTTGGGCAATTCGGAGGTCACGCCCATCCGGTGCGCGGTGGCGATGACGGCCGGAATGCCGACCTCGTCGGCGAGCTGCGCCGCCACGGTGTTGATCGATTGCGCGAAGGCGCTGCGCAGGGGCATCGCCCCCTTGAATCGGCCGGTGGCATTCTGCGGCTCCCAATCGCCGATCTGGATCGGCCGGTCGACCAGCACCGTGTCGGGATTGAAACCGGTCTCGTAGGCGGTGAGGTAGACGAACAGCTTGAACAGCGAGCCGGCCTGGCGCTTGGCCTGGGTGGCGCGATTGAACTGGCTGTCCTCGTAATCGCGACCGCCCACCATGGCGAGGATCGCGCCCTCCTTGTTGAGGACCACCATGGCGGCCTGGCTCGCCTTCTTCTTGGCGCCCTCGGCATCGAGGCGGCGGGCGACGACGCCCTCGGCCAGGCTCTGCAGATCGAGGTTGAGGGTGGTGCGGACCGTGACGTCGCCCGGCGCGTCGGCGAGCTTCTTGGCTTCGGCCGAGACCATGTCGAGGAAGTAGTTGGTGCCGGGCGGCGTCTCGGGGGGCGTGCGCAGGGTGATGGTCTGGGCGCGCGCCTTGTCGGCCTCGGCGGCCGTGATGGCCCCGGTCTCGACCATGGTCTGCAGCACCACGTCGGCGCGCTCCTTGGCGCCCCCGAAGTTCCGCGTCGGCGCCAGTTGCGAGGGCGCGCGCACGAGGCCGGCCAGCATCGCGGCTTCGGGCAGCGTCAGGGCCTTGGCGCCCTTGCCGAAATAGCGCCGGGCGGCGGCGTCGACGCCATAGGCGCCCGCTCCGAAATAGGCCGTGTTGAGGTAGCCGAGGAGGATCTCGTCCTTCGACATCGTGGCTTCGAGCCGCAGGGCGAGGAACGCCTCCTGGATCTTGCGGCGCAGGCTCTTCTCCTGATTCAGGGAGGTGAGCCGGGCATATTGCTGGGTGATGGTGGAGCCGCCCTCGCGCACGCCGCCGCCGATGGCGTTGCGGTAGAGGGCGCGCAGGAAGCCGCGCGGATCGATGCCCCAGTGCGAGCGGAAGCGCCGGTCCTCGATGGCGATGATCGCCTGCCCGAGATGGGCCGGCATCTCGGCGGCGGTGAGCTTCTGGCCCTGGAACACCCCGCGCGTGGCGAAGACCCGTCCGTCATCGGCCTCGACGGTGATCGCCCGCTGCCCGGTCTCCGGCACGACGCCGCCGAGCGGCGGCAGGGTGGCGAAGCTGTAGAGGACGAGCCCGGCCAGGAACACCAGCGGCAGCAGCACGACGGCAAGCGCGGCCGCGACCCAGGGCCGGCGCCGCAGGCGACCGGCCAGGGAGGCGGCCGTGCCGGTCGCGACGGGGGCAGGAGCCGGATCGGCCGACGGCATCGCGGCGGGCGGGCGCGCGCGGATGCGGTGGGCGAACCCTTTCCAGGCGGGGCCGGCGGCCTGTGCCGCGCCGGCCGCACGGCGACCGGCGCCCCGCGCGGCACCCAGGGCCAGCACGCCGAGTTGTCGACCGAGAACCTTGGCCGCGGCCGCGGCCTCGCGGGCGGCCGCCCGGGTATCCTCGGGGGGCGCCGGCGTCGTCCGGGGCGGGTCCGCCCTCTCGTGGCTCGGGCGTTCCGGGTCGAGAGAGGTCATCGGGGGCCATGATCACGGACAAACGACGCGCGACGGCTCGGCGCCGCACGGTCTCGGCCCCGGTTCTAGACCATGTCCCGCGGCCAAGGCTACGCCGTTCAGGACCGCCCGAGGGGCGCCGGACGACCGGCTTCGGCGTGGCGTCCGCGCAGGCGCAGACCGAGGATGACCAGCAACACGCCGAAGGCGACCGTGTAGGACCCGATCCACCAGGCCAGCACCAGCGCGGACATGCCCGGATTGATCAGCAGCGCGATCCCGAACAGGATCGACACCACCCCGCCGAGCACCAGGAACCAGCGCCCGTAATGGGCATGCAGGCGGAACCCGGCCGCGACCATCAGGCCGCCGGTGACGAGAGCCCAGAACGCCACGAGGTAGACGAAGGCCCAGACGGCGGCGGCCGGCACCATCACGGCGGCGATGCCGACGACGATGTCGAGGAGCCCTTCTACCAGCAGGAAGCCCCAGCGCTCGTGCCGCTGCGCCGCCCGCACCGAGGCGACAATGCCCACGATGCCGTCGACCAGCATGTAGGCGGCGAAGAACAGCACCAGCGACAGCACGAACGCGCCCGGCGCCACGAAGGCGACGAGGCCGAACAGGATGGCGACGACCCCGCGCAGGGCGACCAGCCACCAGTTGCGGGCGAGCACCGTGCTCATCGCGTCGAGCCTCGGGGTGCCCCCCGGGCTGGCTCTGCCGGGAGAAGACAGGGGAGAACCGGTCGCCATACGAACCTCCTACAGGTTGCAGGCGGAGCGTCCGCCTCGCCCGTGAACGCATCCGGAAATCGGGACGTTCCGTGCGGATCAAGACCAAAACGTCGAATGTCCGGAGGCGCCCGGGAACAATCCGGAGCGCTACTTCTTGTTGTCGCCGAGGTGGGAGTTACGGGCTGCGCGGTCGGGAACCGGGCGGCCCCTGGATGCGTGCGGACGGTCAGCCGATGCTTCAGGACCAGCAGACCGGGCGGCGCCAGCCGGCACGGGACAGCGCGACGCGGCCTTCGGATCCTGAAGGCAAGGCGCCCGGGGAATCCGGGGCGGACGAGGCGAAATCGTCGCCCGATGGTGCGAGCGCCGAAGACGAGGCCGCCCACGGCAGGAACTCCGAGACGAAGCCGAACATCCTGCGCCGGCATCCATTCTGGGCGCTCGGAATCGCGGTGGCTTTCGTGGCCCTCGCGGTCGGAGTCTATCTGTACTGGCTGACCGCCCTGCACCCTTACGAATCCACCGACGACGCCTTCGTGGATGCGCGGCAATTCTCGATCGCCCCGAAGGTCGCCGGCTACATCGTCGACGTGCCGGTCACCGACAACCAGCACGTCGAGGCCGGCGCCGTGCTGTTCCAGATCGACAGGCGCGACTACGACGTGGCTCTGGCGCAGGCGCAGGCCCAGGTCGCCTCGGCCGAGGCCTCGATCCGCAACTTCGAGGCGCAGATCGAAGGCCAGAAGGCTCAGGTCGACGCGGCGCAGGCGGAGGTGACCCAGGCGGAGGCATCCCTGAAATTCGCCCGCGAGGACGCGGCCCGGTATCGCGACCTCGCCGAGAAGGGCGCCGGGACGATCCAGCGCTCGCAATCCTCGTCCTCCACCTTGGAGCAGCAGCAGGCCGCCGACGATCGCGCCAAAGCAGCTCTGACGGCGGCGCGCACGCAGGTAGGCGCCCTCTCCGCCCAGAAGGCGGGCGCCGAAGCCAGTCTGGCCACCAGCAAGGCCCAACTGGCCCAGGCCGAGCTCAATCTCGGCTACACCACCGTCACGGCCGCGCAGGCGGGCCGGGTGGTCCAGCTTTCCGGCGCCAAGGGCCAGTTCGCCCAGGCCGGACAGACGCTCTCGACCTTCGTGCCCGACGACATCTGGGTGATCGCGAACTACAAGGAAACGCAGATCACCGACATGCGGCCGGGTCAGCACGCCGACATCGAAATCGACGCCTATCCCGACCGCAGGATCACCGGCCACGTCGATTCAGTGCAGCCTGGCTCCGGAACCGCCTTCAGCCTTCTTCCCGCCCAGAACGCCACCGGCAACTACGTCAAGGTGGTCCAACGCATCCCGGTGAAGATCGTCGTGGACCAGTGGCCGACCGACGTCTCGATCGGTCCGGGCATGTCGATCGTGCCGCGCGTGCACGTGAGATGAGCGCCGCGGACAGCGGCGCGTCGGCGAAGGCCCCGGGTGGCCACAATCCCTGGGCCATCGCCCTCGTGGTCTCGCTGGCGACCTTCATGGAGGTGCTCGACACCACCATCGCCAACGTCGCCCTGCGCTACATTTCCGGCGGTCTCGCGGTGGGACCGGACGAGGCAGCCTGGGTCGTGACGAGCTACCTCGTCGCCAACGCCATCGTGTTGACGGCTTCGAGCTTCCTGGCCAAGCGCTATGGCCGCAAGGCCTTCTTCATGTGGAGCATCGCGCTCTTCACCGTCGCCTCCGTGCTGTGCGGCTTCGCCTGGAACCTCGAATCGCTCCTGGTCTTCCGGGTGCTCCAGGGTCTCGGCGGCGGCGGCATGGCGCCGCTGGCCCAGTCGATTTTGGCCGATTCGTTCCCGCCGGCGAAGCGGGGGCAGGCCTTCGCGCTCTACGGCCTCGCCGTCGTGGTGGCGCCCGTGATCGGCCCGACGCTCGGCGGCTGGCTCTCCGACAACGTCTCCTGGCACTGGTGCTTCCTGATCAACGGCCCGATCGGCCTCATGGCGCTGGGGCTGATGCACATGCTGCTCGAGGACCCGCCGGGAGCGGTGGAGGAGCGCAAGCGCCTGCGCCGCGAGGGCGTGCGCTTCGACCTGATCGGGTTCCTCCTCGTCGCGACCTTCCTGGGCGCGCTCGAGGTCGTCCTGGACGAGGGTCAGCGCAAGGACTGGTTCGGCTCGAACTTCATCGTGGTGTTCGCGGTGATCTGCGCCGTCGCCTTCGTGGCGATGATCCCGTGGGAGCTGACCCGCAAGAACCCGGTGGTCGACCTTCGCCTCCTCGGCAGCCGCCAGTTCGGCTCGTGCTTCCTGGTAATGATGGCCACCGGCGCCATCCTGATCGCGACGACGCAGTTCGTGCCGCAGCTGGTGCAGGAATATTTCGGCTACACCGCGACGCTGGCTGGGCTCGTGCTGGCGCCCGGCGGCCTCGTCACCGTGCTGATGATGCTGGTGGTCGGCCGCATTTCCGGCAAGGTGCAGCCGAAATACCTCATCGCGATCGGCGCCGCGATCGTCTCGGCCGCGATGTACGACCTGACCCGCCTGTACGGCGATACCAGCTTCTGGTTCTTCGCCTGGTCGCGCATCTATATCGGTATCGGCCTGCCGCTGATCTTCATCTCGATCACGGCCGCATCCTACGACGGCATCGCCAAGTCGCAGACCGATCAGGCCTCGGCCCTGATCAACGTCGCCCGCAACGTCGGCGGCTCGATGGGCGTGAGCCTGGCTCAGAACGTGCTCGCCTACCGGCAGCAATTCCACCAGAGCCGTCTCGGCGAGAGCATCTCCAGCGCCAACCCCAACTATCAGGAGGCCCTGCGCACCGCGACGCAGTACTTCCAGACCCACGGGGCCAGCGGCGTCGAGGCGCAGAACCAGGCCATGGCCTGGATCGGCCAGCAATTGCAGACCCAGGTCGCCTATTGGGGCTACATCGACGTGTTCTGGTCGCTCTGCCTCGTCTCCGGGGCGGCGGTGCCGCTCGCGATGATCCTGCGCAACGTCAAGCTCGGCGGCGAGACGCCGGCCGGGCATTGAGCACGGACATGCGCGGCGATTGACGACGACTGCGCATCAGGGCGCCCTCTCCCGCACAGCAGGGGGATCGCAGATGGCACCGCACCGTCATTCCGGGGCGCATCAGGCGAGCCCGACCCCGAAGGGGCGCGCCAGCGGCGTGCAATCCAGATCCGCCGACGGCGCAAGGTCTTGCGCGACCTGTGCTTCTGGAACCCGTGATCCGCCGCGCGGCCCCGGGATGACGGCGTGCCGCAAGGGGGTTTCCGACAAGCGAAACGGCTTCTGCAAATGCCCTGCTTCGACGGGAGGGAGACCCGCGATTGATCCTGCCGGACCGGTGCTCAAGTCGGCGGACACGCACGGGGTGAACAGGCCTCACTCGGCGGGCGCCAGCGCCTCGGTGACGTGGACGCGCTTGCCGGCCTCCGCCGGCGCCGGGTCGGTGTCGATCTCGGTCAGTGTCACTTCGGCCTTCGCCTCCGGGGCCGCGAGGGCACCGACGCCTTCGTAGCGGTCGAGGCGGCGATCGATCATGCCGCCGATTTTTTCCCGGACCTCCGCGACGGTGAGGCTGCGGCGACCCTTGCCGGCCTTCTCGGTGAACAGGCTGCGGTTCGCCTTGGCGGCCGCCTTGAACACCTGCTTGGCGACCTGGTCGGGCTTCTCAGCGGTGAGCGCAAGGAAGCGGCCGGCGCTGGCCGTCCCGAGAAAATGCGCGAAGTACAGTTCCGCCGTCGACAGGTCGCGGCCGATGCGCTGCTCGATCCGGCCCTTGTCGCGGTTGATCAGTTCGCCCGCCATGAGGGCCGCGATGTAGGGGTCCTGGCGCAGGCGCAGCACGCGGGTGCGGGTGGCCTCGTCGGGAATCGTGATCGCGCTGCCGCGCCCCTTAACGGCCGCCGCCTCGTCGGCGAGCCCGTGCCGGGCGCCATAGGTGCGGATGAGTTCGAGCCAGGTGCCCGACAGGAACTGGAACAGGCCTTCGGCGGAGGAGGTCGACGCCTTGACCGTGGTGGAGAAGCTCGACTCCTTGTCGGCGAGCGCCATCATGTAGGCCGGATCGACGCCGGTTTCGGTCGCGGCGCGCAGAATGGTGTCGACGATCTCGCGCCGCACAGCCATGTCGCCGAAGCGCAGGTGCTCCGCCCCACTGGCATCCCGGCTCGGAGCGAGGGCTGCCAGATCGCTCTCGATCAGCGTCAGAGTGGCAGGCTCCTGCTCGATAACGGGAACCCCCGCCCAATCGGATGCGTTGGAGGTGTCGCGCGCAAGATCCGAAACAAGATCCAGGACCGGTGCGGTTTGGATCGGCGCAGCGCTTTCACGGGCCAGGGCCTGCGCCGTCAGGGCGCGCTCGTCGATCCGGTCGTGGGCAGCGGCTGCAGGTGCCAGGGCATTCTGCGGAAGGGCTGCGCCCAGAATGGCGCCCGCCAGGAGCGTGGCGAGGGTTCGGCGGCCGAGAGCGGCGAAGTTCCGGCGCGCACGGCGCTCGGTCCGGGGCAGCCACGCCACGGTATCGTCTGCATTGAAGGTCTCGTTGGGCACGAGACGGCTCACGTCGTCGGCGCAGAGCGCCGGCTCCGGGAAAACCCCCATCATTGGTCCTTGTTCGTACCGCTGCCTTCGTGGGCGCGGCTTCGTTGTCATTCAGCGAGAGGACGTCTCGCCGGTCGCTGTGACCAGAATGGGACAGCTCCGTGATTCAACGATGGCAGCCTTAACGTTGAGTTAAGCCATTGTATTTACGGATTTTTAACGATTCGTTCGGCCGTCGTTCAGTCATACCGCGTCAAAAAGGCGTCCTGGCCAGGGTTGGAACGCAACCCCGGAAGCCCAGTTAGTGAGGGCTGAGCGGAATGGCCCCCGGGTTGGGAATGGCTCCCGTTCGACCTGAAGAAGGAAGCCGTTTTCCAATGAGCATGCAGACCGGTCGCCGTGTCGGCGTTGCGTTCGTTGGCATGGGTGGCGCTGTCGCCACCACCGCCATCGCAGGCATCGAGATGATCAAATCCGGATCGAACCGCCTCGACGGCCTGCCCCTGGCGGGCGTCTCCGTCGCTGGAATGGCCGATTACAAGGATCTCGTGTTCGGCGGGTGGGACCTGAACGACGACGACCTCGGCTCCGCGGCCACCGGCCACGGCGTCCTCTCCGCCCAGGACATCGAGAACGGCGCCCAGGTCCTGAAGGGCATCAAGCCCTGGCCGGCCGTCGGCAGCGCCAAGTTCTGCAAGAACATCGAGGGTGCCAACCGCATCGTCGCCAAAGACCACCGTGAGGCGGTCTCGGTGATCGCCAACGATCTTCGCCGCTTCAAGGCCGAGAGCAACCTCGACGAGGTGGTGGTCATCAACCTCGCCTCCACCGAGCGTTGGCCCGACCTGTCCGATCCGACCCTGAACTCCACCGCCGCCTTCGAGAAGGGCCTCGACAGCAGCGACGAGTCGATCAGCCCGGCGATGCTCTACGCCTATGCGGCGATCAAGAGCGGCGTGCCCTACGCCAACTTCACCCCGAGCGTGGCGGCGGATGTGCCGGCCCTGCTCGAACTCGCCAAGGACCTCAATGTCCCCGTGGCGGGCAAGGACGGCAAGACCGGCCAGACCATGATGAAGACGGTGCTGGCCCCCGCCCTGAAGGCGCGCGCCCTGCACGTCGATGGCTGGTTCTCGACCAACATCCTCGGCAATCGCGACGGCCTCGCGCTGAACGACAAGGACTCGCTCCAGTCGAAGCTGAACACCAAGGGCACGGTGCTCGACTCGATCCTCGGCTACCCGGTCGAGGACCATCTGGTCCACATCCACTATTACCGCCCGCGCGGTGACGACAAGGAAGCCTGGGACAACATCGACGTCACCGGCTTCCTGGGTCAGCGGATGCAGATCAAGGTCAACTTCCTCTGCAAGGACTCGATCCTGGCGGCCCCCCTCGTCATCGAGATCGCCCGCGTTCTCGATCTCGCCAAAAAGCGCGGCGACGGTGGCCCGCAGGAGCAGCTTTCGAGCTTCTTCAAGGCGCCCATGGTGAAGAACGGGCACGGCCCCGAGCATGATTTCGGCAAGCAGCAGACCATGCTGCTCGATTGGCTCGGCGCTCACTGATGACCGCTCAGACGGAGGGCGCCGGTCCTGCGGCCCCGCTGGCGCTGCGCGCCCTCCTCGTCGAGGTCAACGACCTCAAGCGCGTGCATTCGGCCGGGCGCACCGGCTCGATCGCCGAGCGCCTGTTCGCCCAGGGCTGGGGCGCCCTCACGGGGGGCGCCCCGCCCGAGGCGGTCGCCCTCGACATCACCGCCAAGGCGCTTGCGGCCGCCCGCCTCTGCGATCTCGACGCGGCCTTCCTGGCCTCGGCCGGTCTCGACGAGGGGGCAGTGGCGGAGGTGCTGGTCTCCGGCCTCGATGCGGTCGCCGACAGCGTCGATCCGGCCCTGCGGGACCGCCTCCGGGCGGCCCTGCGCCAGCCGGCCACGTTCGTACAGGGTCCCCTGCCCGGCTTCGTCGCCGCCCTGGCCCATCAGCCCCGGGCCGGCGTAACCTGCCCGGGCAAGCCGCGCATCCTGCTCGAGCCACCCGAGAACCACGCCGAGCATTGCTTGATGGTCGCGGTCTACGGCGTCGTCCTCAGCCCGTTCTACCGGGCCGACCCGACGCAGGTGTTCCTCGCCGCCATGGCGCATCATTTCCACAACGCCGCGATGCCGGATGCCGGTTTCACCGGCGAGATGCTGCTCGGCGACCACCTGCTGCCGATCATGGCCCGGACCACGCAATGGGCGCTGGACGAACTCGACCCCGCCCTGCGGGAGACGATGGAGCGGGCGCGGGCCATCCTGCCGGACGATGCCACCGCCGAGGGCCGCGCCTTCCACGCTGCCGACTGCATCGACCGCGTGCTGCAGATCGCCCAGCATCTGCAGGCCGCGAGCCTGACCATGGGCACCGTCTTGGACGACATGGAACTCGTCCATGCGGGGCCGGTGAAAGGCTTCCACGATCGGGTCCTCGCGGACATGCGGATCCCGTGATCAGACCTCGCGACCGTACGGGCGCTTCAGCATGATCCCGTTCGACCTCCGCTCGCCGGACAGCGGCGAGCCCCTCAAGGCCGACACGCCGCACTCGCTGCGCGAGGCCCAGAGCGGCGCGCGCTGGCCGGTGATCGACGGCATTCCCTATCTCAGGGCCAACCGCGCCGATCTCGTCGCCCAGACCTTGAAGCTGCTCGATGCCGGTGACGTGAACCTGGCCCTCGAAGGTCTGCTCGCCGACCAGGACGATTGGTGGACCGGCCCACCGGCCGATCCGCTCGATCTGCATGAGCTGATCCGCGAGCGCGACACCCGTTCGCTACGCGATGCGGTGCGCCTGCTCGGCTGGGGCCGGGTCGGCGATTACTTCTTGCATCGCTGGACCGATCCGACGTTCCTAGCCGGTCTGACGCTCCTCGAAGCGCATTGGAACGACCCCATCTGCGTGTTCGAATTCGCCTGCGGCATCGGCCACTACCTGCGCGAGTTCCAGACCCGGGGCGTCAAGGTCGCGGGCGCCGACGTCGTGTTCGCCAAGCTCTGGGTCGCCCGGCACTGGGTGGTCGGCAAGTCGGCCCAGCTCGTCTGTTTCGACGCCCATTCTCCGCACTGGCCGATCCCGGGCGCGCCGATCGACCTCGTGGTCTGCAACGACGCCTTCTACTTCCTCGACCGCAAGGCCGAGGTGCTGGAATGCCTGCGCCAGAACGCCGGCGACGACGGCTGGCTGGCGTTCAGCCACATTCACAACAGCGACCGCCCCGGCTTCTCCGCCGGCCGCGCCGTCTCGGCCGCCGAGATCGACGACCTGTTCCCCGACGGTCTCGTCTACGACGACGACGAACTGACCCGCGCCCTGGTGGAGCGGCGCGCGCCGCATCCGCGCAGCCCGCACGACCTCACCGGCTGCGAGGCCTTCTCGGTGGTGGCCGGCCCCGGCATGCGCCCGGCGCCGCGCGCGGTGATCGACGGCATCGCCATGCCGCGCCCCGGCCGGTCGCTGCACCTGAACCCGCTCTACGGTTCGGAGTCCGGGGATCGCCACGCCATCCGGTGGCCGTCCGAGCGCTACGAGGCCGAGTACGCGGCGCGCGCCACCTACCCGAAAGTCTTCGACGGACCCGAGGCCATCGACTGGCAAGGCGGATCCGAGGCGCCGGAGAGCACCGAGGTGCGCGACCGGACCTATGTCGACCTGCCGGAGCGCTGGTGATGGAGCCCGTCCGCTGGGGCATCGTCGGCTACGGCTGGGTCGCGCGCGACTACATGGCGCCCGGTATCCGGGCCGCCGGCCATCGCCTCGTCGCCGTCGCCGATCCGGGCGAGGCGTCGCGCGCGGCGGCCGAGGCCGAGGGGGCACGGGCCTATGCCGATCTCGCCGACCTGGTGAACGACCCCGAGATCGAGGCGGTCTACGTCGCGACGCCGAACCACCTCCACCGCGCCGCGATCGAGGCGCTTGCCGGTTCCGGCAAGGCCATCCTGTGCGAGAAGCCGATGGCGGCCTCGCTCGACGATGCTGAAGCCATGGTGGAGGCTCTGCGCGGCAGGGACACCTTCTACGGCACCGCCTTCGACCAGCGCCACCACCCGGCCCACCGCGCCCTGCGCGAGGCCATCCGGGCGGGCCGCCTCGGCACGGTGACGGCGATCCGCATCGTCTATGCCTGCTGGCTGCCGCGCGCCTGGACCTCCTTCACGGGCCAGGACAACTGGCGCATCGACCCGGCCAAGGCCGGCGGCGGCGCCCTGATGGATCTCGCTCCGCACGGCCTCGACCTCGTGGACTTCCTCCTCGACGAGTCGATCCACGATCTCGCCGCCCTGACCCAGGCGCGGGCACAGGATTATGCCGTCGACGACGGCGCGCTGCTGATCGGGCGCACGCCCTCGGGCGTGCTCGCCAACCTCCATGTCGCCTATAACTGTCCGGACGCCCTGCCGCGCCGGCGCCTCGAAGTCACCGGCACGAACGGTCTGCTCACCGCCGTCGATACGATGGGACAGGTGGCGGGCGGGACGCTGTCGTTCACCGACGGGTCAACCGGCGCATCCGACACTCTGCCCTTCGACGGGGCGGCGTCGCCCTTCCTGGAGCAGGTGAAGGCCTTCGGATCGGCGCTGCGCCGGCCGCAGGAGCGCGAGGCCTACAGTGCGGCGCGCGACCTTCACACCATGCGATTGCTGGCCCGCGCCTACGCCGCGTCGGCCTGAACAACGGAAACGCACCACCGTGAACGAGCAGGACCAGGACGACCGCGCCCGCCACAGCCGGATCAAGGCGCCGCGCGCCTACACTTATGGCGGTCCCCGCCGGATCGAGGGCCTGCCGAGCGCCCTGCCCGAGCCGGTGCGGGCCTATCTCGACATCCTGCCGGAGGGCCGCATCGTCGGCTTCCCCCTGGCGCCCCTCGACCGGACCGGTATCCCGGTCTGGTTCGTGTCGCTGTTCCTCGACGACCCGTTCTTCGTCGGCGCGATGCCGAGCGGCATCGGCTACGGCGCCACCGACGACGAGGCGATCATCGGCGCGGTGGCGGAAATCGCCGAGAACCTGATGCCGTCGCTGGCCGTGATGCCGCGCAAGAAGGAGCGGGCCAGCTACGACGACCTCGTGCGGGTCTACGGCGCCGGTGCCGTCGCCGATCCCCTCACCCTGTGCCTGCCCGCCGGCAGCCCGGTCGGACGCGGGACCACGCTCGAATGGACGGCGAGTCTGCGCGCCCGCACCGGTGAAACGGTGCTGATGCCGCTCGACATCGCCGCCACCGATTATTTCGAGCTGTCGGAGGGCTACAAGCCCTTCACCAACCTGATCACCAACGGGCTCGGCGCCGGTCCGGACGTCGATTT
Source organism: Methylobacterium sp. 37f (assembly GCF_023093475.1). NCBI lineage: Bacteria > Pseudomonadati > Pseudomonadota > Alphaproteobacteria > Hyphomicrobiales > Methylobacteriaceae > Methylobacterium > Methylobacterium sp. 37f. The sequence goes on from NZ_JAGHKN010000011.1 coordinate 74,353, forward strand.
CGCCCTCGGGCACGGACTGCTCGAATTGCTCCAGCGCGACGGCAACGGCCTGCTGTTCCGCGCCCTCGACCAGGGCGTGGTGCTCGACCTGTCGGACGGGCTCGGACCCGAGACGCGGGGGATGCTCGACCGGCTCGAGTCGCTTGGGATCAAGGCCCTGCCGAAATTCGCCACCGACCAGTTCGGCCTGACCAACCTGTACGTCGTCGGCTACGACCGGAATCTCGCCGATACGCCGGTGCCGATCGCGCTCTCGGCCTGCGGCGAGGCCTGCGACCCGGACCGCGAGCGGGCGTTGCGCAAGGCACTTCTCGAATTTCAGGCCGCCCGCGTGCGCAAGGCCTTCGGCCACGGGCCGCTGGCCTTCGCCGAGCAGGTGACGCCGCCGGGCTACGTCAAGGCCTTCATCGACAAGGCCCTGCCGAGCCTCGACCTGGAGGAGAGCCGCGCCCTCAAGGCGATGCTCGAATGGATCGTGCAGCCGCCGGAAGGCATTGCCGCCACCTTACGCGACACCGTCTATTCCGAGCGTGCGACCAAGCGCTTTACCGATCTGCCGACCACGGAAGTGCCGGACGGGCATGCGCGTGGCCGCATCGCCCGCGAGCGCCTGGAACAGGCCGGCTTCGACGTGCTCTACGTCGATTGCTCGCCGCCGGGCGGTCGCGTCGGCGTGGTCAAGGCGATCGTGCCGGGGCTCGAGGTCGAGACCATGAGCTATCACCGCATCGGCGAGCGCAATACGCAGAAGCTCATCGAGCGCGACCATCCGCTGATCCGCTTCGGCGAAGCCACCGACACCCTCAAGCCCGTGCGCCTCACCCCGGAGGCCATCGAGCGCTTCGGCGGGCAGCCGCTGTTCGACACCGCGCTCGCCGACCGCATCGTCGGCTCGCATTACCCGCTCTACCGCGAGCCGGAATCGCACCACGCGCCGTTCCGGCTGGCCCAGCAGGGACGCGGCGCATGAGCCTGCGCTTTGCCTACAACACCAACGGCACCGCCAATCACCGCCTCGACGACGCGATCGATCTCATCGCGGAAGCCGGTTACCAGGGCGTGGCGCTGACCCTCGACATCCACCACCTCGATCCCTTCGCCGAGAACTGGGTGCAGGAGGCACAGCGGGTGTCGAGCCGGCTGCAGCGCCTCGGCCTCGGTTCGGTGATCGAGACCGGCGCCCGCTTCCTCCTCGACCCCCGCGCCAAGCACGAGCCGACCCTGGTCAGCGGCGATGCCGCGGACCGTGCCCGGCGCATCGGCTTCCTCAAACGCGCCATCGACATCGGGGCCATCCTGCATTCCGAGGCCGTCTCGTTCTGGGCAGGCGTCACGAAGCCCGGCATCGATCGGGCGGACGCGGAAGGCTGGCTGCGCGAGAGTCTGGCCGAGGTGGTCGCCTACGCCGCCGAGCAGAACGTGGTCGCCTGCCTGGAGCCCGAGCCCGGCATGCTGATCGAGACCCTCGATGATTTCGATGCCCTCGACGTGCCGGGCTTGAGGCTCGCCCTCGACACCGGTCACTGCCTCGTGACCGGCGAGCGCGACCCGGCCGTCGCCGTGAGCGAATTCGCCGACCGCATCGGCACCGTGGCGATCGAGGACATGGCCCGGGGCATCCACATCCACCTGCCCTTCGGCGAGGGCGACATGGATGTCCCCTCCGTGCTCGCCGCCCTCGACGCGATCCACTTCGAAAAACTCGTCTGCGTCGAGCTCTCCCGCGAGAGCCACCGGGCCGACCTGATGGTGCCGGCCTCCCTCCAGTATCTGCGCGCCTGCCGCAATCCGAACCCGGGAGCCTCTGCGTGAGGATCTGCTTCGTCTCGCGCCGTTACTTCCCGGCGATCTCCGGCATGAGCGTCTACGCGCAGAATCTTTTGCGCGAGTTGGTCGAGGCCGGCCACGACGTCACGATGATCTCGCAATATCGCGGCGACGCCTTCGGTACGCGCGTGTATGGCGGCGGCCCGCCCCCCGCCGTCCCCGGCGTGACCGTGATCGGCCTGGAACAGCTCGGCGAGCAGGAGAGCGGCGATTTCGAGCGCGACATCGACACGATGGTGGCGACCATCGAGGCCGAGCACGCCAAGGCGCCGTTCGACATCCTGCACGCGCAGTACGGCTACCCGACCGGATGGGCGACGCTGCTGGCCTCGCGAAACATCGGCGTGCCCAACGTGGTCTCGATCCAGGGCGGCGACGGCCACTGGGTCGGCTCCTGCTGTGAAACCCACCGGGTCGCGATGTGCGAAGTGCTCGCCCACGCCAACGCCCTCCTGATCGGCGGCGCCTCCTTCGTCGGCGAGGTCTGCGACCGGCTGGGCTCGGACCCGGCCCGCTTCACCATCGTGCCGGGGGCCGTCGACACCGCGCGTTTCACGCCCGGACCCGGCGGGCATGACGGCCCGGTCCGATTGTTCTACCACGGCCGCGTCGACCGCCGGAAAGGCGTCCTCGACCTTATCGACGCCCTCGCCCTGCTGCGCGACCGGGCCATTCCGTTCGAGGCCGTCATCTCGGGCATCGGGCCGGACGTCGATTCGTCACAAGCCCGCGCCGCCGAACTGAACTTCTCGGAGACGGCCATCCGGTTCACCGGCTACGCCGATTACGACACGGTGCCGGAACTCTACCGGGCGGCGGACGTGTTCGTGTCCCCGACCTATGCGGAAGGATTCTCCAACACGATCCTGGAAGCGATGGCGGCCGGGCTCGCGGTGGTGTCGACCCACTCGGTCGGCGTCTCGGATTGCCTCCGCGACGGCGAGAACGGCCTCATGGTCCAGCCCGGTGACGTGCCGGCCCTGGCCGAAGCCCTGGGTCGGATCATCGAGGACGCCCCCCTGCGCCGGCGCCTCGCCGAAGACGGGCTCGCCGAGTGCCGCCGGGTCTATTCCTGGCGCGCGGTCGGGCGGCAGATCATGGACGCGTACGCGCGCGTGGTGAACGAGCGCCCGGCGACCGATTTCCCGACGACGCTGCCGCACGACCCGTCCTGCCGCTTCCGCGCCGAACCGCACCTGCTCTGAGCCGATGCCGACCGCGCTCGCCCTGTCGCCGCATCTCGACGACGCCGCCTTCTCCTGCGGTGGGCTGCTCCATGGCCTTGGCCAAGCGGGCTGGCGCGTGGAGACCGTGACGGTGTTCACCGCCTCGGTGGGGAACCCGACCGGCTTCGCCCTCGCCTGCCAGACGGACAAAGGGCTCGGACCCGAGATGGACTACATGGACCTGCGCCGGGCCGAAGATGTGGCGGCCATCGCTGCCCTTTCGCTGGCTCCCCCGCGCCATTGGCCCTTCCGGGAGGCCCCGCATCGCGGCTATGCTTCGGCGCCCGAGCTGTTTGGCGACGTGCGGGGCGATGACGGGATCGTGCCCGACCTGACCCGAGCCATTCGCATCTTGATCGCCGAGACGGCGCCGGATCTCATTCTGGCGCCCCAGGCGATCGGTGGCCATGTCGATCACCTCCAGGTGGTCCGCGCTCTCGACGCGGCCGAGCCGGTCGCACCGATCCTGTGGTGGCGCGATTTCCCCTATACGATCCGTGACCAGACCCCGAAGGAACCCCTGCGGGCGCGCTTTGCCGGCCTGCCGGAAGTGGAAGCTCGGTCCGGCCCCGAGGGCCGCGCGGCCAAGGGCGCGGCCTGCGCCGCCTACGCGACGCAGCTCGGCTTCCAGTTCGGCGGCCCGGAAGGCCTGGCCCGGCGCCTGGAGCAGGAAGGCGGCCTGGAACGCTTTCGCCTGGAGGGCGATCTGCCGGCAACGCTCGGGCGCCTCGTCGCCAATGTCGTCTGAGGCACCGGACCATCCGAAGTCCCTGCGGGACCCGGCCGTTCTCGCGGCTCGAAGGACGCTTCTCGCACGTCCGCATATCGCCCCGATCCGGGCTCTGGCCGAGCGGATCGCACGGGAGCGGAGCGCGGAGGTTCCGGACCCGGACCCCCTCGACGGCGGCGTCGAGGCCCGGTTGCTGCTCCTGCTGGAGACGCCGGGGCCGGCGATCCGCGGCACGGGCCTGGTTTCGCGCGACAATCCCACCGGCACCGCCGCCAACCTGTTCCGCTTCCTCGCCGAGGCCGGTCTGCCCCGGCGCGACACCCTGATCTGGAACACGATTCCGTGGGTGATCCACGCACCCGGAGCGCTGAACCGGTCCCCGCGCCGCTCGGAGATCCGTCAGGCGGCGCCGTATTTAGCGCCCCTGCTGGACTGCCTTCCGCGCCTGCGCGTCGTCGTGCTCTCCGGGCGGGTCGCGGGCCTCATGCATGGGGACCTCGCCGCCCTGCGGCCCGACCTGACGGTGGTGGCGATTCCCCATCCGAGCCCGACCTATGTCTGCACCGCGCCGAGCGTCACCGCGCGCATCCGGGCCGGACTGGCCGAGGCACGGGCCTGCATCGCCGGTGGGCATTGCGCCTCTCTCGCTGGCAATTGCCCGCCGATGCCCCTAAATGCGGGCAACGGGCCGTGGTCCGGCACAAGCTCGGGATGACCCATGCCGCCGACGAGGCCGAGCGAGGGAAGCCCAGCGGAGGCGGACGCCGACACGATGAACTTTGCGAGACAGCAGAAGCAGATCGAGACGGCCGAGGTGCTCGCGCCCGAAGCCTCGCCGATCGACGGGGTGGCGGCCGAGGCGCCGAAGGGTGGCCTGCGCGGCCGCTACGCCTGGCTCGGTACCATCGCCAGCCTCGCCATCCTCGCAGGCTCGCTGTTCGTCCTGTGGAAGCTCGTCCAGACGGTGACCTGGGCCGAGATGCACGCGGCCTTCACCGGCGCATCGGGGGAACAGCTCAGCCTCGCTTTCCTGTTCGTTGCCATCAGTTACCTCTTCCTGACCTGCTACGACGCCCTGGCGCTGCGGCAGCTCAAGCTCAAGGTGCCGTACCGAACCACGGCCCTGGCCTCGTTCACCAGCTACGCGGTCAGCTTCACCCTCGGCTTCCCGCTCCTGACGGCCGGGACGATCCGCTACTGGATCTACTCCAGCAAGGGGCTGGGGGCCGCCAAGATCGCCGCCCTCACGGTGATCGCCGGCTTCACCTTCTGGCTCGGCATGGGCGTCGTCCTCGGCCTCAGCCTGATCGCGGAGGCAGGCCAGCTCGCCGCCCTCACCTTCACCAGCATCGCGCTGAACCAGGGCGTCGGTTTCGGGGCGCTCGTCGCCGTGGTGGCCTACCTGCTCTGGGTCTCGATGAAGCGTCGCCACGTGCGGGTGAAGAGCTGGCGCCTGGAACTGCCCGGCGCTTCGGTCTCCCTGAGCCAGATGGTGGTGGGGATCGGCGATGTCTGCGCGGCGGCCGCCACCCTCTACGTGCTGCTGCCGGCGGGCACCTCCATCGGCTTCACCACCTTCGTGGCGATCTACGTCCTGGCGGCGATGCTCGGGATCGCGTCGAACGCGCCCGGCGGCATCGGGGTGTTCGAGGCGACGGTCCTGCTGGCGCTGTCGAGCCTGCCGCGCGACCAGGTGCTCGGGTCGCTGCTGCTGTTCCGGGTCTGCTACTATCTCGTGCCCTTCGTCATCGCGCTGGCCATGCTCACCGTGTTCGAGATCGTGAAGCGGTCGCGCGACGCCAAGGCGAGCCGCGAGATCGAGAGCGCACGCGAGACGGCCACGCGCGATCTCGGGGCCTGACGCAGGTCCATCGTTCCGGAGGGTCTGAATGGCACGCGGCATGCGCCGATCGGCCTGGAGTGCCGCGGCCCTGACGGCGATCGGGATCGGCCTCGTCTCCTTCGCGCGCGGAACCCTGGACTGGCCGATGGTCGCCGCCTCCCTCGCCGCGGCGGGGCTCGCAGGGTTCATCGGCAGTCTCGGCCGTGCCCCGATCATCCGGGCGCCGGAGAGTATCGCCGCCTCGCGGCATTCGGTGGCGGAGGCGCTGCTCGCCAACATCCCCGATCCCGTCATCCTGGTCGACCGCCGCGCGGTGGTAATCGAGGTCAATCCGGCCGCCCGAGCCCTGTTGCCGGCCCTGAAGCTGCGCCACCCGCTCTCCTTCGCCTTGCGCGCGCCCGACGTCCTCGACGGCATCGAGGAGGTTCTGCGCAACGGCGCCTCGCTCAAGACGCTCTACACCACCCGCGTACCGACCGAGCGCGCCTTCGAGGTGCAGATCGGTGCCCTGCCGATGCCCGACGGGGTGGTGGGCGGCCAGCCCAACGTGGTGCTGTTCCTGCGCGACCTGACCTCGGCGCGGCGCCTGGAGGCGATGCGGGTCGATTTCGTCGCCAATGCCAGCCACGAGTTGCGCACGCCGCTGGCCTCGCTGCTCGGCTTCATCGAAACGCTGCAGGGTCCGGCCCGCAACGACCCTCCGGCCCGCGAGCGCTTCCTCGGCATCATGAAGACGCAGGCGCAGCGCATGGCGCGCCTCGTCGACGACCTCCTGTCGCTGTCGCGGATCGAGCTGCGCGAGCACGTGGCGCCGACCCGGCCGGTGGACCTGACCCGGATCGCCCGCGAGATGGTCGACACGCAGGGGCCGTTGGCACGGGACCGCGGCGTCGCGCTGACCATCGAGGCCGAGGGCGCCTTCCCCATCCTGGGTGAGCGCGACGAACTGCTTCGGGTGGTGGAGAACCTGATCGAGAACGCGGTGAAGTACGGCGGCGGGGGCGGTCACGTGGCGGTCGCGCTCCGGCGCCACACCGATCCGGCGAGCGGCCGGGCCAACGTCGAGCTCAGCGTCCGCGACCAGGGCCGGGGCATCGCGGCCGAGCACATCCCCCGCCTGACCGAGCGCTTCTACCGGGTCGATGTCGCCTCGAGCCGCGACCAGGGCGGCACCGGCCTCGGCCTCGCCATCGTCAAGCACATCGTCAACCGCCACCGCGGCCGCCTCGTCATCGAGAGCGTCCCCGACGAGGGCACCACGGTGCGGGCGCTGTTTCCGGATTACCAGCCAGCGGCACTTCCCGAGCCAACGATCGAGCCGGCCTGAAGCGCTATCGGAACGGCGGCTCGTCGAAGCTGCGCAGCTTGCGCGAATGCAGGCCGTGGCGCTCCGCCCTCAGATTGTCGAGGGCGGCGAGCCCGATGAGCAGGTGCTCGGCCACCGCGCGCTCGTAGAAGGCGTTGGCCGCACCCGGCAGCTTGATCTCGCCATGCAGCGGCTTGTCCGAGACGCACAGAAGCGTGCCGTAGGGAACCCGCAGGCGGTAGCCCTGGGCCGCGATCGTCCCGCTCTCCATGTCGACGCCGATGGCGCGGGACAGGTTGATGCGCCGGCGCTCCTGGCTGAAGCGCAGCTCCCAGTTGCGATCGTCGTAGGTGACGACCGTGCCGGTGCGCAGGCGGCGCTTCAGGTCCTCGCTGGTCTCGCCGGTGACCTGAGCGGCCGCCGCCTGGAGGGCGAGTTGCACCTCGGCGAGCGCCGGGACCGGCACGTCGGGCGGCACCAGCTCGTCCAGGATGCGGTCGCGGCGGAGATAGCCGTGGGCGAGCACGTAATCGCCGATGGTCTGCGACTGCCGCAGGCCGCCGCAATGACCGACCATCAGCCAGCAATGCGGGCGCAGCACCGCGAGGTGGTCGGTGATGGTCTTCGCGTTGGAGGGGCCGACACCGATATTCACGAGGGTCGTGCCCTGCTGGCTGCCGTCGGGGCCGCGCGCCACCAGATGGTAGGCGGGCATCTGGTACTTGTGCCAGGGCGAGGCCGCGATCAGCGCCGCGGGGTCGACCGACGCGGCTTCCGCGCGCGAGACCGAGATGCCGCCCGGCAGGATCAGGCGCTCGAAGCCGTCGTCGCCGCGTGCCAGGCGCTCGAGTCCGTGGCGGATGAAGCCGTCGACGTAGCGATGATAGTTGGTCAGCAGGATCCAGGGCTGCACGTCGCCCCAGTCGCTCCCGGTGTAGTGGACGAGGCGGCGCAGCGAGTAATCGGTCCGGATCGCGTCGAAGAGAGCCAGCGGGCGCGGCGCGTCGGGTACGTCGTGCCAGAGCCCGTCGGCGATCTCGTCGCCCACCACCGAGAGCAGCGGCACCGGGAAGTAGGTGGCCAGATCGCGCGGGGTAACGCCGCTGCGGCCGAGATCGGCGCCCGGCTCGATCACGTAGGGATAGGGGATCTCCTGGGCGCTGAGCCCGACTTCGAGGGTCACGGCGTAGTCGCGCACTAGGGGCCGGAGCTGCTCCAGGAGGTAGCCCCGGAAATGCGCCGGCTGGGTCACGGTGGTGGCGTAGGTACCGGGAGCCTGGAGCTTCGCCGTGGCGCGGGACACCTGCGGCATCGGCCCGGCGGGCTGGTAGGTCAGGCGCAGCTCGGGGTAGCGGAACTGAAGCCGTTCCGTCGCGTCCGGCGGGGCTCCCCCGTCGAGGTAGCGCGCGAGGGCCGATTGCAGCGCCTCGATCGCCCCCGCGTGCAGCGCCTCCAGGCGGTCCACGGCGGTCTCGGGATCGGAGACGGACTCCATCGGTCGCAACTCGTCGCGGATCACGGTGCCTCCTGGCCAAACCTTCGGTCCCGGTCCGTCTTACACCCGCGTGTGGCGTGAGGCGACCGACCGGGCGGTCGGGATTCCAGGCTGCTGATTTCAGCTGTGTGACATCAATGACAAAGATGTCGTGCGACGGCTGGTTGGTTGCTTGGCAACCATTTCAATAGGCCGACAAGTCCTTTAACATATGAAAGGCATACATTCCCTCTGCCGGAGCGAAAGCCGAGTCTTGGGTCAGGCGAATTCGACGCCAATAGGGGGAAACCGGCTTCGATGCTCACCGTCATCGGTTGCTTCATCATCGGTAACGACCCCTGGTTGGTCGTGCTGGCAGCAATCATTTGCACCTTGGCCGCCAGCTCTACGATTGCGTTGCTGGTCCATGCGCGTCGGCCGAGGGCCGGATGGCGCAGCGGGTGGGTCGCGATCGCGGCCCTGGCGGGTGGCTCGGGCATCTGGGCGACCCACTTCCTGAGCATGCTGGCCTGCGATCCGGGTTTGGTCACCGGATACACGATTGGCCCGACCGTGCTGTCGCTGGTGCTGGCCGTTCTGGTGACGGGGATCGGTCTCGGAACGGCGGTGTTCTGGGCCGCCCGCGTCGCTCCGCTGGTGGGCGGCGGCATCGTCGGCCTCGGCATCGCGGCGATGCATTACACCGGCATGGCGGGCTACGAGATCGCCGGCCACGTGATCTGGAACGCCCCCCTTGTCGCGGTTTCGATCGCCGTCGGCATCGTGTTCGCCATCGCGGCCCTGTGGATCGGCCTGACCAGCACGCGCACCCGGGGACGGGCCACCGGTGCCGCCCTTCTCGTCGTCGCCATCTGCGCCCACCACCTGATCGGCATGACGGCCGTCACCCTGGTGCCGGACCCGCGGGTGAGCGTGCCGGAAGGGACCGTGCCGGCTCTCTGGCTCGCCCTTCCGGTCGGCCTCGCCAGCCTGACGATCCTCCTCATGGCCTGCACGGCCCTGATCCTGGACCTTCGCGACCGCCAGAGCGCGGTCTATCGCGGACGCCTGCTGAGCCTCGCCAACGCGGCGGTGGATGGCCTCGTCATCTGTGACAAGGCGGTCATCGTCAGCGCCAACGACAGCTTCGCCACGCTGACGGGCATCCAGGCCCGGGACCTGACGGGCCTGCCCCTGTCGCGCTTCTTCCCGGATCGCGACACCCTTCGCGGCCTCGCCGAGCGGGCCGACGAACCGATCGAGGGCAACCTTCACCGCACGGACGGAACCGTCTTGCCGGTCGAGCTGATCATGCGGCCGATCGCCTACGCGAGCACGCCGCACGTGGCGCTGGCGGTGCGCGACCTGACCATGCGCCGGCGGGCCGAGCGCCAGATCCAATTTCTGGTCAGTCACGACCCGCTGACCGGCCTGCCGAACCGGCAGGCCTTCTATGACCGGCTGGACCAGCATCTGCGGCAGGCCGTTCCGGGAGAGCGCCTCGCGCTCCTCTACATCGATCTCGACGGCTTCAAGGAGATCAACGACCTCGTCGGCAACGCCATCGGCGACGTCACGCTGGTGCGGGTGGGCCAGCTCATCGCCGGCCTTCTCGACGAAACCCAGATGGTCGCGCGCGTGGGCAGCGACGAGTTCGCGGTGGTGACGCCGTGCGCCCACGCGGTCACGGCCGGGCGGCTGGCCGAGGAGATCCGGGCCACGCTCCGGGCCGCCTCGGACCGGGCGCCCCAGGGTGAGCCGGTGCCGGCCGCCACGATCGGCATCGCGGTGTTTCCCGACGATGCGCGCGACCGCAACGATCTGGTGAACGCGGCCGACACCGCGCTCCTCCTGGCCAAGACCGAGGGACGCGGCAGCTACCGCTTCTTCGAATCGTCGGTCGGGCAGGATGTGCGCGACCGCCGCATCCTGGAGAAGCACCTGCGCCGCGCCCTGAGCGAGAACCAGCTCCGCCTGGTCTACCAGCCCCAGATCGAGACCCGGACCGAAGCCGTGTTCGGATTCGAGGTGCTCCTGCGCTGGCACCATCCCGCGCGCGGCCTGGTCTCGCCGGCCCTGTTCATCCCCATCGCCGAGGAGAGCGGGTTGATCCGCGAGATCGGCGCCTGGGTCCTGCGCGAAGCCTGCCGGGAGGCCGCGCAATGGGTCGCGCCGCTGACCGTCGCGGTGAACGTGTCCGGCCTGCAGGTCCACGATCCGGCTTTCGCGCCGAGCGTCAAGGCGATCCTGGCCGAGACCGGCCTCGATCCGGCGCGCCTCGAACTCGAGATCACCGAGACGGCCCTGATCCGCGATCCGGTCCGTGCCTCGACCAACCTGCGCCAGCTGAAGGCCCTGGGCCTTCGCATCGCCATGGACGATTTCGGAACCGGGTACTCGTCCCTGTCGAACCTGCGCCTGTTTCCCTTCGACACCATCAAGATCGACGGCTCCTTCATCGCCGCGGTGGATTCGAATCCGCAGGCCGCCGCCATCGTGCGTTCGGTGCTGGGGCTGGGCGCGGGGCTCGGCCTGCCGGTGATTGCGGAGGGTGTCGAGACCGCCGAGGAACTTGCCTTCCTGGGCGCTGAGAACTGCCACGCCGCCCAGGGCTATTTCATCGGGCGCCCCGCCCCGATCAGCGCCTTCGCGCAGCATACGGGGGGATCGCGCGCGGACGCCCACGTCGTCGCCACGGTCGCCGCCTGAAGGAAATCCGCCCCGCGCGTCACCGATCGTCCGGGGACGACTTGCCTTCCGGAGATTTTCCGCTCGAAACCGACGCTCCGCGCCGCGATGCGCAAATCCCGACGAGAAGGCCTGCCGCATGCGCGACGAATCCGGACATCGCCCCGGCGAGACGGCGATCCCGCTGCCTGCGGCCTTCGATGCCGGGCTCTACTTCATCGGCCGCATCCGCACGCCCTGGGCGACGCGTCAGGACTGCCCGAAGAACGGGCTCCAGACCGAGGCGACCTGCACCCTCGCGGTCGACCCGCCCTTCGCGGACGGTCTCCAGAACGTCGAGGGCGCCAGCCACCTCATCGTGCTGTACTGGATGGACGAGGCCGCCCGCGACCTGGCGCTGCAGCGTCCCCGCCATGCGGATGGCAGCCGGGGTACCTTCTCCCTGCGATCGCCCGCGCGCCCGAACCCGATCGCCCTGTCGGTGGTGGAGCTTCTCGGGCGGGACGGCTCGTGCCTGACCGTCCGCGGCCTCGATTGCCGCGACGGCACCCCGCTCCTCGACATCAAGCCCTACTACGCGACGACCGATTCGCGCCCCGGCGCCACGGTGGACCGGGCCGGGACGTCACGGTGAGGCGGAGCACCCGGCGCAGGTCCGGGGATCACCCGGCATGCGCCTCGGGGCCGTGCACCTGCCCGTCGGCCCCGTGGACCCGGCGCGGCGTGCCCTTCGGCGGCGCCTTGATCCGGTACCATCCGACATAGAGGGCGGGCAGGAAGAACAGGGTCAGGAAGGTCGCCGCCAGGATGCCGCCAATCATGGCGTAGGCCATCGGCCCCCAGAACACTTCGCGGGCGATCGGGACGAGGCCGAGGCTGGCCGCCGCCGCGGTCAGCAGGATCGGGCGCATGCGGTGGCAGGTGGCATCGACCACCGCATCCCAGGGCGGCAGCCCGTCGCGCTCGTACTCGTCGATCTGGGTCACCAGGATCACCGAGTTGCGCACGATGATGCCGATCAGCGCCAACACGCCCAGAATCGCCACGAAGCCCATAGGCTTATTGAAGGTGAGCAGCGCGAGGGCGACGCCGATCAGCCCGAGGGGCGCCACGCTCGCCACCAGGAAGAGCTTCTGGAAGCTCTGGAGCTGGATCATCAGGAACATCGCCATGGTGAGGAGCATCACCGGCGCCACGGCGGCGATCGGCCCCTGGCCCTTCGCGCTCTCCTCAACGGCCCCGCCCACCGCCAGGATGTAGCCGTCGGGCAAGGTCTTGCGGAACGCCGTGATCTTCTCGTCGAGCTGGCCCACAACGGTGGCGGGCTGGGTGTCGTCGGCGATCGAGGCCCGCACCGTGATGGTGGGCAGGCGGTCGCGGCGCCAGACGATGGGCTGCTCCAGCTCGTAGCCGATGGTGGCGAAGGCGAGGAGCGGCACCACGCTGCCGTTGGCGAGCGGAACCTGCAGGCTCTGGAGCGTATCGAGGGAGTTTCGCTCCACCGCCTGGGCACGGGCCACCACGTTGACGAGGTAGATCGAGTCCCGCACCTGGGTGATCGCGCGGCCGCCGACGATGCCGTTGAGGATGCCGGCGATGTCCTCCGAGGTGACGCCGAGCTGGCGCGCCTTGTCCTGGATGATGTCGACCTTCAGCACCTTGCCGGGCTCGTTCCAGTCGAAGGTCGGCACGTCGAGATGCGGGTTCGAGCCGACGATGTTGGCGAGGTCCAGGGCGTAGCCGCGCAGGGTCTGGAGGTCGGGTCCGCCGAGGCGGTACTGCACCGGCCGGCCGACCGGGGGGCCGAGATCGAGGGAGTGGATCAGGAAGTCGGTGCCGACGAATTTTTCCCGCGCCAGCGTGTCGAGCTTGGCCTTCATGCGCTCGCGGGCCTCGATCGACTTCGTCTCGATGACGATCTGGCCGAAGAAGGCGTTGCCGAGCTGCTGGTCGAGGGGCAGGTAGAAGCGCACCGCGCCCTGTCCGACATAGGACGACCAGCGCACGATCTCGGGATCGCCCACCAGGGTCGCCTCGAAGCGGTCCATCTGGCTCTTGGTCTCCGCGATGCTGGCGTTCTGCGGCAGCGTCATGTCGACCAGGAGTTCCGGCCGGTCGGAGGACGGGAAGAACTGCTGCTGCACGAAGCCCATGCCGACGATGGCCGCCGCCAGCATGGCCACGCAGGCCATGACGGTGGTCCAGCGCCAGCGCATGGCGCCCAGCAGCATCCCGGTGAAGATCCGCATCGAACGGCTCGGGGCGTCGTGGTCCTTGTGCTTCATCGTCTTCGGCAGGAGCTTCACCCCGATGAGGGGCGCGAACAGGACCGCCACCACCCAGGAAACCAGGAGCGAGGCGGCAATGACCACGAACAGCGAGTAGGTGTACTCGCCCGCCGAGGAGCCGTTGAAACCGATGGGCAGGAAGCCCGCCACGGTGACGAGCGTCCCCGTCAGCATCGGGAAGGCAGTGGAGGTGTAGGCGAAGGTCGCGGCCTTCTTCAGACTATCGCCGACTTCCAGGCGGGCGACCATCATCTCGACGGTGATCATGGCGTCGTCGACGAGGAGGCCGAGGGCGATGATCAGCGCGCCGAGCGAGATGCGCTGGAGCGTGACGCCCATCACCTGCATGACCACGAACACGATGGCGAGCACGAGGGGAATCGACAGCGAGACCACGAGGCCGGCGCGCCAGCCGAGGGAGATAAAGCTGACCGCGAGCACGATCACCACGGCTTCGATCAGGGCCTTGGTGAAGCCGCCGACCGCCTCTTCGACGATCTTGGGCTGATCCGAGACGAGGTGGATGCCGACGCCCACCGGCAATTCGCCCTCGAGCTTGCGCATCCGCTCCTTCAGGTCGTGGCCAAAGGTGAGCAGGTTGCCGGAGGGCTGCATCGCGATGGCGAGGCCGATGGCCGGCTGGCCGTTGAAGCGGAACAGGTCGGTCGGCGGATCGGTGAAGCCGCGCGAGATCTCGGCCACGTCGGAGAGGCGGAAGAAGCGGTCGTTCACCCGCAGGTTGACCGCGCGCAGGCTCTCCTCGGACACGAACTGGCCACCGACCCGGATCGAGACCCGCTCCGGTCCGGCCTGGATCACGCCGGATGGCGCGATGGCATTCTGCGACTGCAGGGTCTTGATCACCGAGTTGGTGTCGAGGCCGAGCCCGGCGAGCTTGCGGGTCGAGAAGTCGAGGTAGATCACCTCGTTCTGGGCACCGAGCAGCTGCATCTTGCCGGCGTTCGGCACCTTCTTCACCTCGGCGCGGACACGCTCGACGTAGTCGCGAAGCTGGCGCTGGGTCACGCCGTCGGCCGTGAAGGCGTAGACGTTGCCGAACACGTCACCGAACTCGTCGTTGAAGAACGGACCCTGAATACCCTGCGGGAAGGTGCCCTGGATGTCGCCGATGCGCTTGCGCACTTGGTAGAAGATCGCCGGGATGGTCTTGGGCGGCGTCGTCTCGCGCAGCTGGACGAACACCGTGGCCTGCCCCGGCGTAGTGTAGCTGCGGCTGAAATCGACGGCATCGATCTGCTGCAGCTCCTTCTCGATCCGCTCGGTGACCTGATCGAGCGTGTCGCTGATGGTGGCCCCCGGCCAGCGCGTCTGCACGATCATGGTCTTGATGGCGAAGGGCGGGTCCTCCTCGCGGCCGAGGCGCTCGTAGGCCAGGAAGCCGGCCACCACGGAGATCAGCATCAGGAACCAGACGAAGGAGCGGTGCTCCAGCGCCCATTCGGAAAGGTTGAAGTTCTTCAAGGTCTTGCTCTCGCCTCAACGGGGTGGCGACGGATGACGGATGGCGGTCGAGACCCGATCAGGGCGCCTGGTCGGACAGGCGCACGGCCTGCCCCTCCTTCAGCGAATGGACGCCGGCCAGCACCACGCGGTCTCCGGCCCCGAGGCCCTCGCCGATGCTGACGCGCTCGCCGTCCCGGCGCGTGACGGTGACGGAGCGCTTGAGGATGCTCTTTCCGTCCGGGGCGACGACCCAGACCGCATCGCGGCCGCCCTCGGTCAGCACCACCGTGGCGGGCAGGTCCACGTGCGGCGGCTCGGCTCTCGCCAGCATCACCGTGAGGGTCGAGCCGAGGCGGAAGGCCGGGGATGGATCGATCAGCGTCATGCGGATGCGCCGCGTGCGCGTGGTCTGGTCGGCGAAGGGTGCGATCTCGCGCACGCGTGCGGTCGCCGTCACATCGGGAGCGCTCTGCAGGGACACGGTGAATTGCGCGTCCGCCGGCATGGTGCCGACCAGTTCCTCCGGGATATCGACCACGGCCTCGCGCTCTTCCGGGCGAGCCAGGGTCGCCACCGCCTGACCCGCGCTGAGAACCTGGCCGACCTCTGCGCTGCGGACCGTGACGACGCCATCGAAATCCGCGTGCAGTTCGGTGTAGCCGATCTGGTCGCGCGCCTTCTGCAGGTTGGCCTCGGCCTGGGCCAGTCGCGCCTGGGCGGTGTCCCGGCTCGCCACGGCGGTATCGAGCTGGGCCTGGGTGACGTTGCCGCCGGCGAGCAGGCGGCGGCGGCGGATCTCCGTCGCGTTGGCGTTCTCCGCCTGCGCCTTGGCATCGGCGAGGTCCGCTTCGGCCCGAGTCAGGGCGAAGCGCGGGACGACCGGATCGAGGGCGGCGATGCGCTGGCCCTTGTGCACGATGTCGCCCACGGTGACGTCGCGGGCGATCATCCGGCCGGCGATCTGGAAGCCGATCTCGGACTGGTAGCGCGGCGCCACGACTCCCGCGAAGGGTCCGAAGACCTGGGCGTCGACGGGCTTGACCACCCGGTACAGCACCGGCCGCACGGGTGGGGGCGCTGCCGGCTCCTCGGCGGCGTGGCAGGCGCCGAGAAGAGCGACGAGCGCGAACGCGCTCCAGAGCGGGCGGGTCATCGCGTCGCCTCGAGGGTCTGCGAAACGGCGACGGTCTGGCCTGGCCGGAGAAGCTGGATCCCCGCGATGACGACCTCCTCGCCGGGCGTGACGCCCTCCTTGAGCGCGATGGTGTTGGGGCCGTAGCGCTCGATCACGACGGCCCTCGGCCGGACGGTCCCGGTCTGGGGATCGCGCACCCAGACCGCCGGGCTGTTCTGCCAGCGATAGAGCGCCGACCACGGCAGGACGATCGCCGGGCGCGGCTGGAATTTGCCGGTGCCGATCACGACGGCCCCGAGGCTCATGGCCTTGGGCGTCTCCTCGAGACCGACCTTGATCCGCACCGTGCCGGAAGCGGCATCGACGCTGGGCGAGATCTCGCGCACGCGACCGACCGCCTTGACGCGCGGGTCGGCCTGCAGCGTCACCTCCACGGTCTTGCTCGCCGGCGGCGCGGCGAGCACCGCTTCGAACACGTTGAAGACGGCGTCGCGCGGCCCGTCCTGCGCCATCACCAGGACGGTCTGGCCCGCCTGAACCACCTGGCCCACCTCGAAGGTGCGACTGAGGACGATGCCGTCCACGCCGGCCTTCAGGTCCGTGTAGGAGTATTGCTCCTCGGCGGTGCCGAGGGCGGCCTGGGCCGAATCGACCGAGGCCTGGGTCGTGCGCAGCTGCTGCTCCGCATCGTCGTAGCTCGGGCGGGTGGTGTAGCCGCTGGCCAGGAGCTGCTCCTGGCGCTTGAAATTCAGCTTGGCCTGGGTCAGCAGCGCATCGGCCGAGGTGAGCGCAGCCTGGGCGTTGTTGAGGTTGGCCCGCTGCTCCTGGGGATCGAGCTTGGCCAGGACCCGATCGGCGGTGACGTGGTCGCCGACCTCCACGAGGCGCTTGGCGATCTTGCCGTTGGTGCGGAAGGCGACATTGACCTGCGACTGGGCCTGGATGTCGCCGGTGAAGATCAGGTCCGAGGCGATGGTGGTCGAGCGGGCGATGGTCGTTCGCACGAGGGCCATGGCCGGGGCGGCGTTCTTCGAGGCGCCTGCGGACGACGCTTCGGTGGCGGCCTCTGCGCCGAGCCCCGGCGACATCGCGGCAGCTGCGATCGCAAGGCCGAGGCCCAGGCCTCCGCGCCAGCGCGGCCAAACGGTCTGCCAACCCACCATTGCGTCCTCGAAACCCAAAAAGCCCCTACCTCGCCTCATCCATATCGTCTATCATACCGACCGTCCAGACGGTTTCTTGCAAAAGCAGATCGGCTCCTGGTTTTCGTAACGCCCCGGTATCTCGTTGAAGTATTCGATCTTTCTGCCATGTGCGGCTTTGATTTGGTATCATCGCGAAACCTTGGCACCTCTGCCGGATGATCGATGATGAAGGCGCGCACCCGCCGCGAAGACCGACCGCTGGTGATCCTGGATGCCGCCGAGCGTCTGATCCGGCGCATGGGCACCCGCACCCTGACGATCGATGCGGTGGCGGCGGAAGCCGCTCTGAGCAAGGGCGGCGTCCTGCATCACTACGCCTCGAAGGATGCGCTGATCTCGGCGCTGGCGGAGCGCAAACTGCGCGAAATCCGTGAGAGCGTGACGGCCCACGAGGCCGAACAGGGGCCCGGACCGGCCGCCCTCCCCCTGGCCCTGATCGCCCATGCGCGACAGATCTATGCCGACGAGGATGGATTTCCCCGGGCGCTCCTGCTGGCTTCTGCCGAGAACCCGGAGGCCTTCGCGGGCTTCAACGCCTTCCTGCGGGACCGCCTGGCCCAGATGGAGGACGTGGCCTGCTGCCCGGGCGCCGGGGCGATGCTGACCTTCGCCACCCTCGGCCTCCTCCTCTCTCGCACGCTCGGCTTCCATTGCCTGGAGGGGGCGGAGCTGGAGAAGCTGTTCGACGCCATGGAGCGCACCGCCAGGAGCCTGCCGAAGATCGAAGCGCAGCCCTGAGCGTCTCAGCTTTCCGAGCGTCCGCTTGCGTACATCGATGAGCGAGAGACGCCGCTGACGGTCCTTCCGTATTGAGTCAGACGAAGCCGGCCGATGGCATGCCGCGGAGCAGGCAGGGCAAGAATGATCGCAAGGATGAGGGCCAAGCCTTCACCATGATCGATACTTTCGCAGTGCCGCGCGACGTCCCCCGAACCTACGCGACGCCGTTCCGAAGGCCGGGAATGATTTCGTCTCCGCGAAATCCGTTCTGCCGAGACCCGGAGAAGCGCTGTACGACCCGGGTCAACGCAGCTATGCCTTGATCATGCCAGCCGGACCGCCCGAGCCGATCGCCCGACGATCCGAGATGCCCAACGGCTGGACCCGATCCGGGATGTCTCGCGCGTGACCGTCTCCCTGGCGTTTCTCGACGCCGGCGGCGTCACGGGTGCCGAAATCCGCACGCACGACTGGTCGGGGACGACATTCGGACCGCCGGAGACTTGGCCGGCGTCCTTGCGCAACACGCTGGCGCTCATGCTCGCCTGTCCCCGGCCGATGTTCCTGGCCTGGGGACCCGACCTGCTCTGCTTCTACAACGACTCCTACCGGCCGATCCTCGGCTATCGCCTGTCGCACGCGCTCGGCCGTCCGTTCCGCGAGGTCTGGGGCAGCATCTGGGACGACATCGGTCCACTGGTGGAGGCCACCCTCGCGGGCGAGCCCCGCACCTTGACCGACATGAAGCTCGATCTCGCCCGCGCAGGACGGGCGGAGGAAAGCTGGTGGTCGTTCACCTACTCGCCCGTCTACGACGATGCCGGCGCGATCAACGGATTGCTCTGCGTCACCGCGGAGACGACCGACCGCGTGCTTGGCGAGGCCGCCCTGCGCGAGAGCGAAGACCATTATCGCCACGCAGTCGAGTTGAACCCGCAGGTGCCCTGGACCTGCGATGCTGCCGGAAACATCACGTCCTACGCGACCCGCTGGCTGACCCTGACGGGACAGGCCCCCGGCGAGCCCCTGGGCGACGGCTGGACCCGGGCGGTGCATCCCGAGGACCTGCCGCGGACCATCGCCGTGTTCGGTGCCTGCATCGCCTCTGGAGACCCGGTGGATGTCGATTACCGCATCCGCCTCGCGTCGGGCGAGCACCGCTGGATGCGGGCCCGCGCCTTTCCGCGCCGGACCGAGGGCGGCGAAATCCTGTGCTGGTACGGCGTGGTCGAGGACATCCACGACCGCAAGCAGGCCGAGACGCGCCTGCGACGGCGCGAGGAGCAGTTGCGGCTGGCCACCGAGGCGGCCGAGATCGGCACCTGGGACCTCGATCCGGTCGGCGGTACGCTGGTCTGGTCGGACCGCACCAAGGCGATGTTCGGCTTTCCCTCCGGCGCGTCGGTGACCCTCGACGACTTCTACGCCACCCTGCACCCCGAGGATCTGGCGGCGACCCGAGCGGCCTTCGCCTCCGCCATCGACCCGGCCCTGCGCACGACCTATGACGCCGAGTACCGCACCATCGGGCGCGACGATCGGCTGGTGCGCTGGGTGGCCGCGAAGGGCCGGGGCGTGTTCGACGAGACCGGGCGCTGCGTTCGGGCCCTCGGGACGGCCATCGACATCACGGCGCGCAAATCCGCCGAGGGCCACCTGCGCTTCCAGATCGCGCTAGCCGACCGCTTGCGCACGGCGGCGAGGCCGCTGGACATCAAGATGATGGCCTCGGCCAGCCTCGGCGCGCATCTGGGTGTCGGCCGGGTCGGTTACGGCCATCTTCAGAACGAGGGCGAGGTCATCTCGGTCGAGCGCGACTGGTGCGACGGGCGCATGCCCTCGCTCGCCGGCGTGGTCCGGGTGCTCGATGCCTTCGGCCCCGCGCTGGTGGTCGAGTTGCGCCAGGGGCAAACCCTGGTCGTCACCGATTGTCGGACGGACCCGCGGACCGCCGAGCCGGCGTTCCAGGCCACCTGGGACAGCATCGGAACGCGGGCGCTGATCGTGGCTCCGATGATGCGAAGCCTGGAATCCGGCGGCCTGTCCCTCGGCGGCGTGTTCTTCGTGCATTCCGACGCGCCGCGCATCTGGACCGACGCGGAGGTCGGGCTGACCATGGAGGTCGCGGCCCGGACCTGGTCGGCCTACGCGCAGGCGGAGGCCGAGGCGGCCCTGCGCGAGTTGAACGCCACCCTTGAGGAGCGCGTGGCGGGACGCACGGCCGAGCTGGAACAGACCCACGAGGCCTTGCGGCAGGCGCAGAAGATGGAGGCGGTGGGCCAGCTCACCGGGGGCGTCGCGCACGACTTCAACAATCTCCTCACCATCATCCGCTCCTCGGTCGACTTCCTGCGTCGGCCGGATCTGCCGGAGGTGCGCAAGAGCCGCTACCTCGATGCCGTCTCCGAGACCGTGGACCGGGCCGCCAAGCTCACCGGCCAGCTGCTCGCCTTCGCCCGGCGCCAGGCCTTGAAGCCCGAGGTGTTCGACGTTCGGGCGCGCCTCATCGTCATCGCCGACCTTCTGGAAACGGTGACGGGCGCCTGTATCCAGGTCGTCACGGCGCTGCCCGAGGAGACCTGCCACATCCGCGCGGATCTCAGCCAGTTCGAGACCGCGCTGATCAATATGGCGGTCAATGCCCGGGACGCGATGGAAGAGCGGGGCACCCTGACCATCCGCCTGGAATGCCGGGCGCCCATGTCACCCCTGCGCGACCAGGGCGGCCAAGCGGACCGGTTCGCCGCGATCTCGCTCAGCGACACCGGCATCGGGATCCCAGCGGATCATCTCGACCGGATCTTCGAACCGTTCTTCACCACCAAGGGCGTGGGCAAGGGCACCGGGCTCGGGCTGTCGCAGGTCTTCGGCTTCGCCAAGCAGTCGGGCGGCGACATCGCGGTCATCAGTACGGTCGGGGCGGGAACGACCTTCACGCTCTACCTGCCGGAAATCGAGCCCGACCAGGTCCCGCCCACGGCCGCCGGCGTGATCGAGCATCCCACCGTGTCGGGGGACGGCCTGCGCGTCCTTCTCGTGGAGGACAACCTGGAGGTGGGCCGTATCGCCCGCCAGATCCTGGAGGATTTCGGCTATCTGCCGACCTGGCACACCGACGCCGAGAGTGCGCTGGCGGATGTGGAGCGTGAAACCACACCCTTCGACATCGTCGTGTCGGACGTGGTCATGCCCGGCATGGGCGGCGTGGCCCTGGCTCAGGAGTTACGGCGCCGCCGGCCGGATCTGCCAGTGCTGCTCGCCTCGGGATACAGCCACATCCTGGCCCAGGAGGACGCGCACGGCTTCGAGCTTCTGCAGAAGCCCTATTCGGCCGAGCAGCTCGGCCGGACGATCAACCGGATCGTCGCACGGCAGGTAGCGCTGTCGGAACCTTAGGCAAGGAACCGCTCCCGCCGCTCGGCCTTGCGCCGGCACGTCGCGCGTCGCGACGTCAGGCTGCCTGCTCGGCCATGGCGGCGAAGACCAGGGCGTGGCGGGCCGCCAGGGCGTCGATGTCCGTGGAATAGCCGCCGCCGATCACCCCGACCAACGGGATGCCGCGGCGGCGGACGGCTCCCACCACGTACCGGTCGCGCGCCAGGAGGCCGGCATCGGTCAGGTCGAGGCGCCCGAGGCGGTCGTCGCGGTGGGGGTCGACGCCGGCATTGTAGAACACGAGGTCGGGGCGGATCGCATCGAGGAGCGGTCCGACATGGGCCTCCAGCACCGCGCGGTATCCGGCATCGTCGACGCCATCGGGCAGGCCGACGTCCCGGTCGCCGGCGATCTTGCGGGTCGGGTAGTTCTTCTCGGCGTGGATCGAGAGGGTGAAGAGATCGGGGGTGCCGCTGAGGCAATCGGCGGTGCCGTCGCCCTGGTGGACATCGCAATCGATCACCAGGGCGCGGGCGATGGTGCCCTCGGCATGCAGGGTGCGGGCGGCGACCGCCACGTCGTTGAAGATGCAGAAACCAGCCCCGGTCTCGCGTCGGGCATGATGACTGCCGCCGGCCGTGCTTCCGGCGATCCCGTGCGCCAGGGCGAGGCGGGCGGCCAGGAGGGTGCCGCCGACGGACGCGCAGGAGCGGTCGACCACCGAGGCGCCGACCGGAAGGCCGATGCTGCGCTCGATTTCGCGGGACACGTCGAGGGCGAGCACGGCCTCGACGTAGGCGCGATCGTGAGCGGCGGCGAGAAGCGCGGCCCCGGCCGGCTTCGGCCGGACGAAGCCGTGCGGCGCGAGGCCCTGCTCCACCAGCAGTTCGGCCAGGCGCCCGTATTTCCGCATCGGGAAGCGATGCCCCTCCGGCAGGGTCGCCTCGTAGGCCGGGTGGAAGACGATGGGCAGGCTCATGTGGCAGACCTCACGACACGCGCCTCACGCCAGTTCGGCGACGAGGCGGTCGGCCAGGGCCAAGCCGCTGTCGTAGGCGGCCTCGACGCGCGGCCCGAGGCAGCCGTCACCGGCATAGCCCAGGCGCTCGCGCGGGTCGTAGAGGCAGGGTTCGCCGCAGGTCTCCTCGACGAGGGCGTAGCGCCAGCGATGGCCGCGCCCCTGTCCGGCGACCGGCATTCCGAAGAGGACGGACAGGGCCGAGATCAGTCGTGCCGCCGCCGCCTCGGGCGCGTCCTCCAGGTGGGTCCTCGACCAGTCGGGCGTGGCATGGACGGTGAAGGCGGGCTTCCCGCTCGGCCGGCCGGGCTTCGTAGCCTCGCGAAAGATGGCCGCGACCGGTCCTCCCGCGGGTCGCAGGACGTCGCCCGCGAAGGGAAGGTCCCGCGCGCAGGTCAGCATCAGCGACCAGCAGGGTGCGTAGGTCGCCCGCTCGATCGTCGGCAGCACGAGTCCGCTCGTGGCGAGGAGGCGCGACGCCTGAGGCCCTGGCAGCGTGAGCACGACGGCCTCGAACACCCGCGGTTCGAGACCCTCGGCCAGAGCCAGGGTCCAGCCGCTCGACACGCGCGACAGGCCCGTGACGGTGCGGCCGACATGAACCTCGAGACCGCCGAGGAGATCGCGCACCGGCGCGGTCATGTCGGGCACGGCCGTGAAACGGTCAGGACCATCCCAGGGCGCCACGAGGCCGCGGCCCGCCCAGGCGGCGAGCCGCGCCCCGAAGGCGGAGCCATGTGCCCGCAGAACCTGGGCGCCGTGATCGAAGCGGAGCCCGGTGTCGCGATCGCGCCGGTTCGCCATGCGGCCGCCGACCTGACGGCCCTTGTCGAACAGGGTGACGGCGAGGCCGGCCTCGATCAGGCGGCGCGCCGCACTCGCCCCCGCCATCCCGGCTCCCACGATCGCCACATGCGCCGGTCTCGCCACGCCCGCCCCCTCCGTTCCCCCGGGTTGTCATACGACTGAAGCATCGCGGCTGTTAGGGGCGCTGGGACGGTCGGGGACGCGGCGCGATGTCCATCCCGCGATCGGTCGCGTTTCGGGTCTGACCAACGGGAGATGTCGCGGATGTGGGATCAGGCGATGCGGGACTTGTCGGAGCCGGGCGCTGCGGTCGCTCTGGCGTTCTGCGCCGCCCTGACGCTGATCAACCTGGTCGGGATCGCGGTGGCGGCCGTCCGAATCGGGCGGCGCAACGGTGCCTCGGTGTTCCCCCAGGGCGCGCCGGTGTCGCTGGTCCGGCCGGTCTGCGGCGTGGAGACCTTCAGCGAGGAATTGCTGACCCGCGGCTTTCGGCTGGTGCATCCGTCCTACGAGCTGATCTTCTGCGTCGCCGATGAAGGCGATCCCATCGTACCGCTGGTGCGTCGGCTGATGGCGGCGCATCCGCAGGTCCGGTCCCGCCTGATCGTCGGCGACGAGCGCATCAGCGACAATCCGAAGCTCAACAACTGCGTGCGCGGCTGGGAGGCGGCCCGCCACGACTGGGTCGTGCTCGCCGATTCGAACGTGGCGATGCCGCCGGACTACCTGCAGCAATTGCAGGCGGCCTGGCGTCCGAACACCGGCCTCGTCTGCTCGACGCCGATCGGAGCGCGGCCCGAGGGCCTGTTCGCCACGGTGGAATGCGCATTCCTGAACACCCTCCAGGCGCGCTGGCAATATACCGGCGAGGCCCTCGGCCTCGGCTTCGCCCAGGGCAAGAGCATGCTTTGGCACAAGCCCTTCCTGGAGGCACGCGGCGGCATCCGCGCCCTGGCGGCCGAGATCGCCGAGGATGCGGCGGCGACCAAGCTCGTGCGCGCGGCCGGGGCGCGCGTCCATCTCGTGGCCGCTCCGTTCGACCAGCCCCTCGGGCGCCGCACCCTGGCGGAGATCTGGTCGCGGCAGTTGCGATGGGCGCGCCTGCGCCGGGTCACCTTCCCGCTGTTCTTCGCGCCCGAGATCGGCTGCGGACCGCTCCTGCCCTTCGGCATCGCCCTCGCGGCCGCCCCCTCCCCGGCGCTCGCCGGAAGCCTGCTCGCGCTGACCGGGCTCTGGTATGCGGCCGAAATGGCGCTGGCCGCCCGGGCGAAGTGGGTCCGGGGCCCCGGTCTCCTCCTGGGCTTCATCATCCGCGATGCCCTGATCCCATTCGTGTGGACCAGCGCCTGGCTACGCGGCGCGGTTCTCTGGCGAGGCAATGCCATGAACATCCGGACGACGATGGACCTCCAAACAACGAGGGACCTCCGAACAACGAGGGACTCGCGGACCACCATGGAGATCGCACCGCCGAACACCGGTGCCGCGACACGCAGCCCCTGGCGTCGCCTGTGGCCCCGGGCCAGCACAGCCTGACGGTGCCCGCTCGAGTCGCATCTCCCTGCCGTCACGGCGGCAGCGCTCTTGCTTAGGCTCCGCGGTCCGCACCGGGCGGACAAAAGGGGCCAGGGCGATGCAGACCGAAACCAGCGGGCTCCATAAGGGCCTCAACGCCTTCCATCTCTGGGGCATCGCCGTCGGACTCGTGATCTCGGGCGAGTATTTCGGCTGGAGCTACGGCTGGGCTTCCGCCGGAACCCTCGGCTTCCTCATCACCACGATCGCGGTTGCGGCGATGTACGTCGCCTTCATCTTCAGCTTCACCGAACTCACCACCGCGATCCCGCAGGCCGGCGGCCCCTTCGCCTACAGCCGGCGCGCCTTCGGCCCGGTCGGTGGCTGCATCGCCGGCTACGCGACGCTGATCGAGTTCGTCTTCGCGCCGCCCGCCATCGCGCTCGCCATCGGCGCCTATCTCAACGTGCAGTTCCCCGGCCTCGACCCCAAGCACGCGGCGCTCGGCGCCTACGTGGTCTTCATGACCCTCAACATCGTCGGCGTGCAGATCGCCGCGACCTTCGAGCTGTTCGTCACGATCCTGGCGGTGGCCGAACTCCTGGTCTTCATGGGCGTCGTCGCCCCGGCCTTCTCCTGGTCGAACTTCGCCGCCCACGGCTGGGCCGGCACCGACACCTTCGGACTGCCGGCGATCGGCGGCCTGTTCGCCGCGATCCCGTTCGCGATCTGGTTCTTTCTCGCCATCGAGGGGGTGGCGATGGCGGCCGAGGAGGCCAAGGATCCGAAGCGGACCATCCCGATCGCTTACATCACCGGTGTGCTGACCCTGACGGCCCTGGCCTTCGGTGTGATGATCTTCGCTGGCGGCTCGGGCGACTGGCGGGCTCTGAGCAATCTCAACGACCCCCTGCCCCAAGCGATGAAGACGGTGGTCGGCGAATCGAGCGGCTGGCTCCACATGCTGGTCTGGCTCGGCCTGTTCGGCCTCGTTGCCTCGTTCCACGGCATCATCATGGGCTACTCGCGGCAGATCTTCGCCCTGGCCCGCGCGGGCTTCCTGCCCCGTGGCCTCGCCCGGGTGCACCCGCGCTTCCGCACGCCCCACATCGCCACCCTCGCGGGGGGCGTGGTCGGCATTGCGGCCATCTACAGCGACAACCTGGTAACCATCGCGGGCCAGTCGCTCACCGCCAGCATCGTCACCATGGCGGTGTTCGGCGCCCTGGTGATGTACGGGATGAGCATGGCGAGCCTGTTCCGCCTCCGCCGGGCCGAAGCGGACCTCGCCCGCCCCTACCGCGCCCCGCTCTATCCCGCCGCGCCCGCCTTCGCGCTGGTGATGGCGGCGGTCTGCTTCATCGCCCTGGTGATCTACAATCCGGCGATCTTCGCGATCTTCCTCGGCGTGATGGTCCTGGCCGTGCTCGCCTCGAAGTGGCTGGCGACCCCAGACGCGGCGGTGGGTGGGCCGGTTTGCGATCCGGTGTTGTGAGGGCGTCTCGCGACGTTCGATGCGCTGGACAACGTGCCATGAAGATCGCGATCCTCGAAGCCGGCGCACCGCCGGAGCGGCTGTCCGACCGCTTTCCGGGCTACGGCCGGATGGCGGCCGATCTGCTCGGGCCGGCGTATGACTGCACCGTCTTCCGCGTGAACCAGGATGTCTGGCCCGCCAATTCCGTCGCCTACGATGCCACCCTTGTCACCGGCTCACCGGCGGGGGTTTCCGACTCCCTGCCCTGGATCGCGACGCTCATCGCGTACCTGCGCCGCCTCGATCCGAACAAACCGCTGGTTGGGCTCTGCTTCGGCCATCAGGTCATGGCGGACGCCTTCGGCGGGCGTGTCGAGAGGTCGCCGAAGGGTTGGGGCCTCGGCTTGCACGCCTACGACATCTATCACGCGGCGGCCTGGATGGACGGTGAGGGGCGCATCGCCGCGCCGGCCATTCATCAGGACCATGTGGCCGCTGCGCCACCAGCGAGCCGGACATTGGCCGGCAACGCCTTCACGCCCCACGGCATCATCGCCTATGCCGACCGGCGCGCCCTTTCCTTCCAGTTTCACCCGGAGTTCGCGGTCGCCTATGCCCGCGCCCTCATTGCTGACCATCGCCCGGACGACCTCGACGAAACCCTTCGGGCCCAGGCCCTCGCCTCCTTCGACGCGCCCGGCGATGGTGCGCGGATCGGAGAATGGATTCAGCGTTTCCTCACGGATCGTACCGGCGCGGACCAGGTGAATTCCGGTGATTCCCTCTCGCCCTCTAAGCACGCGTTGGACGAAGACTGGACGACCCTGCACGAACACGGCAACTCGAGCGAATCGAGGATGCTCACCCGGCCGCCGATCACCTCACCCGAGGGGAGGACTGCCTTCCGATCCTGCACGGGCAGCGCGCCGACTTACCGCGGGTCCAAGACCGGCGGGCCATGAACTGGGCGACCGGTGGGATCGAACGAGTGGTGCGGGCGGTCGGAATCGAACCGACACTCCTTGCGGAACCGGATTTTGAGTCCGGCGCGTCTACCAGTTCCACCACGCCCGCAACGCTCGCGTCATGGCACACCTTCTTGGTTTCGGCCAGTGGCGATTTCTTGCCAGCAGGGTGATCGCATATGACGTTTCACGCCGCCGGCGCCTCCACCCAGCATCGCATCATCCCGAAACCGCGCAGCGAAACCTACGATCCAGAAAGACAGGTGGTGCAGAGCCTTCCAAGGTCGGCGGCTGTGGATTTCGGGTTCGCCTGCGGCGCCCCGCAATGACACCGGTGTCCCTATGCGGTCACCCTGTCTCGCAAGCCGCTGCTTGCGAAGCGTTTCTTGCGAGGCATATCCTGCGAAGCGTTTCTCTGAAGCCGCTCACCCTGCGGCGGACCGCCTGATCCTCGGCGGGCTCGGGTTCCCCAGTGAACCAATTTCTCCGCGTTGCGGTGCGCGCGCGCTCGCCAGCGGTGGCGCCGTGTGATCAAAGGACGCCGCCCGCCACCTCCAGCCTTTCCGGACCCCTCATGATCCGTCGCCTCTACGAGTGGATCCTCGCGCTCGCGGGCAAGCCTTCGGCACCCTACGCCCTCGGAGCCGTGGCCTTCGCCGAAAGCTCGTTCTTTCCGGTTCCGCCCGATGTGATGCTGGTGCCGATGGCGGTGAGCCGGCCCGACCGCGTCTGGTTCTACGCCCTGATCACCACCCTCGCCTCCGTGGTCGGCGGTCTCGTCGGATACGCCATCGGCGCCCTGCTGTTCGACTCGGTCGGACAATGGGTGTTCCGGGTCTATGGCCTCGCCGACAAGGCGGCGACCTTCCAGGCCTCCTATGCCGAGTACGGGCACTGGGTGATCCTGCTAAAGGGCCTGACGCCGATCCCGTTCAAGCTCGTGACCATCACGTCAGGCTTCGCCCATTACGATCTGTTCTGGTTCGTGATCCTGTCGCTCCTGACGCGCGGCGCCCGATTCTTCATCCTGGCGGGACTTCTGGGCCGCTACGGCGTTCAGATCCGGGGGGTGCTCGACCGGCACCTCAACGTGGTGGCGGCGATCGCGATCGCGGTGATCATCCTCGGATTCGTGATGTTCAAGGTGCTTCTGTAGACATGGACGACACCTCGCTCCTGCGCTTGCGCCGCGCCGCCCTGTTGGTTCTCGTCGGGTCAGTGCTGACCCTGGCCGGCGCCTGGTACTTCCAGTGGTGGCTCGGCTACGTGCCATGCAAGCTGTGCCTGACGGAGCGGATTCCCTATTACGCGGCCATCCCGCTCGCGCTTCTCGGACTGTTCCTGCCGGCCTGGGGAGCGCGCCTCGTGCTCGGGCTGGCAGCTCTCGGGTTGCTCTACGGGGCGGGCCTCAGCGTGTATCATGCGGGCGCGGAGTGGAACCTGTGGGCCGGCCCCACCGATTGCGGGGGTGGTGCCGGCGCCAATCCGGCCGCAGTCAGTGATTTCCTCAATGCCCTGCAGAGCACGCGGGTGGCCGATTGCTCGACGGCGGCCTGGCGCCTGTTCGGCATCTCGCTCGCAGGCTGGAATGCCCTGATCGCCTTCGCGCTCGCCTCGGTGTCCGGAACGGCCGCGCTGAAGCGCTGAAGCGCTGAGGCCTCAGTGCCGGTCGTCGGATCCCGGCGGGAGGGGGAGGACCGCGATGCCCTCGTCGAGGAGGGAGCGGGCCTCGTCCAGACTGGCCTCGCCGTAGATCGCACGGGTCTCCGCCTCACCATAATGTTGGCGTCGGGCCTCCTCGGGGAAGCGACGACCAACATCGTCGGCGTTTCGGGTCGCCTGCTCGCGTAGGGCTTGCATCATCGCGCGCAGGCGCTGCTCCGGTTCGGTCATCGCCAATTGGGGCGCTGTCTGGGGCGCCACGGACGGCAAGGTCTCGGCCGGCGCGACCTCGGCGGAGGACGGAACGGTCCGTCCCCCGCGATCCGTCCGGGCGACGGAGGGGGCCATCATGCTCTTGCCGACCCGTGCCGATCCGCAGACCGGACAGGACACCAAGCCCCGCGCGACCTGGGCGTCGAACGAATCGCTCGACGGAAACCAGCTCTCGAAGCTGTGGTCGGCCTCGCAGACGAGCGTGTAGCGGATCATCGGGCTTACGGTTTTTGGCCAGTGGCGCGTGACGCGATCAGGAGGACAGCCCCACCCGCTCGACCGTGAAGGGACGGGCGTGCTGGAGCGCCGGAATGCGGGCACGGGCGTCGGTGACGCGGGACAGGTCGATCTCGGCCAGGATCACGCCGGGCTCGGCCCCATCTGAATCGGCCAGCACCTTGCCCCATGGATCGACGATCAGGGAATGGCCGTAGGTGTCGCGCCCATCTTCGTGGTGCCCCCCCTGGGCCGCCGAGATCATGAACGAGCCGGTCTCGATGGCGCGCGCCCGGTGCAGCACGTGCCAATGCGCCTCCCCCGTCTGCTGGGTGAAGCAAGCCGGCGCGGTCAGAATGGTGGCCCCCGCCTCGGCCAGCGCCCGGTAGAGCGCCGGAAAGCGGATGTCGTAGCAGATGGCCAGGCCGATCGGTGCCCAGGGCGTGTCGGCCACGACCGCACAGGCGCCGCCCGTATAGGTGGCGGATTCACGCCAGCGCTCACCGTTGGGCAGATCGACGTCGTAGAGATGCAGCTTGTCGTAGGAGGCGGTGATCGCCCCCTCGGCGTCGATCAGGAAGGCTCGGTTGGCGACCTTGTCGCCGTTGCGGATCGCCAGCGATCCGATCTGGATGACGATCCCACGCTCGCGGGCCACCTCGCGCAGGGCGGCCAAGGTCGGGTCGTCGTCCTGAGCGGTGACCTTCTCGAACAGGCTGGTTTTGCTGCGCTCGACCAGGGAGGTCATCTCCGGCGTCTGCACATAATGCGCCCCCGCATCGGCAGCCTCCCGCACCAGCGCCACCGCGGCATCGCGGTTGGCGAGGGGATCGCGGCCCGAGCGCATCTGCACGCAGGCGGCGGTGAAGACGGGCGCGTCGCTCATGCGGCCACCAGCGGATCGAGCTTCCCGGCGCCGTTGAGAGCGTAGAGGTCGTCGCATCCCCCCACATGGGTGTCGCCGACGAAGATCTGCGGCACGCTGGTGCGGCCGCCCGCGCGCTGGACCATGGTTGCGCGCGACCCGGACGTCTTCTCGACGTCGATCTCGGTGAAGGCGATGCCCTTGTCGCGCAGCAGGCTTTTCGCCGCCGAGCAGTACGGGCACCACGCAGTTGTGTAGATCGTGACCGGCTTCATCGTCGAAACGCCCCATCCAATCCCACCAGCATATAGGCGAGCGTGATGGCTCTTCCTACTGCCTGGATTCTCAGGGATGGTCGGCGATGACGCTCAGGCAGCCAGCAGCTTCTCGACCTCGTTGACGAGATCGCGCAGGTGGAACGGCTTCGACAGGACCTTGGCGTCCTTCGGAGCCTTGGAATCCGGGTTCAGGGCCACGGCCGCGAAGCCCGTGATGAACATCACCTTGATGTCCGGGTCGAGTTCGGTGGCGCGCCGCGCCAGCTCGATCCCGTCCATCTCGGGCATCACGATATCGGTGAGGAGAAGCTCGAACGGCTCCTCGCGCAGGCGGTTATAGGCCGACAGCCCGTTGTCGAACGACAGCACGTCGTAGCCGGCGTTCTGCAACGCCTTAGCCAGGAAGCGGCGCATATCGTTGTCGTCTTCCGCCAGGAGGATCTTCATCGAGCGGCGTCCCGTACTCTTGATTCGGTGTGTTCTTTCCACAAAGCACCGGCTTGGTAAACAGAACGTTGCCAAGCCGTCCGGCGCGGGTGTCCAACGGCACCCGAACGGTCGGCTCGGGGTCCGCTCCGCGCTGGACAGGCCAGCCGGCAAAACGCAAAGTGACGCCATGCGTTGTCCCGTCCGCACCGAGGCGCCCGCGCCGCGATGACCGAGCCCTCCCAGACCTCAGACGCGTCCCGCGTGACGGCCTTCGATCCACCTTTCACCGTGGACGAACCGGCGGCGCATACCCTTCCGTTCGTCTTCAACACGCCCCATTCCGGCGCGGTTTACCCGGCCGCCTTCCTCGCCGCCTCCCGTCTCGACAGTCTCGCCCTGCGGCGGTCCGAGGACGCGCACGTCGATCGCCTGTTCGCCCCGGTGGTCGATCTCGGAGCGCCGCTGATGCGCGCGCACTTTCCGCGTGCCTTCCTCGACGTGAATCGGGAGCCCTACGAACTCGACCCGCGCATGTTCGACGGACGCCTGCCAGCCTTCGCCAACACCCGCTCCATGCGGGTGGCAGGCGGCCTCGGGACGATTCCGCGGCTCGTGGCCGACGGTCAGGAGATCTATCGCGGGCGTCTGCCCGTGGATGTCGCGGTCGAACGAATCGAGACCCTGTACAAACCCTATCACCGGACCTTGCGCGGGCTGATCCAGCGCACGGCACGGCAGTTCGGGCACGCCATCCTGATCGATTGCCACTCGATGCCGTCGTCGAGCCTCGGGCGCGACGAGGCGGCGCGGGCCGACATCATCCTGGGCGACCGCTTCGGCACGGCCTGCGCGCCGATCCTGATCGAGGCCTTCGAGCACCACTTGCGTGCGCGAGGCTTCCGCGTCCTGCGCAACAAGCCCTACGCGGGCGGCTTCATCACCGAGCATTACGGCGAACCGAACGTCGAGCGCCACGCCCTCCAGATCGAGATCAATCGCGGCCTCTACATGAACGAGGCGACCCTGGCGATCACGCCGGGGTTTTCAGATCTGATCTGGCACCTGCGGTGCGTCGTGGCGGCAGTGGCCGCCGAGGTCCAGGGCCTCGCGCCTTCCCGGATGGCCGCCGAATAGCCTCGGCGCAAAAAGGATTTGCGTCGGAGCCGAAAAGATTTGTCCGGTTCCCGCGCGAAAGTGACGGTTTTGCCGGCCCCATCGGGCCGAACTCCGGTTAGGAGTAGCCCAGACCGGGCGCGCACCTATAATGCAGGCACGCCGCCGCCGCACGAGCCAGAGCCCATGACGTCTCGCATCCCCGACTTCGCGACCGTTTCCTACGCGGCCGATGCTGTTCCGGCCCCGGTGCCGCCCACGGGCGAGCCCTGGATGACGCCCGAGGGCATCCCGGTGAAGGGCGTCTACGGCCCCGAGGACCGCGAGGGCATCGAGTTCCTGAATACCTATCCGGGTGTGGCCCCTTACCTGCGCGGCCCCTATCCGACCATGTACGTGACCCAGCCCTGGACCATTCGTCAGTACGCGGGTTTCTCCACGGCCGAGGATTCGAACGCCTTCTACCGGCGCAACCTCGCCGCCGGGCAGAAGGGCCTTTCGGTGGCCTTCGACCTCGCCACCCACCGAGGCTACGATTCCGACCACCCGCGCGTCTCAGGCGATGTCGGCATGGCGGGCGTGGCCATCGACTCGATCTACGACATGCGGACGCTGTTCTCCGGCATCCCCCTCGACGAGATGACCGTGTCGATGACGATGAACGGCGCGGTGCTGCCGATCCTCGCCCTCTACATCGTCGCGGCCGAGGAGCAGGGCGTGCCGCCCGAGAAGCTCGCCGGCACGATCCAGAACGACATCCTCAAGGAGTTCATGGTCCGCAACACCTACATCTACCCGCCGGCGGGTTCGATGCGGATCATCGGCGACATCTTCGCCTACACTTCGAAGAACATGCCGAAGTTCAACTCGATCTCGATCTCCGGCTACCACATGCAGGAAGCGGGCGCGACGAACGATCTCGAACTCGCCTACACGCTGGCTGACGGCGTCGAGTACATCAAGGCGGGCTTAGCGGCCGGCCTGACCATCGATCAGTTCGCCCCGCGCCTGTCGTTCTTCTGGGCGATCTCGACGAATTTCTTCATGGAGATCGCCAAGATGCGGGCCGCGCGCCTGATCTGGGCCAAGCTCGTCAAGGAGTTCGAGCCGAAGAGCGACAAGTCGCTCCCTTTGCGGACCCACAGCCAGACCTCGGGCTGGTCGCTCACGGCGCAGGACGTGTTCAACAACGTGACCCGCACCTGCATCGAGGCGATGGCGGCGACGCAGGGCGGCACCCAGTCCCTCCACACCAACGCGCTCGACGAGGCGCTGGCCCTGCCGACCGACTTCTCCGCCCGCATCGCCCGCAACACCCAGCTCTTCCTGCAGCAGGAGAGCGGCACCACCCGCATCGTCGACCCGTGGGGCGGCTCTTATTACGTCGAGAAGCTGACGCAGGACATCGTCGCCCGCGCCTGGGAGCATCTGCGCGAGGTCGACGAACTCGGCGGCATGGCCAAGGCCATCGAGGCCGGCATCCCGAAGCTGCGTATCGAGGAGGCGGCTGCGCGCGCCCAGGCGCGGATCGATTCCGGTCGCCAGACCATCGTGGGCGTCAACAAGTACAAGCCCGACGACGACCGGGCCATCGAGCTGATGCGGGTCGACAACGGCAACGTCCGCACCCTGCAGATCGACAAGCTGAAGCGCCTGCGCGCCGAGCGCAGCCAAGCCGACGTCGACGCGGCGCTGGCCGCCCTCACGGCCGCCGCGCAGGGCCAGGGCAACCTGCTCGAACTCGCGGTCAGTGCGGCGCGCGCGAAGGCGACCGTGGGCGAGATCTCGGATGCGCTGGAGAAGGCCTGGGGCCGTCACCGGGCCGAGATCCGCTCGATCTCGGGCGTCTACAAGCGGGAGGTGGGTGGCATGTCGCCAGTGGTCGAGACCGTTCGCAAGCTCGTTGAGGCCTTCGAGGAGAACGACGGACGTCGCCCGCGTATTCTCGTCGCCAAGATGGGGCAGGACGGGCACGATCGCGGACAGAAGGTCATCGCCTCGGCCTTCGCCGATCTCGGCTTCGACGTGGATATCGGGCCGCTGTTCGCGACCCCGGCCGAGGCGGCCCGTCAGGCCGTGGAGAACGACGTCCATATCGTCGGCGTGTCGTCGCTGGCTGCCGGCCATCTGACCCTGGTGCCGGAACTGAAGGCGGCGCTGACCGAGCAGGGCCGCGGCGACGTGATGATCGTCATCGGCGGCGTCATCCCGCCCGGCGATTACGATGCGCTCTACGCCGCCGGCGCCTCGGCGATCTTCCCGCCCGGCACCGTGATCGCCGACGCTGCCGTGAAGCTGATCGAGGAATTGAACGGCCGTCTCGGCTACGCCGCGCGGCAGGCCGCGGAGTAAGGCGGGGCACCCCCCGGTCTGTCCCCTGTTGCGCCTGAACGACAGGCGCGAGGGGGTGCGTCCGTCATTAACGAACCGGTTACCATGACGACCTAGCGCCAGCGGCGAATGCGGCGCGCTCCTGCGCCGTTCGAGCGCAAACCATGGCCGTCACCCTTCTCGCCCAGAGCCTCTGGGATGCCGCGAAATTTCACCTCGACCTGTTCGGGACCCTCGGTCTCCTCCTCGGCTTCATCGCCGGAATCATGCCCCATCGGCATGGAATGCTCCTCGCCTCCGCGGCCTGTGCCGCCTGCTTCGGCCTTCACTATCTGCATCTCGGTGCTCTGACCGGCACGGCGATGTGCGGCATCGCCCTCCTGCAAAACCTTGTCTCGGTGCAGGCCGTCCGACCGACCGGCCGAGCGGCCTGGGTTGCCCCGCTCTTCGCGGCCACCACCCTGATGGCCGCAAGCCTGACGGTGATCACCTGGAACGGCTGGCCCTCGGCCTGCGCCGGGCTCGGCACCCTGCTGGCAACCGCGGCCCGGCTTCAGGGCGATCCACAGGCGATGCGGCGGTTCTTCGTCGGCGCCAGTCTGTGCTGGGCCGGGCACAACCTTCTCGTCAGCTCGGTCTTCGGCCTCACCTGCGATCTTCTGACCCTGTCCGGCCTCGGCCTGTCACTGGCCCGCCACCACTTCCGGCGTCCGGACACGCAGGCCCATCCGGTGGCGCATCACGCCGCCGCTGGCTGATCCGAGCGTCCGCGATAGGACAGGGCCTCGGCCAGGTGGATGCGGCGCACGCGAGCCTCCCCGTCGAGGTCGGCCAAGGTTCGGGCGACCCGCAGCGTGCGGTGGAAGCCGCGCGCCGACAGCCGCATGGTCTCGGCGGCCGAGCGGATCAGCGCGGCGCCCTCGGCATCGGGGGCCGCGACCTCCTCGATCACCGGGGGCGGACAGGTGGCATTGGTGAACGATCCAGCGGCCTCGTGTGCGGCGTAGCGCCGGGTCTGCAACGCGCGGGCGACCGCGACCCGCGCCGCCATCTCGGCGGACCCCTCCGGGGGCGGCGGCAGGATCAGGTCCGCGGCCGTGACCGCGCCGACCTCGATGCGCAGGTCGATGCGATCGAGGAGCGGCCCCGAGATGCGGGCACCATACTGTGCGATGCAGCGCGCATTCGGCCCCTTGCGACAGGCATAGCCCGGCTCCAGCGCCTGACCGCACCGGCACGGGTTCATCGCGGCGATGAGCTGGAAGCGGGCCGGATAGGTCACGCGATGATTGGCCCGCGCGATCATGATCGTGCCGGTCTCCATCGGCTGGCGCAGGGAATCGAGCACTTGCGGCGTGAACTCGGGCAACTCGTCGAGGAACAGCACGCCGCCATGAGCCAGCGATGCCTCGCCCGGGCGGGCATTGATGCCGCCGCCGACCAGGGCCGCCATCGAGGCGGAATGGTGCGGCTGGCGAAACGGGCGCCGGCTCGAAAGAGCGCCGTCCTTCAGTTCGCCCGCCACCGACTGGATCATCGAGACTTCGAGAAGTTCGCGCGGTGCCAGCGGCGGCAGGATCGAGGGCAGGCGCGCGGCCAGCATCGACTTTCCGGCCCCGGGCGGCCCGTTCATCAAAAGATTGTGCCCGCCGGCCGCCGCGATCTCGAGCGCGCGCTTGGCGCCCTCTTGGCCCTTGATGTCCCGCAGGTCCGGAAGGGCGGCGCCCGGCGCGGCGATCGCCGGTTCGGGCCGGGCCATGACCTGGGTACCTTTGAAGTGATTGGCAAGCTGGATCAGCGAGCGCGGCGCCAGCACGTCGAGGTCACCGCCCGCCCAGGCCGCCTCCGGTCCGGTCGCGGCCGGGCAGATCAGCCCGAGGCCGAGGGCGTTGGCCGCCATCGCGGCGGGCAGGACGCCCGAAACGGCGGTGATCGTTCCGTCGAGGGCGAGTTCCCCGAGAACGCAATACCCCGCCAGCGCATCGGCCGGCAGGGCGCCGATCGCCCCCATCACCGCCAGCGCGATCGGCAGGTCGTAATGCGACCCCTCCTTGGGCAGATCGGCCGGGGCGAGATTGACGGTGATGCGCTTGGCCGGAAGCGCGAGGCCGGAGGCGATCAGCGCCGAGCGCACCCGCTCGCGGGACTCCGCCACGGCCTTGTCGGCGAGGCCCACCACCGTGAAGGCGACGATTCCCGGGGCGATCTGGACCTGAACATCGACGGCTCGCGCCTCGATGCCCTGGAAGGCCACGGTGGCGACGCGCGTGACCATACTGGACCGACCCCGGCTGGAAGATCAGATGACCCTAGGGGGCAGTTCACCCGCACACAACCGTAAGACGCACGACTCCGGGGGCGGCGGCAGGAACCTCGTCCTCGCTCGGCGGTTCGGGAGGGGTCAGGAACAGTTCCTCCAACGGTAAGGAGACATCATGTCGATCAAGATCACCGGCCTCGCCGCCATCGCTCTCGGCCTCGCATTCACTGGTTCCGCCTTCGCAGACCGGATGCCGACTCCGGACGAGCAGACCAAGATCGAAGCCGTGCTGAAGCAGGAAGGCTTCACCAAGTGGAAGAAGATCGAGGTCGAGGACGACGAGATCGAGGTGGATGATGCCATCGACGCGAACGGCAAGCAGTTCGACCTGGAACTCGACCCGAAGACCTTTGCGATCGTGAAGCGCAAGGCCGAGTAGTCCGCAGCCGACAGGCGAGCCGGCCCGCCCTGCGAGCCGTCAGCCCTTGCGGGCGAAGGAGGTGCCGGCCGGTGCGGACGAGCCGGCACCGCTCGGATTCAGGGCCCGCCACTGGGTCGAAACGGCCTCGCCGACCCGGCGTATCTCGAACAGATTCGTTCCGACGTCGTACAGACGCGTGCCGTAGGCGTTGACGATGCGGCCGTCACCGAAGGTGTGGAAGGACACCATTATGCTGTCCACCGTGCCTGCGGCTTTGCAGACGATGGTCTCATTGGTCTGGAACCCTTCGATCCGCAGCACGCAGTCGCGGTTGCCCCGGCCCGGAGCGATGTCGAGACGATAGGTGACCACGATCGGCGAGCCGCCCACCGTCCGGCCACCGTCATGCTCGTAGACGTAGCTGCCCGCCCAGACCCAAGGGGCTTTCTCCGCCGCCGACGCGACGGATGCGATCATCAGGCAGGGCAGCAGCGCCAGGGCGTGGGTGAATGGTCGCGTCATCGATGGACTCCGGCTCGGATCGTGGGCCAAGACCATCGAGGCTCGCGCGCGGATCGGGCAATTTCCAGGCATGCCGATCCGGGCCGGAGGCCGTCCATCGGTTCCTGTCTTCGCCGGCTTGCATCCGCCGCACAGCCCGGCCATATAGCGCCTGGGAGGTTGGCGAGGGACGTTTCACTCGCCAACCGGGTCAGGTCCGGAAGGAAGCAGCCCTAACGAGACCGAGCGGGTCTTCGTCCAGCCTCCCACCTCGATCGATGCCTCGGGCTCGCGTGGCGGCACCCTCCGACCGGAGCCGCACCAACCCAGCAAGGCGGCATGGACGCGACCTCCGGTCCTATGAGCGATTCCGGGCTCCTGCCTGGTCTTCCCGAGCCCGCGCCGGCGGCCACGCCCTACCGGGTGCTGGCCCGCAAGTACCGCCCCCAGAATTTCGACGATCTGATCGGCCAGGGCGCCATGGTGCGGACCCTCGCCAATGCCTTCGCGGCCAATCGCATTCCGCAGGCCTGGATGCTGACCGGCGTCCGCGGCGTCGGCAAGACCACCACGGCCCGCATCCTGGCCCGCGGGCTGAACTATGTCCGCGACGGACACCCCGACACCGGTCCGACCATCGCGATGCCGGAACTCGGCCGACATTGCCGGGCGATCATGGAATCCCGGCACATGGATGTGCTGGAGATGGATGCGGCCTCCCATACCGGCATCGACGACGTGCGCGGGATCATCGACGGCATCCGCTACTCGCCGTCCGAGGCCCGCTACAAGGTCTACATCGTCGATGAGGTCCACATGCTCTCGGAGAAGGCGTTCAACGCCTTCCTCAAGACGCTGGAGGAGCCCCCGCCGCACGCCAAGTTCGTGTTCGCCACCACCGAGATCCGCAAGGTGCCGGTAACCATCCTGTCTCGCTGCCAGCGCTTCGACCTGCGCCGCGTCGAGGCCGAGACACTGGTCGGGCATCTCGCCCGCATCTGTGCCGCCGAGAACGTGGAGGCCGACGCGGAGGCACTGGCGGCGATCACCAGAGCGGCCGAGGGCTCGGTTCGCGACGCCCTTTCGCTCCTGGACCAGGCCATCGCGCATGGAGCCGGCCTCGTCAGCGCTCAGAGCGTGCGCGACATGCTCGGGCTCGCTGATCGCGGCCGCATCGTCGACCTGTTCCAGGCGGTGATGCGCGGCGACATTCCGGCCACCTTCTCGGAGGTGCGCGGCCAATACGAGGCCGGCGCCGATCCGGCCGTGATCCTCTCCGACCTTGCCAGCTTCACCCACCTGGTCACCCGGCTCAAGCTGGTGCCCGACGAGGCCGCCGCCGACCCGACCCTGAGCGAGGCGGAGCGCGAGCGCGGCCGTGCCTTCGCCCAGACGCTCTCGGTGCGGGTGCTGTCGCGGGCCTGGCAGATCCTGCTGAAGGCGATCCCAGAGGTCCAGACGGCGACGCGGCCCCTGGCAGCGGCCGAGATGGCGCTGGTGCGGCTGGCCTACGCGGCCGACCTGCCGACCCCGGACGAGGCCCTGCGCCAGATGAAGGCGCAGGCCCTCGCCGCGCCGGCCGCCGCGCCGAACCCGTCCGCTGCCGGCTCGGACACCGCCCCCGTTCGTTCGCAAGATCTCTCGCCGACCGCGTCGCCGGCCCCATCATTCTCCGGGGCGGCAATGGCGGATGCCCGCCCGGCCCTGCCGCCGATCCCGCGCTTCTCGGCCGAGGCGTCGCCGCGCCCCGCCTTGGCGATGGCCGCCGGCGGAGGCGCATCGCGACCGGCCATGATCAGCCCGACCCCGGCTCCACAGCCCGAGGGGCCGCGCCTCCTGCGATTCACCGATGTCGTCGCGCTGGCCGACACCAAGCGCGATATCGGCCTGAAGATGGCTCTGGAGCGCGAAGTCCACCTGGTCCGTTTCGAGGAAGGCCGCATCGAGTTCCGCCTGGCGGAGGGCGGCCGTCAGAGCATCGCCAACGACCTCGCCAGGGCCCTCGACGCCTGGACCGGCCGGCGCTGGATCGTCGCCCTGTCCAAAGAGGCCGGCGAGCCGACCCTCGACGCAACGGCACGCGCCGCCACCGAGACGCGCCAT
This sequence comes from Methylobacterium sp. 37f, assembly GCF_023093475.1. Classification (NCBI taxonomy): domain Bacteria; kingdom Pseudomonadati; phylum Pseudomonadota; class Alphaproteobacteria; order Hyphomicrobiales; family Methylobacteriaceae; genus Methylobacterium; species Methylobacterium sp. 37f. Next base: position 113,868 of record NZ_JAGHKN010000011.1, read on the forward strand.
CAGAACGCCGCCGCACATCCGCTGGTGCGCGAGGTGATGGCACGGTTCCCGGGCGCGCAGATCGTCGATGTCCGCGACAAGGCGCCGGAGGTCTCGCCCGCGGCCGAGGCTGCCGTTACCGGCGAGGCCGAACGCGACGAGCCCGACGACGAGGCATAGCCTCAGGGGCCGCCGCGCCCCAGATGTGATCCATCCCGGTTTCGGAACGAGAGAGGACAGACCCGATGCGCGACCTGATGGGTATCATGAAGCAAGCTCAGGCCATGCAGGAGAAGATGGCCTCCCTGCAGGACGAACTCGACACCGTCGAGGTCTCGGGTGCCTCGGGCGGTGGGGCCGTACGGGTGACGATGACGGCCAAGGGTTTGGTGAAGGGCGTACAGCTCGATCCCGCGATGCTGATCCCCGACGAGCGCGAAATCCTCGAGGATCTGATCGTCGCCGCCGTCAACGACGCACGCGGCAAGGCCGAACAGGTGGCGGCCGAGCGGATGGCCGAGCTGACCAAGGGTCTGCCGATCCCGCCCGGCATGAAGTTGTTCTAGGGGCGACGGATCGTTCTTGGCTCAAGGCAGACCGGACTTTAGCCCCGACCGCAACCGCTTCGTGCCGGTGGGCTCAAACAGAGCGGCCACGATTTCTTGTCTGGACGCCAAATCCTGGCGTCGTTCCGCATTTTGAAGCACAGGTGGTTCGGCGGGAATGCTCGGTCGGACAAGGACGCTCGGACGTGGGGCCGATCGCGATCTGGCCCAAAAGGCTTCCGAGCCTCGTCCGCAGGCAACCGCTCACGGCGATCATCGGCCCGCGCGCTCTGGATAGCGAGAACAACTCTCGGGTAGGCACTGGTTTTGACGATCGCGGTGGCGAGCTCTTAACAGTTGTCGATGCTTCCTGGCGGCATGGATGAGCAACGCAAGATGGTCCGCGCCGAGACCCACCTGGCCGGGCGCGCCGCCCTGAAACAGGCATCGGCCGAAACCGAACCCTGCCTGATCCGGAACCTGTCTCCGGTCGGCGCCCGCGTGGTCTTCTGCACGCCGGTGACGGCTCCAGAGGCCTTCGATCTTTTCCTGGATTCGAGCGATCAGACCTATCGTGCGCGGACGATCTGGCACGGGGAGAACGAGGTCGGCGTCGTGTTCCGGGAGGCGCGCGAGAACGCCCCCGACGTCCTCGTCGACCCATCTCCGACCGACGAATCCTGATCGGGATCGGACGGACACGGTCTGCGGGGCAGGACGCGGAGGGCTCCTCCGCGCCCCGGGGTACCTGTCAGGCTGCGGCCGAGAGCACGGGCTCGGCGGCGCGCACATCCGCGTCGACATGGGCTGCGAAGCGCTTGAAGTTCTCCTGGAACATGGTCACGAGCCGGGTCGCGGTCTCGTGGAATGCCGACTTGTTGTTCCAGGTCTCGACCGGCGACAGCACCTCCGTCTCGACTCCCGGCACCGCCACCGGCACCTGGAAGCCGAAATAGGGATCGCGACGGAACGCGACATGCGCCAGCGAGCCGTCCAGAGCAGCCGTGAGCAGTCGGCGGGTGACGCGGATCGGCATGCGTCGGCCCGTGCCGACGCCGCCCCCGGTCCAGCCGGTGTTCACGAGCCAGCAATCGACCGCATGGTGGGCGATCAGGTCGCGCAACAGGTTGCCGTAGACGCTGGGATGGCGGGGCATGAACGGGGCACCGAAGCAGGTCGAAAACGTCGCCTCGGGCGCGGTCAGGCCCCGCTCGGTGCCGGCGACCTTGGCGGTGTAGCCGGAGAGGAAGTGGTACATCGCCTCGGCGCCGGTCAGCTTCGCGATCGGCGGCATCACCCCGAAGGCGTCACAGGTCAGCATGACGATGTTCCTGGGGTGCGCCGCCCGGCCCGTCGCGCTCGCATTGGCGATGAAATCGAGCGGGTAGGCGCAGCGGGTGTTCTCGGTGAGCGAGGCATCGTCGAAATCCGGCACCCGGGTTTCGGGGTCGATCACCACGTTCTCCATCACCGTGCCGAAGCGCTCGGTGGTGGCGTAGATCTCCGGTTCGGCATTGCGCGAGAGGCGGATCGTCTTGGCGTAGCAGCCGCCCTCGAAGTTGAAGATGCCATCCCGGCTCCAGCCGTGCTCGTCGTCACCGAGAAGCTGGCGTGAGGAATCGTTGGAGAGCGTTGTCTTGCCGGTGCCGGAGAGACCGAAGAACAGCGCCGAGTCGCCAGCCTCGTCGAGGGCCGCGTTGGCTGAGCAGTGCATCGGCATCACGCCGGCTTTCGGCAAGATGTAGTTGAGGTAGGTGAAGACCGACTTCTTCATCTCGCCGGCATAGGCCGAGCCGCCGATGAGGACGAGCTTGCGCGCGAAATCGATGGCGATCACGGTCTTCGAGCGGCAGCCGTGCCGGTGCGGCTCAGCCTGGAAGCTCGGCAGGTCGATGATCGTCAGCTCGGGCACGTAGGATTCGAGCGTGGCGCGGTCAGGCCGGATCAGCAGGTTGCGGATGAAGAGCGAGTGCCAGGCGAGCTCGGTGAACACCCGGGCATTGACGCCGTGCGCCGGGTCGGCGCCGCCCCGCAGGTCCTGGGCGAAAAGCTCGCGACCCTCGGCATGGGCGAGGAAGTCCGCATACAGGGTCTCGAACTGTTCGGGCGTGATCGCACCGTTGTTGTCCCACCAGATCTCGTTCTCGGTGGCGGCGTCGCGCACGACGAATTTGTCCTTCGGCGAACGGCCCGTATGAGAGCCCGTGGTCGCCACGAAGGCGCCGCCACGGGCCAGCTGTCCCTCGCCGCGGGCCAGGGCCTCCTCGTAGAGCCGGGGCACGTCGAGGTTCCAGTGAACCGCCTTCAGATTGCGCAGGCCGATAGCCTCGGCGCCATGCGCGGGATTGTACGCACCGGTCTGGGTCACTGTCGTCTCTCCTTGGTCACCTGATCGCGTCGCCGCCACATCGCGGGAAGCCTTGGCGGCTTCTCCAGATTCGTTCAGTCCCGAAGCGTCCGCACGGTTGGTCAGGTCCACCGCACGCAGGTTCTCCGCTCCAGGACCGCGCTTCCTCTGCATAAAGGCAGATCCCCTCCCGTCAACTTTCCCGTTGACCAACAAAAAAAGTTACATGAGCAAGGCGAGTTGCTGAGCGCAGCTTGAATCGGGCCGCCGAAGCGGTGCATTTCGCGGCGTTTCGGCCCGTCCGGGGGGCGAAATCCGGCCGCGACCCCCCTATCTCAGAGCTTCGGAACGAAACGGGCGCGACCGGGCAGATCGACCTTTCGCTGCCGCCTCGCCTGTTCCTGCCACGTCCTACGCATTGTGCCGTGTGGGCGTCTCAACCGTCACGAGATTGTTCATCCATGGCACAAGCCGTCGCCGGTCCCGAGATCGAGCGCCTGATCCAGCTCCTCGCCCGGATGCCGGGCCTCGGGCCTCGGTCTGCGCGCCGCGCCGCCCTGCAGCTTATCAAGAAGCGCGAGACGCTGCTGGCTCCTCTGGCCGACGCCATGCGGGTGGCGTCGGAGCGCATCGTCGTCTGCCACGCCTGCGGCAACGTCGATACGCGCGACCCCTGCACGATCTGCTGCGACCAGAGCCGCGACCCGACGACGCTCGTGGTGGTCGAAGATGTCTCCGACCTTTGGGCGCTGGAGCGCTCGGGGGCGGTGACGGCGCGCTATCACGTGCTCGGAGGCGTGCTCTCGGCCCTCGACGGCGTACGACCGGAGCACCTCAACCTCGATAGCCTGGTGGCCCGCGCCGCCGATCCGGCCATGCGTGAGATCATCCTGGCGCTGAACGCCACCGTGGATGGGCAGACGACAGCCCATTACGTCACGGAGTCCCTGAAGGCGCACAACCTGAAGGTCACCCGGCTGGCCCATGGCGTACCGGTGGGCGGGGAGCTCGACTACCTCGACGAAGGGACGCTGACCGCGGCGATCCGCAGCCGTACACCGTTCTGAGCCTCGTCGTCCGTCCGGTCCCGCCCCGGCATTTGACCGGCCTGTGACGCGCCCGTATCTGCGGGGGTTCAGGCAGCCGCCGGCCCCGCACCCCAGTTCAAGTCCGATCGCCCCATGACCATCCGTCCTCTCGTGATCCTGCCCGACGCGCGCCTGCGCCTAGCCTCCGAGCCGGTCGGCCCCGTGACGGACGAGATTCGGACGCTCGCCGCCGACATGCTGGAGACAATGTATGACGCGCCCGGCGTCGGTCTCGCGGCAATCCAGATCGGCATGCCGAAGCGTGTCGTCACCATCGACACTTCGAAGGACGAGAACGACCGCCAGCCGCAGGTTTTTCTCAACCCGGAGATCGTCTGGGCCTCGGAGGAGAAGCGGATCTACGATGAAGGCTGTCTCTCGATCCCCGAATATTACGGTGAGGTCGAGCGGCCCGACCGGGTCCGGGTGCGCTTCCGCGACCTCGAAGGCCAGGAGCAGGAGATCGAGGCGGACGGCCTGCTCGCCACATGCCTCCAGCACGAGATCGACCACCTCGACGGGGTGCTGTTCATCGACCACCTGTCGAAGCTGAAGCGCGACCGGGTGATGAAGAAGTTCGCCAAGGCCGCCAAGCGCGACGGCGTCTGACGCCCGAACGCGGAATGCTGCCAAGACCGGACACCCGGACTGCCGAGCCGGGCAGAAACCGGAAGCTCCGTGCGCCGGAGCCCCTGAAGGGCGGAGACCAAGAGCCATGCGCGTCGTCTTCATGGGCACGCCGGATTTCGCCGTGCCGACCCTCGCGCGCCTCGCGGCCGACGGACACAGCATCGTGGCGGTCTACACCCGTGCGCCGGCGAAGGCCGGGCGCGGCATGGCACTGAAGCCCTCCCCCGTGCAGGCGATGGCCGAGCGCCTCGACCTGCCGGTGCTGACGCCCGCCAGCCTGAAGACGCCCGAGGCCTCCGCGACCTTCGCGAGCCATGATGCCGACGTCGCCGTGGTGGTGGCCTACGGCCTGCTGCTGCCGCAGGCCCTACTGGACCAGCCGCGCCACGGTTGTCTGAACCTGCACGGCTCCCTGCTGCCGCGCTGGCGCGGCGCTGCCCCGATCCAGCGGGCCATCATGGCGGGCGACGCGATGAGCGGCGTCGGCATCATGCGCATGGAAGCCGGCCTGGATACCGGCCCGGTGGCGATGGAAGCGCACTGCCCCATCACTCCCGGTATGACCGCTGGGCAACTCCACGACGCACTGATGCCGCTGGGCGCCGACCTGATGGGTCAGGCGCTGCAGCCCCTCGAACGCGGCGCGCTCACCTTCACGCCGCAATCCGAGAGCGGCGTGGTCTACGCCCATAAGATCACCAACGACGAAGCCCGCATCGACTGGACCCGACCGGCGCGCGAGATCGCCAACCTCATCAACGGCCTGTCGCCGTTTCCGGGGGCCTTCTTCGAAGCCGATTTCGGCAAGGGGCTGGAGCGTGTGAAAGTCCTATCGGCTGAAGCCGTGTCGGCCGCGGCGGTGTCCGGATCAGGGGCGCCCGGCACCCTTCTGGACCTGGAGGCGACGATCGCCTGCGGAGACGGGGCCGTGCGCCTTCGCGCGTTGCGCCGGGCCGGCAAGGGTGGCGTTTCCACCGGAGCCGAGTTCGTGCGCGGCACCCACGCGACGCCCGGAACGGCATTGGCATGACCCGCCCGGGGCAGGCCTGATGCCGCGCTACAAGCTCATCGTCGAGTATGACGGTTCGCCGTTCTGCGGCTGGCAGCGACAGACATCGCAGCCCTCGGTTCAGGCGGCGATCGAGGCCGCCGTCACGCGCTTCTCCGGAGAGGTCTCCGGCCTCACCTGCGCCGGCCGCACCGATACGGGCGTCCACGCCACGCACCAGGTCGCCCATCTCGATCTCGCGAAGGCTTGGCGGACCGATGTGGTGCGCGACGCGCTCAATGCACACCTGCGCCCGCACCCGGTGGCGATCCTCAGCGCGGAGATCGTCGCCGGGGATTTCAACGCCCGCCACTCCGCCACCCGCCGGCACTATCGCTACCGCATCCTCAACCGACGCAGCCCGCCAGTGCTGAACCGTGCCCATGTCTGGCAGGTGCCCTGGCCCCTCGACGTCGCGCTGATGCAGGCGGCGGCCACGCGCCTTCTCGGCCTGCACGACTTTACGGCCTTCCGGGCCGCCGAGTGCCAGGCGAAGAGCCCGGTGCGGACCCTGGATCAGCTCGATGTCGTCGCGATGCCGATGGGCCTGCACGACGAGATCGTCGTCGCCACCTCGGCCCGCGCCTTCCTGCACCATCAGGTCCGCTCGATGGTCGGCACCCTGATGCTGGCCGGCAGCGGCCGAATCACCGCCGACGACGTCTCCGATATCCTGGCGAGCCGCGACCGCAGCCGCTGCGGGCCGTTGGCGCCGGCCTGCGGCCTCACGCTTGTGGGTGTGGAATACGGAGCTTCAGCAATCTAAAGGAAATATGTTTTACTTTAAGTTGAAATACCGTGGGAATTAGACATCATCGCGAAGACCCGGTGCGTGCCGCATCGCGCGATGGATAGGCCCGCAATGAATTTTCCAATTCACGTCTTCATTATGGGAGCGACTGTCTTCGCAGCACTCTCGCCCTTCATTTTCATCGCGATTCGGGAAGCCGTGAAGCGGCAGCGGCAGCGGCAGGAGATCGTGCGTGATCTGGCAGCCGTCTTCGACATTGCCGGGCAAACCAGCCAGCGACTGATCCCCTCGTTCAAATTCATTGAATAAAGGCACTTCATCGGGCGTCCGCGGCTGGCCGGAAAGAGCAACCCCGTGGATTTACTGACAGAGGAAGCGGCCTAACTCTGAACTGACCACTCCCGCCCACGATCCTTGAGGCCAGACCGCCACTCCAAAGGGCCGAGTCATGCTCTCCGGGTGATCGCCTCGCCCCCGAAATACGCCGCCAGCACGCGCGTGTAGATCGCCGTCAGGCGGTTCAGGTCGGCCACCGGAACGCATTCGTCGGTCTGGTGCATGGTCTGGCCGACGAGGCCGAACTCGATGACCGGGCAGGAATCCTTGATGAATCGGGCGTCGGATGTGCCGCCCGTGGTGGAGAGCACCGGACGGCGGCCGGTCTCGGTGGCGATGGCGCCGGCGACGAGTTCGGTGAAGGCATCCGGCTCGGTGAGGAAGGCCGGCGAATTCGAGGGCAGCAGGTCGAGATGATAGCGCACGCTCCGGCCGGCGGCCGCGTCGAGGCGGGCCCGGATCTCGGCGCCGAGGGTTTCGGCGGTCCAGCGGTCGCTGAAGCGGATGTTGAAGGTGCCGTGCGCTTCAGCCGGGATCACGTTGGTGGCCGTGTTGCCAACGTCGAGGGTGGTGAATTCCAGGTTCGAGGCGCCGAAATGCTGGGTTCCGCCATCGAGTGGTTCGGCCAGCAAGGCTCCGGCGAGGCGGAGGAGGCCGGGAATCGGGTTCTCGGCGAGATCCGGATAAGCCACGTGTCCCTGTCGGCCCTGCACCGTGAGGTGTCCCGTGAGCGAGCCGCGCCGGCCGATCTTGATCATGTCGCCGAGGGAATCCGGGTTGGTCGGCTCGCCGAGGAGGCAATGATCGAAGCGTTCGCCACGCGCCCGCGCCCATTCGAGGAGCTTGACCGTCCCATTGATCGCCGGCCCCTCCTCGTCGCCGGTGATGAGAAATCCGATTGAACCCGGAAAGGTCGGACCGGCCACGTCGAGATAGTCGAGAGCGGCGGCGAGCATGCAGGCGATGCCCCCCTTCATGTCGACGGCCCCGCGCCCGTACAGGATTCCGTTCTCGACCGTCCCGGCGAAGGGGCCGTGGCGCCAGCGGGCGAGGTCACCCGGCGGTACCACGTCGGTGTGCCCGGCAAACAGCAGGTAGGGCGCGCGGGTGCCGATGCGGGCGTAGAGGTTGTCGATATCGGGCGTGCCGGTCTGTGAGAATCTCGGGCGCTCGACCGCGAACCCGGCCTCCTCAAGGACGCCGCCGAGCCAGGTCAGGGCTCCCCCCTCCTCCGGCGTCACCGAGGGGCAGCGGATCAGGCTCTGGGCAAGGGCGAGCGGGGAGTGGTCGAGGGCGACGTTCGGCACGGGCGAGACTCTCGCTTGATGTCCTGTGGGCAGGCCATAAGCGCCGGCGCGCGGGGGTGCAATTCGCCCGCGGTCTTTCGCGCCGCGTCGACCGGGCTTATCTGCGGGGCATGGCCCTCTCCTCCGACGAAGTCGAACGCTATGCCCGCCACCTTGTCCTGCCGGAGGTCGGAGGACCGGGGCAGGCCCGTCTGAAGGCCGCCCGCGTCCTCGTCATCGGCGCCGGCGGCCTCGGCGCGCCGCTGATCCAGTACCTCGCTGCGGCCGGGATCGGAACGATCGGAATCATCGACGACGACGTCGTCTCCCTGTCGAACCTGCAGCGACAGGTCATCCACGCGACCCCCGATATCGGCCGCCTGAAGGTGGAGAGCGCGCGCGATGCGGTGGTCCGCCTCAATCCGCACGTCGCCGTGGAGACCCACGCGGCGCGGCTCACGGCGGAGACCGCGCAGAGCCTCATCGGTACCTATGATGTTGTGGCCGACGGCTCCGACAACTTCACCACCCGCTACGCCGTGTCGGATGCGTGCTTCCATGCCCGGAGGCCGCTGGTGACGGCGGCCCTCGGGCGTTTCGACGGATCGCTGACGACGCTCAAGCCTTATGCGAGCGATGCGCGCGGTCGCCCGAACCCGACCTATCGCTGCCTGTTCCCGAATCCGCCGCCGCCCGGCAGCGTCGCCCCCTGCGCCGAGGCCGGCGTGCTGGGAGCACTGGCGGGCATCATGGGATCCCTCATGGCGCTCGAGGTCATCCGCACGATCACGGATTTCGGCGAGCCCCTGGTCGGGCGCCTGCTGATGGTCGACACGCGATCGATGCGTTTCGAAACGCTCGGCTACGGCTGGGACGACGCCAACCCGCTGAACGGGACCGACGCAGGGACCTGACCCCCGCGCCGGTCCGCCCTACTCCGCCGAGAGGGGCGTGAGGCGCGGGCGGGCGTCCTTGCCCCGCGCGGTCTCGTCGTGGGCGTCGGTGAATTGAAGCGCGGCGAGTTGCGCGTAGAGCGCGCCCTGCGCCAGCAGGCTCTCGTGGGTACCGCTCTCGACGATTCGGCCCCCGTCGAGGACCAGGATCCGGTCGGCCTTGCGGATCGTCGCGAGCCGGTGCGCGATGACCAGCGTGGTGCGCCCGCGCATCAGGGTGTCGAGGGCCGTCTGCACCGCGCGCTCGCTCTCGGCATCGAGGGCCGAGGTCGCCTCGTCGAGAAGCAGGATCGGCGCGTCCTTCAGGATGGCGCGTGCAATGGCGACGCGCTGGCGCTGGCCGCCGGACAGGGTGACGCCCCGCTCGCCCACCGTCGTGGCATAGCCCTGCGGAAGGGCCTGGATGAAGCCGTCCGCGTTGGCGAGTTCGGCGGCGCGCTGCACCTGCGCCTCCGTCGCCTCCGGGCGCCCGTAGCGGATGTTGTCGAGAACGCTCCCCGAGAACACCGTCGGGTCCTGCGGTACCAGGGCCAGGCGCTCGCGCAGAGCGTCCGGATCGGCGCGCGTGATATCGACGCCATCGACCCGAATGGTGCCTGCCTGCGGATCGTAGAAGCGCAGCAGCAGTTGCAACACCGTGGTCTTGCCGGCTCCCGAAGGACCGACGAGCGCGACGCGCTCGCCCGGCGCGATGGTGAAGCTGATCCCGTCGAGGGACGGGTGGTCGGGGCGGGCCGGATAAAGGAATCGGATCGACTCGAAGGTGACCGCGCCCCTCGCCGGAACCGGCAGCGGAAGTGGGTCGACCGGAACCTGAATCGCCGGCTCGGCCGCCAGGATTTCGCCGAGCCGCTCGGCAGCGCCCGCGGCCTGGGCGAGTTCTCCGTAGACTTCCGAGAGCTGCCCCAGCGCGCTCGCCCCGAACACGGCGTAGAGCACGAACTGCGAGAGCTGACCGGCCGTCATGGTGCCGGCGAGGACGCCTTGCGCGCCGTACCACATCACGCCGACGACGCTGGCCGAGATCAGGAAGATGGCGACGCCCGTCAGCAGCGCGCGCGCCTGGATCGAATCACGGGCCGCCGCGTAGGCGTTCTCGGACGCCTCGCCGAATCGGGCGGCCGTGCTCCGGCCCATCCCGAAGGCCTGCATGGTGCGGATCGCATTCACCGCTTCGGCCGCGTAAGCGGAGGCGTCGGCCAGGCGATCCTGCGCGGCCCGCGATCGGCGACGCACGCCGCGGCCGGAGAGAATCAGCGGAAAGACGATCAGGGGAATCGCGGCGAGCACCAGGATCGAGAGCTTCGGACTGGTGATGACCATCATCACGACCGCTCCGCTGAAGAGGAACGCGTTGCGCAGAAGGATCGAGATCGAGACGCCGAACACCGCCTTGACCTGCGTCGCATCCGCCGTGAGACGCGAAATGATCTCGCCCGACAGCGAGCGGTCGAAGAAGGCCGGGTCGAGCTGGGTCAGCCGGCGAAACACGGCGGTGCGCAGATCCGCCACCACCCGCTCGCCCAGCGTTACCACCGTGTAGTAGCGGGCGCCGCTGGAGAGGGCGAGCACCGCGACCACACCGATCAGCGCCGCAAAGTAGGTGTCGATGACCCCCTGCCCCTCCGGCGAGAAGCCGTGATCGATCACCCGGCGCAGAGCGAGCGGGACCACAAGGGTCGCACCGGACGCGGCCAGCAAGGCCAGGAAGGCAGCGAGCATCCGGCCGCGATAGACCATCGCGAAGGGAATCAGCGGGCGCAGCGAACCCAGCGGTGCCTTCGGCCGGGCTTCCCCGGAAGATTTCTTGTCACGGCCGCGAGCCATGGTGCCTCGTCATCATTGGTCTTCAAGGAAAAGCGACCGACCGGCGGCCTCTTCGATCGGCGCACGCTTGTCGGGCGAAGGTGCGTGGGGTATAGGCGCGCCTTCATCCGATTGCGCGTGATCTATGGCCGCGGGCCGCCAGACGGGCCGGTCGGCTTGGCTATTCAAGGATTTCGTCATGGCAAAGAGCGCGGCCGACAAGGCCAAGGGTACCGAGCATCCCGACTACCACTTCATCAAGGTCGTGATGACCGACGGGTCCGAGTACATGACCCGGTCGACCTACGGCAAGGAGGGCGACACCCTCAACCTCGACATCGACCCCAACACCCATCCGGCCTGGACCGGTGGCGAGCAGAAGATGCTCGATCGCGGCGGTCGCGTTTCGCGCTTCAACTCGCGTTTCGGTGCTCTGTCCTTCGGCAAGAAGTAAGGCCATCTCGACGTGCCGCCGCGACGACGCGGCGGCACCTTCGGACCGACGCAGAACGGGCGGCACCTCAGGTGCCGCCCGTTCTGCGTTTCGGGGGTCATCGCGGGACGGTCGGCCCGGCCAAGCGGCCGGGCCCCGGTGTCGCTTCAAGAGGCGGATGCCGGGGCGAAGGCGGAGCGCAGGAGGCTCAGTTGCGCCACCACCGGACTCTCCTGGGGAAGCGGCGACGGGCGCTCGTCGGCGATCAGTCCATCCAGATGCAGAATTCGGGTGTGGAGCCGCCGTGAACGGACGATGAGATCCTGGAGGGTGGGCGGCAGCACGCCGAACACCTCGCTGCGGAAAGTCTCCGGCGTGGTCAGCCGGACGCGGGTCTTTTCCTGCATCGCCTCGGCCGGGGTCAGCTCCCCTTCCGAGACGGCGCGCTGCACCAGAAGCCAGGATGCGATCTGCATCAGCCGAGTGGTGAGACGCATGCTCTCGCTGGCGTAGCTGAGCGTGCCATCTCGGGACATCAGCCGGGACTCCTCGCGGCCCGTGCCGTCGAGATAGGCGGCGGCTTCCTCGACCAGGGTCATGCCCTCGCGGAAGAGCGTCTTGAACGCATCGGATGTGACGTAGGTGTCACCGAAATTCACCCAGTCGCGCTCGTCCCGGAACATGACGTCGTATCCGCTCATAGTGCCTCCTGTGCTGCAACCGGGATGATGCGTCCCGCGGTGGGACGAAAGCGGCGCGCTTGTCCCTTGTTGCGCAACTCTAGCGCCGAACGCCGAGGCACGCGGCCTTTACCGGGCATTAACGTTAATCGAGGCGATCGGTGCCTCTGGAGGGAGGGCGCCGGAGGGCAGGCCCGGCACGGAGGCTTGCGAGAGGACTTGGTGCAAGTTCTTGGTGCAAGTCCCTGGCGAAGCCCCTCGTGAAGACACGCGCCACAAAAAAAGACCGCCCGGTTCGGGGCGGCCTGAAAAGCGAGTTTCGGGAGGAGTCCAGGCGTGCGGACCGAAGGTTCGCGCGGTCTCCGGGATCACCGAACAGGATCACCGGATGCCGCAGCTTGGTTTAACGAAAGGTTGCGCCTGGCGACCAGCTTGCCGACGAGCTTCGCGACCGATTCGGCGGCGAATCGGGAGTGGACCTTGGCACCGATCCCGTTTGCCGATTTCGACGCCTCACGGTCATCTGGAATTGACTTGCAGGGGTCGTTGCCGCATAAGCCGCGCCATCGCGACGCGGCGCCCTTGATGGGCGCTGTTCGCGCTTGCAGACACATTTCAGGGCGAGTGAATATCCGGCGCGGCCTTCGGTGCGGCCCGGATCGATCCTCGGCCATTCGGAGATCGCGCCATGAAGAGAACCTATCAGCCCAGCAAGCTCGTGCGTAAGCGTCGTCACGGTTTCCGTGCCCGCATGGCGACCGCCGGCGGCCGCAAGGTCATCGCTGCCCGTCGCGCCCACGGTCGCAAGAAGCTGTCGGCCTAAGAGCTTGGCGGCGCCGTCACGGCGGCGCGCCACACCATCATGTCACCCAGGGACCGCAGGACCGGCAGCGAGATCGGGTCGACCTTGTCGACGATCGGGAGGCTGACGCGGCGCTCCGAGTTCCTGGCGGCTGCCAGCGGGCGTCGTTTCCACAACGAACGTCTATCGGCACAGGGCCTGATCCGTGCCATGAACCCGTCTCTGGACGGTTCAACCCACGATCAGCCCGGCGACGGGCTGCGTATCGGCTTCACCATTACGAAGCGCGTCGGTCACGCCACGGAGCGCAATCGCATCCGGCGGCGTCTTCGTGCTGCCGTGACGCAGGCCGCTGGCGACCTACCGGTCCGCCCGGCCGATGTGGTGCTGGTGGCCCGACGACCGGCACTGCATGCCCCTTTCGCGACTCTCATCGACGATCTGCGCCGCGCCGTCTCGATCGTGACCAAGCCGCAGGGTCCGAAATCCGACCCGGCTGAGTCGCGTCCCGGCCGGCGCGGACGCGGCAAAGGTGCGCCCGCGTCTGGCGCATCGGCGATGGCTCCGGTATTGGCCTCGGGCGCGACGGCCTCCGTCGCGGTGCCCGGTCCCGGACCGGCTCGCGCGAACGCGCCCTCCCCACTTCCCAACGCATGCGACGGACCAACCGATGGGTAATGACAAGACGAACATGATCGTCGCGATCGCCTTATCGCTGGCGGTCCTGCTCGGCTGGAACTACTTCATCGCCGCCCCACGCGTGGAGCAGCAACGCCAGGCCGCCTTGCAGAACAGGGCAGCGACGGAAGCGACGGGTCAGGCTGCCGGTCCGGACGGCGTGCCGAGCGCAAGTCCGAAGGAAGGCGGCCCGGCCAGTCCCGTCCCCGGCACCCTGCCGGGCGCTTCGAGCGCCGGCGGCATTGTCTCGCGTGAAACCGCGATTGCTCGCTCGCCGCGGGTGACCATCGATACGCCGGCGCTGGCCGGCTCCATCGCCCTGAAGGGCGGCCGCATCGATGACGTCTCGCTGAAGAATTACCACGAGACCGTCGACGACAAGAGCCCGAACATCGTCCTGCTCTCGCCCACCGGCACCGAGAATCCGTACTACGCCGAATTCGGCTGGGTCGGTCAGAATGCCGGGCCGCTGCCCAACGGCGATACGGTGTGGACGGCCGACGCCACCACCCTGGCACCGGGCAAGCCGGTCACGCTGAGCTACGACAACGGCGCCGGTCTGTTGTTCAAGCGCATCATCGCGGTGGACGACAAGTTCCTGTTCACGGTCCGCGACGAGGTCGAGAACAAGGGCGGCAACGCCGTCAGTCTCTATCCCTACAGCCTCGTCTCGCGCTGGGGTAAGCCGCACACCCAGGGCTATTACGTGCTGCACGAAGGCATGATCGGCGTGCTCGGCGCCGACGGCCTGCAGGAATACACCTACGATCACCTCGCCAAGGAACCGGCGCTCGGCAATGCCAGCACCAAGGGCAAGACCTGGACGGGCGTGACCGGCGGCTTCGTCGGCATCACCGACAAGTACTGGGCCGCGGCTGCCATTCCCGACCAGGCGACGCCCTATACCGGTAGCTTCACCGAGCGGACCGACGGCGCCACCAAGGTCTACCAGGCCAATGTCCTCGGCAACGTCCAGGTGATCAAGCCTGGCGCCTCCGTGACCACGACGCAGCAGCTCTTCGCCGGTGCGAAGGAAGTGAACACCATCAACGCCTATCAGGCGAACCAGAACATCAAGCAGTTCGACCTGCTGATCGACTGGGGCTGGTTCCACTTCATCACCAAGCCCATGTTCCGGGCACTGGACTTCTTCTTCCACCTGTTCGGCAATTTCGGCATCGCGATCCTCGTGGTGACCCTCTGCCTGAAGCTGCTGTTCTTGCCGATCGCCAACAAGTCCTATCAGTCCATGGCCAAGATGAAGGCCGTGCAGCCGGAGATGGCTTCGATCCGCGAGCGCTATGCTGACGACAAGATGAAACAGCAGCAGGCGATGATGGAGCTGTACAAGAAGGAGAAGATCAATCCGGTTGCCGGCTGCTGGCCGGTGCTGATCCAGATCCCGGTCTTCTTCGCGCTGTACAAGGTCCTGTTCATCACCATCGAAATGCGGCACGCGCCGTTCTTCGGGTGGATCCAGGATCTGGCGGCGCCCGATCCGACCAATATCCTCAACCTGTTCGGCCTGCTTCCCTTCGCGGCACCCGACTTCATTCACCTCGGCATCTGGCCCATCATCATGGGTATCACGATGTTCATCCAGATGAAGATGAACCCCGCGCCGCCGGACCCGGTTCAGGCGCAGATCTTCACCTTCATGCCGATCGTGTTCACCTTCATGCTGGGCTCATTCCCCGCCGGTCTGGTGATCTACTGGGCCTGGAACAACACCCTGTCGGTGATCCAGCAATACGTGATCATGCGACGGAACGGGGTGAAGGTAGAGCTCTGGGACAACCTGCGGGGTATGTTCCGGCGCAAGACCGCCGACAAGAACGCCGTCGCCAAGAGCTGATCGCTTCGTCGATACGCAAGACGACGCTTCCCCACCCGGTCCTCTCCGTTTCGCAACGGGGAGGACTTCCTGTTTTCGGTGTGTCGGCTCGCGAGAGTGGTGGGCACGCCCTCTCCTTCGTCCGGAGCCGCCCGATGTCCCAAGCCGAAGACGATGCCGCCCTGCTGGAGGCCGGTCGCCTGCTGTTTGCCGGTGCAGCCGATTTCATCGCCTCCGCTCCGAACGTGCCCGCCCTGCCGCCGATGAAAGGCGTCGAGATCGCGTTCGCGGGCCGCTCCAACGTCGGCAAGTCGAGCCTCGTCAATGCGCTCACCGGCCGCAACACCCTGGCGCGGACGTCGCACACGCCGGGACGGACGCAGCAGCTGAACTTCTTCGATATCGGCGGCCGGCTCACCCTGGTCGACATGCCCGGCTACGGCTACGCGGCCGTGGAGAAGACCAAGGTCGAAGCCTGGACCGACCTGATCCACGACTACCTGAAGGGTCGATCGAATCTCGCCCGCGTCTTCATGCTGATCGATTCGCGCCACGGCCTGAAAAGCATCGACACCGACGTCCTCGACGGCCTCGACAAGGCCGCCGTGAGCTACCAGATCGTATTGACCAAGGGCGACGCGCTGAAGAAATCCGAAATGGATGCCCGCATCGCCGGGGTGCAATCCGCCATCGCCCGGCGCCCGGCGGCCTATCCGGAGATCCTGCTCACCTCGAGTCGCGATGATCGCGGCGTGCCGGAACTGCGTGCCAGCGTCGCCCGGCTGCTCCAGGAGCGCGGCGCATGAAGGGCCTTGATCGCGCTTTCCTGGCGCTCGGCGCCCTCGCCGGGCTCCTCGGCGTCGCGGCGAGCGCGGCCTCTGCTCATGTCAGCGGAGCCGACAGTCTCAAGACCGCGGCGCAGTTCCTGCTGTTTCACGCCCCCGCACTTCTCGCCCTCGCCGCGCTTTCAGCAACGGGCACGACGCATCGGCCGGTCACGCGCCTTGCCGGCGCCGGCCTCGTCCTTGGGCTCACGCTGTTCGCCGGCGATCTCGCCCTGCGGGCATTGCACGGCACGGCACTGTTTCCCATGGCGGCGCCGATCGGTGGCGTCCTGCTGATGGGGGGCTGGTTGCTTGCCGCTATGGCGGCGCTCATTCCGACCCGGCGTTGAATCCGATCGTCATCGAGGCATTCAGGCGTCTCGCGGCCGACGTTCCAACGAAGGTAGCCGGCGCCATCGGTACCGCCTCAATTTGCAACCGACGTCGAGCCGGTGATCGCTCGAGCTTGGGCGCCAACGATTGGCATGTCGCAGCCATCGGTGTGACGACCGGCGACGTCGCGGTGCGACGTCAAGCGGAGGCTGGACGCCGATACGTCGCCGCATTGGCGCCAAGCCGAAGGTCGATCAATCCACCCCGTCGCCGGGATCGACGCACAGCCCCCTACCTGATCAGGGGTGGCAGAGGCGGCGATACGCCCTCGGGGAGCGCCGTCCGCGCCATGTTCATGCTCATGGCGAGCAGCGTGTAGTAGCCGTTGATCCCCGCCATCTCCACGGCGGCCTGCTCGCCGAAGGTCTGAACCGCACGCGCGTAGGTGGTGTCGCTCACAGCCTTGTTGTGGTGCAATTCCGTCGAAAACGCGTAGACCAGCGTCTCCTCAGGGTCCATCGCGTCCGGCCGCCGGCCTTCCTGAATCGCCGTGACGATGGCCGGATCGAGGCCCGCCTTCAGGGCGATCGGCGCGTGAATGTGCCACTCCAGTTGCTGCGTCCATTCCCGGGCGGTGATCAGGATGATGAACTCGCTCAAGCGCAGGGGCAGCACGCTGCGGTAGCGCAGGTGCAGGCCCATGGTGCTGGCATTGGTCATCAATTCGGGACTGCGCAGCAGCGGCACGAACGGCCCGAACACCGGTGTCTTACGCGCCACCAGGAAGGCCTCCGCCGCAGCCTTCTGTTCGGCGCTGAGGGCATCGGCTGGTATCGGCGGCAGGCGGTCTTGGGCCAGCAGGCGGTCTTGGGGCAGCAAGCGGTCTTGGGCCACGGCGGACAAGCTCCCGACAAGAAGGATCGACAGGACCGGGAGGATGGCGAACCGCATGAGTTTGCTCCTCCCGTCCGGCTTCCGGCTCCTGCCTACGGCATTACCGGCGGGTGATAGGTCAGCGTGAAGGCCAGGGCCCAGAGCAGGAACAGCACCACCGGCAGGTGGATGAGAAGCTGCAGGAAGCTGAATCCGACGATATCGCGGGCCTTCAGTCCGAGAATGCCGAGCAGTGGTAGCATCCAGAAGGGGTTGATCAGGTTCGGCAAGGCCTCGGCCGCGTTGTAGACCATCACGGCCCAGCCGAGATGGACCTGCAGCTCGTTGGCCGCCTGCATCACGTAGGGCGCTTCCAGCAGCCACTTGCCGCCACCCGAAGGCACGAAGAAGCCGAGCACCGCCGAGTAGACACCCATCGAAATTGGGAAGCTGCCCGTGGTGTTCAGGCTGACGAAGGCGTGGGTAATGACCTCGGAAACCGAGATGCCGGCCGCGTTCTTCGGCCCGGTCAACATTGCGCTGATGGCTGCATAGAGCGGGAACTGGATCAAGATGCCGGCGGTCGCCGGCACGGCCTTCGCCACCGCCACGAGAAAGCGCTTGGGGCGCCAATGCAGCAGCAGACCGAGGGTGATGAACAGCAGGTTATAGGTGTTGAGGTTCGAGATCGCGGTGATCCAGGATTGGCGCGCGAACTCCTGGTAGATCCAGCCGCCTGCGATCACCACCAGCAGGATCGTCAGGATCGGGGAATGCTCCAGCCACTCGCCGGGCTGCTCGGGCCGCCCGAGATCGGTCTTTTCGCGGGCAACGTTCACGCCGAGATCCTCGGCGGTCACGGCCGTGTTCGGACGCGGCGCCGATGCGTAGGCGATGATCACCGACATCACGAACAGGATCGCGGCGATCAGCATCGACTGCCACAGGAAGATGGTCTCACTGAAGGGGATCACGCCGGTGATCGGCAGGAGCGCCTTGGGCAGGCTCGCAGCATTGGCCTGGAGCTGGGCGGCCGAGGAGCTGAGGCCCATCGCCCACGTTGCGCCGAGCCCCAGATAGGCGGCGGCTCCGGCGGCACGGTAATCCATGCGGAGTTCGGTGCGGCGGGCCAGGGCGCGGGCGAGCAGGCCGCCGAAGATCAGACTGAGGCCCCAGCTCAGGAACGAGGACAGCATGGTCGCCGCGGCCACGAACCCGACGGCCCCACGGCCGGATTTCGGGATGGCGGCGAGGCGGTCGATCAGCGCCTGGACCGGTGGCGCCGTCGCCACGACGTAGCCGCCGATCGTCACGAAGGCCATCTGCATGGTGAACGGGATCAGGCTCCAGAAGCCATCGCCGAAGCTCTTGGCAATGGCGGGAGCCGGTGCCCCGTTGGCCAGGGCACCCAGCGCCACGATGACCACAGCGATGGCCACGAAGATGAAGGCATCCGGAAACCACTTCTCAGCCCAGGCGGTAAACCGGATGCCGGCCCGTGACAGGGCGCTCTCCATCGCGGCGGAGTCGGCCTTTCGCTCCGGCGTGGGTGTCGACATCGGGACGTCCTGAGAATGAGGGAAGCAGTGGTGCGCGCGCATTTTCCGCAAATGCTGCCGCTGCTCAAGGTGAATTCACGCCCGTTCACAAGCTTGACGTCGGTTTGTCAGGCGGTCGGTGACTGCGAGGATTGCGCCTTCAGGCTTCCTTGATGGTTCGACCGCGATGATCACGGGGCTTGGCGTAAAAGGTCCGGCGAAAAAAGGTTTGGCGTGGAAGGACTGTCGGTGACGGAGATCTTGAAGGTCCGTGACCTCGATACGCGGATGGCGGAGCGTCGGCGCGGAAGCGCGGCCGTTCGCGACCTGCGGCGTCCGGACGAGGATACGGGCGCCTCGGACAAGCCGTTCCTGTCTCCGCTCGGTTGGCTCGGTGCCGTTCTCCTGAACATGGCGCTGGTCCTTCTTGTTGGATTGAGCGCCGTGCTGGTCCCGCCCCTGCTGGCCTGCCGCGAGCAAGGGGCACGGGGCTTCTTTGCCGGCGACACCTTTCAGACCTGCGCCGTCCGGGGCATCGGCGCCCGCTTCCGGGATCTCGACGGCCGCCTCCGGCGGGTGATCCTGCATTCGGGACAGTAAACCTCTGAAACGGCGAGGCCCGCGGCGGCGGGAGCCGTCGCGAGCCTTTCTGATCGCGTCGTGCGGAACCGATCAGTTCAGAGTCACGCTCTCCGGACGGCGCTCGGTGCTGAGGCCGGACTTGCCGACCGTGAGACCAAGCGGACCGACCTGCACCGGCACGGCTTCCCCGTCGTGGATCAACCCCGACAGGAGCTGCTCGGCCAGCCGGTCCTGCACCGCCTTCTGGATCACCCGCTTCAGGGGGCGCGCCCCGTAGGCCGGGTCGTAGCCCTTGTCGGCGAGCCAGTCGCGCGCCTCAGGCTCGACGTCGAGGGTGATCTTACGCTCGTCGAGGAGCTTCTGCAGGCGCTTCAACTGGATCTCGACGATCGCCCCCATCTCGGACCGCTTCAGGCGGTGGAAGAGGATGATCTCGTCGATCCGGTTGAGAAATTCCGGCCTGAAGTGGCTGCGCACCACTCCCATCACCTCCTCGCGCACGGCATCGGTGTCGTCGCTGTCGCCCTGATTGACGAGGTATTCCGAACCGAGATTCGAGGTCATGATCAGGAGCGTATTGCGAAAATCCACCGTCCGCCCCTGGCCGTCCGTCAGGCGCCCGTCATCGAGCACCTGCAGCAGGACGTTGAACACGTCCGGATGCGCCTTCTCGATCTCGTCGAACAGCACGACCTGATAGGGACGACGCCGCACGGCCTCGGTGAGCGCACCGCCCTCCTCGTAGCCGACATAACCCGGAGGCGCGCCGATCAGCCGGGCCACGGAGTGCTTCTCCATGTATTCCGACATGTCGAGGCGAACCAGCGCCGTGTCGTCGTCGAACAGGAAGCCGGCCAAAGCCTTGGTCAGCTCGGTCTTTCCGACGCCGGTCGGCCCCAGGAAGATGAACGAGCCGATCGGCCGGTTCGGATCCTGGAGGCCGGCGCGAGCCCGGCGGACGGCGGTCGCCACCGCCTCCACCGCCTCACGCTGACCGACCACGCGCTCGCCCAGCGCATTCTCCATGGCCAGGAGTTTGTCGCGCTCGCCCTCCAGCATCTTGTCGACGGGCACCCCGGTCCAGCGCGAGACGACGCCCGCGATATGGGCCGGAGTCACCGCCTCCTCGACCATGCCGTCGCGCACGATGGCGCTCTCGGCCTGCGCCTCGATCTCGGCGAGTTGACGCTCCAGGCCCGGGATCACCCCGTAGGCGAGTTCGCCGGCGCGCTGGTACTGGCCCTGACGCTGGGCCGAGGCGAGGTCGTTGCGGGCCTCGTCGAGCTTCTTCTTGAGCTCGGCGGCCGCCCCCAACTTGTCCTTCTCGGCCTTCCAGCGCGAGGTGATCGCCGCGGACTGTTCCTCGAGGTCGCCCAGCTCCTTCTCCAGCCGCACCAGACGGTCGCGGGAGGCGGAGTCGGTCTCCTTCTTCAGGGCCTCGCCCTCAATCTTCAGGCGCACGATCTCGCGGTCGATATTGTCGAGCTCCTCAGGCTTCGAATCGACCTGCATGCGCAGGCGCGACCCGGCCTCGTCCATCAGATCGATGGCTTTGTCCGGCAGGAAACGGTCGGTGATGTAGCGGTTCGACAGGGTCGCGGCCGCCACCAGCGCCGCATCCTGGATGCGTACGCCGTGGTGCTGCTCGTACTTCTCCTTGATCCCGCGCAGGATCGAGACCGTATCCTCGACCGTCGGCTCGGACACGAAGACAGGCTGGAAGCGCCGCGCCAGGGCGGCGTCCTTCTCCACGTGCTTGCGGTACTCGTCCAGCGTGGTCGCGCCGACGCAGTGTAGCTCGCCCCGTGCCAGAGCCGGCTTCAGCAGGTTCGAGGCGTCCATCGCCCCGTCAGCCTTGCCAGCCCCGACGAGGGTGTGCATCTCGTCAATGAACAGGATGATGCCGCCTTCCGCAGCCGTGACCTCGGAGAGCACACCCTTCAGTCGCTCCTCGAATTCGCCGCGGTATTTCGCACCGGCGATCAACGATCCCATGTCGAGAGCGAGAAGGCTCTTGTCGCGCAAGGATTCCGGCACGTCGCCGTCAACGATGCGCAACGCCAGCCCCTCGACGATGGCAGTCTTGCCGACGCCGGGCTCGCCGATCAGGACGGGGTTGTTCTTGGTGCGCCGGGACAGAACCTGGATCGTGCGGCGGATTTCCTCGTCGCGACCGATCACCGGGTCGAGCTTGCCCTCGCGCGCCGCTTCCGTGAGATCGCGGGCGTATTTCTTGAGCGCATCGTAGGCGTTCTCGGCAGTCGCGTTGTCGGCGGTGCGGCCCTTGCGGAGCGCGTTGATGGCGCCATTGAGCGACGCGGCCGTTACGCCGGCAGCCGCGAGCGCCCGGCCGGCTTCGGTGTCCTTTTCGACCGCGAGGGCGAGCAGCAGGCGCTCGACGGTGACGTAGCTGTCGCCGGCCTTCTCGGCGGCCTTCTCGGCCGTGTCGAACAGGCGCACGAGTTCGCGCGTCGCCTGCGGCTGGGACGCGTTGCCGGACACCTTCGGCTGCTTGGCGAGCCAGGCTTCGGTCTGTGCGAGCGCAACCCGCGACTGGCCGCCCGCCCGGTCGATCAGGCCGGCGCACAGGCCCTCGGGATCGTCGAGCAGGACCTTCAGGATATGGCCCGGCTGGAATTGCGGATGGCCCTCGCGCATCGCGAGGCTCTGCGCGGCCTGCACGAAGCCGCGGGCGCGTTCGGTATAGATCTCAAAATTCATCGGTGTTCCACCTCCCCGTGTCGGCTCGACCCACCGCCCGTTTCACGCGGCACGGCTGGTCGCCGAGACGTCGCCCCCACGGCCGGTGCCGCTGGAGACCCCGGCGCCACATCGCCACCGGTCACCAGGATGTGGTGTTGCATATCGGCACCACAAGGGTTCGGATCGCGACGGATTTCAGAGCCGGTGCGGACTTGCGCTGCGCCGACTTTCAGGGCCACGCTCGGCACATGACCGACTCCCCTTGCCTGCACCTCGACGCCCTCTATCGCTACCCGGTGAAGGGGCTCTCGCCCGAGGCGATGACGCACGCGAGCCTGACGGCGGGGGATTATTTTCCAGGAGACCGCCTGTTTGCGGTGGAGAACGGCCCTTCGGGCTTCGATCCGGAGGCTCCGGTCCATCAGCCGAAGATCAAGTTCCTGATGCTCATGCGCGACGAGGCGCTGGCGCAGCTCGACACGCACTACGATCCCCAGGATGGAACCTTGACGATCCGCCAGGGCGGCACGGTGGCGATACGCGGCGACCTCGCCCGTCCGGAGGGACGCGCAGCCATCGAGGCCTTCCTGACCGAATACATACCAGGGTCCTTACGTGGACCGGCCAAGGTTTTGACCGCGCCGGCGGGATACCGATTCACGGATTCCCCGCGCGGCTTCGTCTCGCTCCTCAACCTCGCCAGCGTCGCGGCCCTGGAGGATCTCACCGGCGCAGCCGTGGACCCGCTGCGCTTCCGGGCGAATCTGCACGTCTCGGGGCTGGCACCCTGGGCCGAACTCGATCTCGTCGACCGCACGATCACGACGACGGGCGGGGTGCGCCTCCACATCCACAAACGGACCCAGCGCTGCGCGGCGACGAATGTCGATCCGGCGACGGGCCAGCGCGACCTCGCGATCCCGCGCACACTTGCCCAGCACCTCGGCCACACCGATTGCGGCGTCTACGCCGAGGTGCTGGCAGGCGGCGTACTGACCACGGGAGAGACCTTGACGCTCACCTGAATCGGGCTTTCCCCGCAGACCCACATCGGCCGGCGCCGAGGGTTCAGATCGCGTCGCGGCGCACGAGGACGATGGCGGCGGCGTAGCCGGCCCGGCGCAGGTGACGCAGATCGGCGTGGCGACGTTCGCAGGTCACCTTGAGATAACGATCATCGCCGCCGGGCAGACCGGTCGAGGCCGCCAGGGTCTGCCCGTGCATCAGGCACTCCATCGGCGTTCGCGCCGGGGAGACGATGATGTCGAGGGCGGTGTCGCGCGAGCAATCCTTGGCCAAGAGGGTCGCGGCGCAAACGAGGGCAACGGACAGCAATTCGGACATGACGGACCCCTTGTTCGAGATGGCGAATAAGGTCCGCGGGATGGCTCCGGCGTTCGAGCGGCCGCGTGATCGTTGCCTTGGTGTTCCTCGTCTCGTTGGTCTTGGAAGAAGCTTTTCCCGAGTCAGGCCAAGCATGGCGTGTGCCAGCATCGGTTCTTATCGTTGGACGCAGTGCCGTCAGCGATGACGCGCGCGACAATTGACCTGTCGTGGTGCTGTCAGCCGCGTGTCCGCAGCCAATGCGGCTCGGGCTCCGAGCGCGGCAGAAGGGCTGCGACCGCGTCGAGATCGACCGTGAAATGGTCGGTCAGGAGCCGCCACATCTCGGAGGAAGACCCGGCCTGCGGACCGAGTTGATCGACCGCGATGGCGATATGGCTGGGATGGAGCAGCGTGGGACGCGGATGGAACGGATCGGCATTCAACATGGTGCAGGATCCCCGGCGGTGGGACGATCATCAATCATCAACCTTAAGGAAGGCTTACGCTGAGCGAAGCTGGAACGGTCGGGCGTATCGGACACGCGCCCGCAGTACCCAACCGTCCCATCGCCTTGCCGGCCCTGGCGAAATCCGTCGCTCCCTCGCGAAATTCGTACCGGTGCTGCTTCGCACCGTCGCGTGGCTGCGTTAGAAGCCCGGCGTCGCGCGCGGTGCCCGACGCGCCATCGAGGACGAGCCCCACGATGAAAGAACCGCTGCCCAACGTTCATGTGCGCGCCGAGGTGCTGGTCCAGGCCCTGCCGCACATGCAGCGCTACGATCAGGAAATCGTCGTGATCAAGTATGGCGGCCACGCCATGGGCGACCGCGCGGCGGCCGAGGATTTCGCCGAGGACATCGTGTTGCTGGAGCAGTCCGGCCTGAAGCCGATCGTCGTCCATGGCGGCGGCCCGCAGATTGGTCGGATGCTCGGTCGACTCGGCATCGAATCGGAGTTCCGCGGCGGCCTGCGCGTCACCGACGAGGCCACCGTCGAGGTGGTCGAGATGGTTCTGGCCGGTTCGATCAACAAGCAGATCGTCGGTTGGATCTCGGCCGAGGGCGGTCGCGCGGTCGGTCTTTGCGGCAAGGACGGCAACATGGTCCGGGCCAAGAAGGCCACCCGCACCATCATCGATCCCGAGAGCCAGACCGAGCAGGAAGTCGACCTCGGCCTCGTGGGCGAGCCCGAGCATGTCGAGCGTGGAGTGCTCGACGCGGTGCTGAAGGCGGAACTGATCCCCGTCCTCGCACCGGTGGCGTTCGGGGCCGATGGCCAGACCTACAACGTCAACGCCGACACGTTTGCGGGCGCGATCGCGGGCGCCCTGCGGGCCAAGCGCCTGCTGCTGCTCACCGACGTCCCGGGCGTACTCGACAAGGACAAGAAGCTGATTCCCGAACTGTCGATCGACGATTGCCGCCGGCTCATCGCCGATGGGACCATCACCGGCGGCATGATCCCGAAGGTGGAAACCTGCATCTACGCGCTGGAGCAGGGCGTCGAGGCGGTCGTCATCCTTGATGGAAAGGTCAGCCACGCCGTGCTGCTGGAGCTGTTCACCGATTACGGTGCCGGCACCCTCATCCGCCGGGGCTGATCCGGCCGCCTGCCTCGCGCTCACATTGCGCGAGGCATCGCCTTCGGCCGGAAGGCCACGAGGGTCATATCATCCCGGCGGCCTTCGCCGGCTCGGTAAGCCGCGAGGTTTGTGTCGAGGATCGCCACCTGCTCCGACAGGGTTGCCGACTGATGGCTGGCGAGGATGTCCGTCACGCCCCGATGGCCGAGGAGACGCCGGGTCGGCCCCGCGCCGCCCATCTGGTCGGTAATGCCATCGGTCATCAGGTAGAGGGTCATCCCGGGGGTGACGCGCAGGCGCGACTCCTCGATGGCGATGTGTTCGCCCGTTCGCCGAGGATAGCCGATCCCGCGCTTGGCACCGCGGATGCGGGTCACCGCCGCGCCGTCGATGGTGGTCAGGGCCGTGCCGGCACCGGCGAAGCGAATCTCCGCCGCCTCCGGGTCCCAGATGCAGAGGCCGCAGTCGAGCCCGTCATCCGATTCCGAGCCGCGGCCATCCTGGCGCAGTTGCGTCCGTACCATTTTGTCAAGGGCCATCAGGATGGCGGCGGGATCACGCAGGCCGCGCTCGTGGATCAGCCGGTCCAGGGCCGTGGCGACGATGAGGGTGAGAAAGGCGCCTGGCACGCCGTGCCCGGTACAATCGGCGACCAGCAGGATGCCGAGCCCGTCGATCTCCTCGAGCCAGAAATAATCGCCGCCTACGAGATGAAGCGGCTCCCATAGAACCGCGACCTCGAGGCCGGTGCCATCGAGGGCTTTGCGGTCGGGAAGGACCGAACTCTGGATGCGCCGGGCATAGCCGATGCTCTCCATGACGAGGTGGTTGGCGTCCGCGAGCTTGCGATGAGCCTGCTCCAATTGCTGCAGAAGCTGCTTCGCCTCGTCCCCGGAGCGCAGGCCGTCGACCATACGGTTGAAGGCCTGGGAAATGACGTCGATCTCGTTGCTGGCCCGGAAGGCTCCGTCGAGTTCCACCGCCACCCAGCGCTTGTGCTCGACCTCGCGCATGGCGAGCAGCAGGCGCTTCAAGGGTGCCAGCACGTGGCGCCGCACGTTGGCGTGCAGGGTCAGAACAAACGCCAGCATCAGGATGAGACTGGTGACGACCGCGAGGATGCCCTGCTTCTCGGCATTGCTGCGCAGGTCCTCGGCCGAGATCGACAGGGTCAGCCGGCCCACCGGCGCAGTGCCGGGGGCGGCAACCAGATCCGCCTGAGCGGAGATGAGTTCGAAGGACCGCGCGCGCCGCGTCTCGCCAAGGGTCATCAGCACCGTCCCGTTCGCATCGCGGAGCGTGGCTGAACGGAAAGCCGGGTCGAGGGTCAGAGCCTCCATCTGCCGGTGGTAGACCTGAGGACTGGCGCTCCACTCCGGGCGGGCAATCGAACTGGCGGTGATCGCCGCCATCAGGTCGGCCCGCTCGGTGTAGAGGTGCAGCTGGTCGCGATAGTTCACCCAGGCGATGCCGATCTGCGTCACCAGAACGACCACGGCGATGACGGGATAGATCCGCAGGAACAACGTGTGTGCGAGACTGTCGAGGTCGCGTCCCTGCGCCGAGCCGCGAAGTGCGCCGGGCCGCATGGTCCCGGGATCGTTGGAGGTCACGTCCAGGAATCCGGCAGCGCTCATGAAATCGCTGCTTCGCCGCGGACCGGCTCCCCGCAAGGAGCCGCCACGCGTCGATGCGGACGCCCCGCTGGCGGGCAAGGCTTCGATGTTGGCCTCGTCCGTCATGGCTGAATCGAATGCTCGGAGATCTCCGATGGGTCCGGCCTCGGCGCGACCCGGTTCCGGCCGCCATCCTTGGCGGTGTAGAGGGCCGCATCCGCCCGCTGCATCGCGCTCTCCAGGCTCTCCCCCTGCCGCGCCTGGGCGAGACCGATGCTCACCGTGATCGTCACCGCGGCGTCCATCGCTGGCACCGACGTCGCGGCGACCGCGTCCCGCAAGCGTTCGGCGAAAGCATGCCCGATCTCCAGGCTCGTATCCGGCAGGACAATGGCGAATTCCTCGCCGCCGGTACGGCCGATGAAATCGAGGGTCCTCAGGTTGGCCCTGCAGGTCGTGACGAAGGACATCAGAGCGGCGTCCCCGGCCGCGTGACCGAAGCTGTCGTTGAGAAGCTTGAAGCGGTCGAGATCGAGCATGAGAATGCAGACCGGCGTGCCGCTGCGCTCGTGGCGCAGCCATTCGCGGGCCGCGATCTCCATGAACCGGCGCCGCGCGAGGGCACCCGTGAGATCGTCGGTGTCGGCCAGACGCCGCAATTCGGCCTCTAGTCGCGTCCGAAGCTCAATTTCGCTGGAGAGCGCCGCGTTGAGCGACTGCAGATCACGGCGCTGCTCCGCGAGGCAATGATTGGCCTTTTGCAGCTCCAGCTGCATCCGGTCGCTCATCCGCACCAGACGGCGCTGCTCGCGGTAACCTCGGCGATAGGCATCGGCCAGGGCCTGGACGCCGCCAGCCACATCGGAGAGGCCGGAGAGCATCGCCTCCGTCCGGGTCAGCACGGCCTCTTCGGCGTCGTAGAGACTGAAGGAATCCGACACCTTCTCCGGCGTGTTTCCAGTCGCGGCTCTGACTGCGCGCGTCATGCGGTTTCCCTCACCAGCTCGAAGCGTGCATGGGAGAAGTCGGCCGCGAAGTCCTCGCCCGCCTCCTCGATCGTCTCGTCGCCATCCAGGAAACGCCACTCGACCGTGACCCGACGTCCCTCTTCGGCGGCATCCTCGAGCGGCATGAAGAGGTTCATCAGCGCCTTGGCACTTGACGAGTTGAAGTAGGCCAGCCGGACCTCGAACACGATCGGGGTCTCGGACGCGATCGCCAGGTAGGCGCGCAGGGCCTGCAGCAACGGCCCGAAGAAGGCGGCCGCATCTTCGGGGTAGGATTCGCCCCGCAGGGACAGGTGCCCGGCCGCGAAGTCGAAGTCGACCTGCGGAGAGCGGTCCGTGGCGGGAATCTGGATTCGATCCATCGGTGGCAGGCTCGTCAGATATAGGCTTTGAGGCAGAAGAAGCTGCGCGCGGCGCCGAGCTCCTGAAAGTCGTACTCGACCGGCGCAGAGGACCGCCGTGCGATCTCGATCAGACCGATGCTTCCCCCGAGGCTGCCCTCATCCGGCGGCTGACGCAGCTTCTCGCGGTAGAAGGCCTTCAGCTCATCGCTGTTGAGGCTGGCGATATGGTCGAGCCGGGCCCGCAGCGAGGGCACATCCGCCTCGGGCAGTTCGTTGCCGCAGACGACGTAGAAGCGCCCCGCTTCCATGCCGACGACGATGACCCCGTTGCTGATCAGTCCCGGCGAGGGTCCGGACGGCTGCGCGACCTTGTCGGCGGAGTATCGGATGACGTTCTGCGCCTGCTCCACGAAGATCGCGAAGACGCGCTTGGCCACGGTCGCGTCCGTTTCACCCTGGCTCATCCGCAACCTCAGCACCTCGCCGAGCGAGAAGAGGACATTCTCGGAGATGTCGCCGCCGAAGGAGAGAATAACGCCCTGACGCCGGGAGGCATCGAAGAAGTTCATGAAATCGCGAGCGAGCAAAGCAATTTCTCCCGGTTCACGGGGTCGTACGCCGCGGCACACCTTGCGCTGTACGGCCACACTGCAATAGCCGCTCGTTCGTGTATGTCAGGTTAAGGTGATACGCCGGAAATTTCAACCGCGTCTTGAGCAGCATATCGCCAGATCAATGCCGGCAATGCCTATTCACCATTCAAATATTGCCGGATTGCCTAAATGCCAATCATTTTACGCTGGAACAGAACGGCCTCGATCGCGACCTGATCTCATTGCGATGGCCTCATGCCGATGGTCTGGCCGGCCACCTGCTTGTCGGATCGCTGCGGCCATGCTCTGAAAAGGAGCGACGCCACGCTTTCCTTCTCGGAGTCCGGCCCCTACTTCGAGCGGCCGGGCTTCCCCGCCCACCCCGAACCGCATTGCGACACCGTGTTCCTGCCCGGCGAGATTCACTTTACCACCGCCCAGTCCCGCGGCTTTCGCCACGTCGATACCTGGGTCTTCGACCTCGACAACACGTTGTATCCCAGCGATGCGCGCGTCTGGCCACAGGTGGACGAGCGCATCACGCTCTACGTCATGCGCCTGTACGGCCTGGACGGGCTGTCGGCCCGCGCCCTGCAGAAATACTTCTATCATCGCTACGGGACGACCCTGAAGGCGCTGATGGTCGAGGCTGAGATCGACCCGCACGACTTCCTCGATTTCGCTCACGACATCGATCACTCCACGATCCGTCTCGACCCTGCCCTCGGGGACGCCATCGAACGGCTGCCCGGTCGCAAGCTGATCCTCACCAACGGCTCCCGCCGCCATGCCGAGAACGTCGCGGCCAAGCTCGGTATCCTCGACCATTTCGAGGATGTGTTCGACATCGCGGATGCGGACTTCGTTCCAAAACCAGAACGCTCGACCTATGAGCGATTCCTGAAGCGCCACGGGGTCGACCCTCGTCGGGCAGCCCTGTTCGAGGACATCGCCCGCAACCTGGTCGTTCCGCACGAGATCGGCATGTCCACCGTTCTGGTGGTGCCCCCGACGGTCGACCCGTTTCGCGAAGCCTTCGAGCAGGAGGCCGTGCGCGAGCCGCATATCGACCATATCACCAGCGATCTGGCCCGGTTCCTGGAACAGCGCGTGCTGCCGGAACTCGTATGACCCGCGAGATCCCCCGAGACTGGACGTCGGCCCGAGCGCCGGGGCTCGTGGATTTCGAGGACCTGGCGCACGCCGCCTTCTCCAACCTTCCGCTGGTGTTCCGCAATCTCTGCGCGGGCCTCGTCATCCACATCGAAGACTTTCCCGACGACGAGACCTTGCAGGAAATGGACTGCGACAGTCCCTTCGATCTCCTCGGTCTATTCCGCGGCATCGGCCTGGCGCAGGGGGGCGATGTCGCGACCGGACAGATGCCGAACCAGGTCTGGCTCTATCGCCGCCCCCTTCTCGACGACTGGGCCGAACACGACGAGACCCTCGGCCATCTCGTCACGCATGTCCTCATTCACGAGATTGGCCATCATTTCGGCCTGTCGGACGCCGACATGGCGGCAATCGAGGCCGCCGCGGACGCGTAACCCCGTGCCCCTTATAAGAAGCGATCGTCCGGCGCCCGAAAAGCGTCCGCCGCTGTCGGGGTCAGGCCTTCAGCGCGGAGGGCAACAGGCTGGCCTTGGGCCGGCGGGTTCGGAACTGACCGCGCTCCACCGCCACGAAGACCAGGATGGCGACCGCCAGAGTGGTGAGCCACCACATCACGGTCATACCGACGCCGATACACGCGATGACGAACGCGGACGCGAAGGCCGCCATCGCCCCAGGCACCAGAACGGAAGCTTCGCGCCCCGCTCGGCGAATGGCGGCATGCAGGGCGAACGCGGCGGCGAAAGCGCCCACCAGCCCGAGTTCGTACCAAAGTTCGAACAGCAGGGTGCGCGGCGCATTCATCGGCAGCAGGTTGACGAAGCGGCCGCGCAGGGCCGTCTCCAGGCCGTGCCCGGTGATGAGCCGCACCGGCTCGCTGGTGACGATCGTCTGCCATGCCTTCAGGCTGAGGACGCCGGGCGCGCGGCCGCCGAACAGGGTCGCGCCGATCGGGCGCGCCAGGAACGGGAGAACCGGACCCAGCACGAGAAGCGTCGCAGCGGTGCCCGCCAGGAGACGCGGAGTGGAAACCGGCCGGAAGGCGGTGAGCGCGAAGGCCACGGCTCCGATCGCGAGCGCGACCAGGGTCGTCGGGCCCGGGGAAATCAGGAGCGCCACCGACACAACCAGGCCGAGGCCAAGTGCCTCGCCATTGCGCCCGCGCGACCGAAGCCATGATACGGCAGGCCAGACGAACAGGATGAGAAGGATCAAACCCCGGTCCAGGATGGAATCCTCATCGGCGCGCAGGAAGCCCTGGCCGAACGGCCCTTGTCCCGTGAGCCCGAGTCCGATGGCGAACAGGGCTGCCGCCGCGACGCCTACCGGCAGCAGGTAGAGGTTGGCCGAACGCATCCGGTCGGGGAGAGCAAGATATCCCCCGATGGTCATCAGCAGGGTCGCGACGAGGTTGAGAAGCCGCTCGGTGGCGAGACTGAGGAACGGAGTCCAGATCAGCGACAGCGCCGACCACAGGATCACCAGGGCGCCGGCCAGGAAAGCGGACGAACGAAGCAGGCGCGTCGAAGCCGGCCGGACCGAACGGGACTTGCCGTCGATGGCGCTGGCGAGCACCAGCAGCGCAATGGAGATTGGTGCGAGGATCACGACCGCGCGCCGGGCGACTTGAGCGGCGACCGGCATGACCACGAACAGGCCGATGAAGCCGATCCGGCGTAGAAGCGCGGCGGCGTCGAGGGCTGGATCGATGGAGGTGATAGGCGCGCGCGGCATGGGTTCGATTAAGGCCGTGAATCGACGCCAGGATGGGGCCCGCGTGCTGAGGCACAGACCCTAGTCCACCCAGTTCGGCCGGGCTGTAGACGTCGTGCAACAGTCGGGCCTCCGCGGCCCGGCGCTCTGGTTCATGCCCGCCGGGGCACGGGTCGCGTGCGTCGGCCAACGACGCGCTGGCCGAGATCCACGAGCAGGCGAAGACCCGCCCAGGCGACGAGAAAGCCGAGCAGTCCTGCCGTCACGCCATCGGCCGTCGTGGGAATGGCGGGCGCGTAGTCCTGATAGGTTGCGCGCGCGAGAGCGAGGTCGGGATCACGCAGCAGGACGACGACGCGTCCGAGAGGCCCGGCTGCCTCTGCGAGCGCTTGGCGCTGCCGGGTCAACGCAGCGAGGCGCGCGATGTCCTGGCGAGCTGCCTCGCCGCGGCGGGCCACCAGTGCATCGCCGTCGCTGCGCAGGCGTGCGACAGCATCGTCCCGGCTTCGGCCAGTCGCGACAGCATCGGCTTCGAAGCCGGAGACGACACGGCGGAGTTCATCAAGGGTGCCGCCGAGTCGCTGGGCATATTGCTGAGCGAATTCCGGGGCCTGCGCCGCGATCGCGCCAACGAGGAGCCCGAGGGCGAGCCCGAGAGTGCGTAGGACGCGAAACATCGGCACCTCTGCGCGCTTGCGGGTGTGAGACAAAGCGTGGCGGCACGGCCGGTTCCGGTCGTTCCATCACGCCTCGCGCTCGCCCTCCTCCCTGGCGAACGCTTCGACGATGTCGGCCTCCGTAATCTCCGGCATCGCACGCAGGACCTTGATGGCACGAGTCGGCCGTCCGGACACCATGATGAGGATCACAGTCTCCAAGCCGGGGCAGGCCGGATCAGCACAGACAATCTCGCTGGCCTTCACGACGGCAGAATCCGGCAGGGCGCTACAACGTCGGACCCAGCCGACGATCGCCGCGCGGGCCGCCTGATCCGCAGGGGGGCGGCGGGCTCCAAATCCCAGCAAGGCCACGATGCGCCTCAGGCCGGAAGGTTGAGGATGCCGGCCTGCCCATCGGCGCAGCCAAAGGCAAGACGATTGCCGCGCCCATCCCAGGCCAGGGCCGAGATGGCGCTGTCTTTGACCGCCCGGCGCACCAGCAACTCGGAGGCGTCCGCGAATCGCACGAGCAGGATGCAGCCGTCCTCGTAGCCAATGGCCAACACGAGTGCCTTGGGGTGAAACGAGACGCGCGAGACGCGCGCCGGGCGCACGCCGCACTCGCGGGGGGCCTTACCGGTCGGGCCTTCCTTCGAGTCGAACGGCCAGACGATGGCCGCCTCGGCGCCGCTCGTGGCGAGCCAATGGCCGTCGCCCGACCAGGACACCGAGCGCACCTTCGCCGGGTAGCCGGACATCCGCATATGGCCGCGGTCGGGCTGAAGGCGCCAGCCATGCAGGGAGTTCTCTTGCATGGTGGTTACCACGAAACGACCGTCCGGCGACCAGGTCACGTCGATATGAGACCCCTTCCACTCGACGAAATCGGGCGCGGTTTCGAGGTTCGGATACCAGAGGGTGGCGCCGTTGTAGTGTGCGACCGCGAGCCGGTAGCCCTTTGGCGCGAACGCAAGCCCCCGCGCTGTGGAGGGAGCCGCGAAGGTCTTCTCGCGGCCTTTGGCATCACGGGCGACGACGTTGCGGCCGGCCGCATAGGCGATGCCACCATCGGCATGCAGGGCCAGAGCGTCGATCCAGGCGCCGTTCTTCACGCTAGCAACCTCGATGACCTCGCCCCGGCCCGATATCGCCACAACCCGTCCGTCATCGCCTCCCGTGACGAGGCGGCGGCCGTCACTGGCGCCCACGAGAATACCGGCGTCCGGATGCGCCTCCACCCGCTTGGCTTCTTCATCCGACACGACAAGAACGGCGCCGTCGCCGAGCGCGAACGTGACCGTGTCCTGCAGCCAGACCGCCTGCGTGACGTGGGCGCCGGCCACAACCGGCATGACGTGATCGAGGAGGGAGGGGGCTCTCATGCGGACAGATCTCTCGAAGCGCGAAACTCGCGGCCTCACCTCGCAACGATCTTGGTGCCGCTCCCCTTGGACACGGGAGTGCGCGCGATCAGGATCGTCGCGACGAGCGCGAGGACACCGGCGGTGCCGGCGGGGATAGCGAGGGCATACAACGCCAGCTTCCCATAGGCGACCGTTCCGGCGATCGATCCGATCAGGAGCGAGAACCAGACGACGGCATCGCCGACCCAGGCCAGACGGGCGCCGCGGCGTGCGAGTGCCAGCGCCAGTTTCTGCCCGAAGCCGAACAGCGCTCCCGTGACGAAGGTGGTTCCGGCCCGGAAGCCCTGAACATGCGAGAGCACGGCGTTCTGCGCACCCATGGCGAGGGCCAGCATGAGGGACGCGATGCCGGAATCGGGAGCCTCCGTCGCAGCCTGGAAGGCCGCACTCACCACCGCCGTTTCAAAGCCAAGGATGACCGGCGTGACCCAGCGCGCCGGGGTCAGGGCCGAGAGGCCGCCGCCGCAGATCCCACCGAGCAGGAACGCCAGAATCAAGAGCGCCGGCAACAGCGCGTGGTGCAGGTTGCCGTGTCCGAGCGAGACCGCGAACTGGGTGGTATTTCCGCTCATGAACGAGGTGTAGAGGCCGCCGAGCCGGATGAAGCCAAGAGCGTCGACGTAGCCAGCAAGCGCCGTGAGGACGACTCCGAAGCCGAGATGCCAGGTACGGGTCATGGATGCTGCGCGAACCCGTTCACCACCGAGCTCGCAAGGTTAAAGCTTCGCTTACCAAGTCCGCGCAATTGGAGTGAATGGCAGCGAACGATGCCGACCGGCCGCCCGTTTGTCTTGCGATCCGGCACGGGCCTCTGGGCCTCACGCCGGGTGAGTCGGAGTTGCGTCATGATTTCCTTCGCTTGCGCTTTTCCCACCGTGCCCGCCTTCCGTCCGCGCATCGCCACCGAGACCGTTCTGGTGGTCGAGGATGAGGCGATGGTTTGCGAACTGGCTGCCGAGGCCTTGCTCGACGAGGGCTACCGGGTCCTCACGGCAGCCGATGCCGACGCGGCCGAGGACATCCTGGCGCGGGAACGGGTGGACCTGCTCTTCACCGATATCGATTTGGCTCGCAACACGAACGGCATCGCGTTGGCGCATCGCGCGCGCCGGCACTTGCCGAACCTGCCGGTCGTCTACACCTCGGGAGGGCGCGGACATTTGTCCCAGGCCGATGCGGTCGCGCATTCCATCTTCGTTCCCAAGCCCTACCGGCTGAGCCAGCTCGTGGCCCTCGCCAACGAGATCCTGCGTTCCGACCCTCAGCACGCCTGAACCGGCCGCGCATCGTGCGCGCGCCGCCCCCCCCTGGAGCCCCACGA